>JAEZHZ010000099.1 GCA_023436745.1 Pseudomonadota bacterium | reverse complement strand
CCCACAAGCTGTTCGAGGGCATCCCGGACGGGCCGGACGGGCTGCATGCCTATTCCGTCCACTCCTACCACCTGGTCACCGACGACCCGTCGACCTGTGTCGCGACCACCGATTATGGCGGCACCGTCACCGCCTGCGTTGCGCGCGACAACCTGTTCGGTGCCCAGTTCCATCCCGAGAAATCGCAGACCCTTGGCCTGCGCCTGATCGGCAACTTCCTGAGGTGGACCCCGTGATCCTCTTTCCCGCCATCGACCTCAAGGATGGCCAGTGCGTAAGGCTCAAGCTCGGCGACATGGACCAGGCGACCGTCTTCAACGACGATCCCGCCGCCCAGGCACGGAGCTTCGAAAGCCAGGGGTTCGAATACCTGCACGTTGTTGACCTCAACGGCGCCTTTGCCGGCGAGAGCGTCAACGGCGCGGCGGTCGAGGCGATTCTGGGCAGTGTCAGCTTCCCGGTGCAGCTGGGCGGGGGCATCCGGACCCTCGCGCATATCGAGAACTGGCTCTCCAAGGGGCTCGCCCGCGTCATTCTCGGCACGGTCGCCGTGCGCGATCCGGCGCTGGTGCGCGAGGCGGCGCGGAAGTGGCCCGGCCAGGTTGCAGTGGGTATCGATGCCCGCAAGGGCATGGTGGCGGTTGAGGGCTGGGCGGAGACCTCCGAACTCTCGGTGATAGAACTCGCGAAGCGCTTCGAAGGCGCCGGCGTTGCGGCCATCATCTATACCGACATCGACCGTGACGGGGTGCTCGCCGGCATCAACTGGGAGGCGACGCTGGAGCTGGCCCGCGCCACCTCCATCCCGGTGATCGCCTCTGGGGGGCTCGCCTCGATGGCCGACATCGAGCGCATGACCCGGCCCGAGTACCAGGTGCTGGAAGGCGCCATCTCCGGCCGCGCCCTCTACGATGGCCGTATTGATTCACGTGAAGCACTGGCCATGCTCGGGCGGGCGGCGTGAGCTCTGCCATGGTCCTGCGGCGGTTCCCATGGGGCCTCTATGCGGTGGTGCTCGTGGCGCTCGTGATCTTCGCGCTCTGGCCGGTTGCCGGGGTGGCGCTGTCGAGCTGGATCGCCGAGGCCAATGGCTGCGCGCTGAGCGAAGCCGGGGCGGGGGACTGCGTCATCAACGGCACGGACTGGGGCGCAACGCTTTCGACGATGTTCGTGATGGGCTGGTTCATGCTGGCCACCATTCCGCTCGGTGCCGGAGCCATGCTGGTGCTGGTCGTCGTCGGCATCATTCACTGGCTCGCCGCGCGCCGGCACCGGACGCTCTATCCACCGAGTTGAACCCATGACCCTGAAGACCCGCCTCATCCCCTGTCTCGACGTGGCCGGCGGTCGCGTGGTGAAGGGCGTGCAGTTCGTGGACCTGGTGGACGCCGGCGATCCGGTCGAAGCGGCGATCGCCTATGATGCCGCGGGCGCCGACGAACTGACCTTCCTCGACATCACCGCGAGCCACGAGGGCCGCGACACCATCTTCGACGTGGTGGCACGCACGGCCGAACACTGCTTCATGCCCGTCACCGTCGGTGGCGGCGTCAGGAGTATCGAGGACATCCGCAAGCTCCTGCTCGCCGGCGCCGACAAGGTGGCCATCAACTCGGCGGCCGTGAACGATCCCGACTTCATTTCCCGCGCCGCCGACAAGTTCGGAAACCAGTGCATCGTCGTCTCCGTCGATGCGCGCCAGCGCCTCGAGGAACGCCCCGGCGGCGACAACCGCTCGGAATGGGAAATCTACACCCATGGCGGCAGGCGGGCGACCGGGCTCGACGCGGTGGAGTTCGCGGCACGCATGGTGGAGCGCGGGGCAGGCGAGCTCCTTGTCACCTCCATGGACCGCGACGGCACCAAGTCGGGGTTCGACCTCGCACTCACCCGCGCCATCGCCGACTCGGTCGAAGTGCCGGTGATCGCCTCGGGCGGCGTCGGCACGCTCCAGCACCTCGTGGATGGGGTGAAGGAAGGCCACGCCAGCGCCGTTCTCGCGGCCTCGATCTTTCACTTCGGCACTTTCACCATTCCCGAGGCCAAGCAGTATCTGCGCGAGCACGGGGTGCCGGTGCGGATGGACAGGGCGGCCTAAGGTCTGAGGTGACGGCACGGGCCGTTTTGCCGTAGAGCTTTATCCACTGGACGTCGCACCGGGCCGCTGCCCGCGCCGGCGTTCGAGATCGATCTGGATGGATGCCCGCCGTCGGCGGGAAGGGACCGGGGCTGACTGATGACTCTCGACGAACTCGAACAGCGGATCGCGGTCCGCGCCGCCGCCTCGCCCGATGAGAGCTATACCGCAAAGCTCATCGCGCGGGGTATCAACAAGGCGGCGCAGAAGCTCGGCGAGGAAGCCACCGAGGCCGTGATCGCCGCGGTCACTGCCGACCGTGCCGAACTGGTCAAGGAATCCGCCGACGTCCTGTTTCATCTGCTGGTGGTGCTGCGGGCGGCCGGCGTGCCGCTGGCCGAGGTGATGGCCGAGCTCGACGCCCGAACCGCGCAGTCCGGACTCGCCGAGAAGGCTGCCCGAAAGGCCAACCCGTGAGCCATTCCCTCCAGCTCGAACCCTACCACACCTTCACCAAGGCCGAGTGGAGCACCCTGCGCGACGGCCAGCCGATGACGCTGAACCAGGCTGACATCGAGCGGCTGCGCACGCTCTCCGACCCCATCTCCCTCGAGGAGGCGGAAGAGATCTACCTGCCGCTGACGCGCCTGCTCTCCTACTACGTCGAGGCGGTGCAGGGCCTTCACAACGTCCACACGCGCTTTCTCAATGCGCCCGACCACAAGGTGCCGTTCATCATCGGCGTCGCCGGATCGGTGGCCGTCGGCAAGTCCACCACCGCCCGCATCCTGCAGGCGCTGCTCGCCCGCTGGCCATCGAGCCCAAAGGTCGACCTCGTCACCACCGACGGCTTCCTCTACTCCAACGCGGTTCTCGCCGAGCGCGGGCTGATGGAGCGCAAGGGTTTTCCCGAGAGCTATGATCGCCACCGCTTCGTCCAGTTCCTCGCGGACATAAAGTCCGGCCATGGCAATGTGAGCGTGCCGGTCTATTCGCACCTCGTCTACGACGTGGTGCCCGGCGAGGAGGTGGTCATCGACCGCCCCGATATCCTGATCGTGGAGGGGCTCAACATCCTCCAGCCCGGCGAGCTGCCCAGGACCGGCAACCCCATCCTGTTCGCGTCCGACTTCCTCGACTTTTCGGTCTATATCGACGCCGAGCCCGAGGACCTGGAGCGCTGGTTCATGGAGCGCTTCTTCCGCCTGCGCGAGACGGCGTTCCGGGACCCCACCTCGTTCTTCCGCCGCTTCGCCGAAATGAGCGAGGCCGAGGCCGGCGAGTTCGGCCGGCAGGTGTGGCGGACCATCAACCTGCCCAACCTGCTCGACAATGTCCTGCCGACACGGGGCCGCGCCGATCTGATCCTCAAGAAGGGCGGCAACCACCTGATCGAGGAAGTGCGGCTGCGCCGGGTCTAGGCCTAGTAGGTTCCCGCC
>JAEZHZ010000054.1 GCA_023436745.1 Pseudomonadota bacterium | reverse complement strand
AGCACCAGATCCGGACCGCCGAGACCGGCCATCAGAGCGCCCGGAATACCCGAGAAGGGCCAGCCGGTTGCGAGACCGAAGGGCAGGATGCCAGCTTCCTGAAGGGCCGGCCAGGACGCAACATATTCGTCCCAGTTGGTCGGCACGGGCTGACCGATCTCTTCATAGGCCTTGGTGGAGAGCCACAGCCAATCCCAGGAGTGGATGTTGATCGGCAGACAGTAGAGGCCGCCTTCGTACTTGCACGGCTCGAGCAGCGAAGCGTCCACGTAGAACTCTTCGAGGTTCATGTCGCCGACGACATCGGTCAGGTCGCGCATCAGGCCAGCCTGGATGAGTTCCTCGGCGTCGCGGCCGGTGTTCATCTGGGTGGCACCCATGGGATCGCCGCCGATGATGCGGCTGATGATCACCGGGTTCGCGCCGGTGCCCGAACCCGACAGCGCGGAGTCGACCCAGGTGTTGCCGGTTTCTTCTTCGAAGACCTTGGCGAATTCGGCGATGGCGGCAGCTTCACCGGCCGAAGTCCACCAGTGAGTGACTTCGAGCTCCGCTGCATAGGCGGTGGAGCCGAGCAGAGCGGTTGCCATGGCGGCAACCACTGCAAACTTCTTCATGGAATAGTCCTCCCAACGATCACTTGGGGCAGTACGCCCCTCGGTGCCGCCAGCCGCAAGGCCACCTTCTTGTGAGATGTCCCGAGCTGGCTGCGTGTAATCGATTGCATTTTCGGAGCCCCGAAGGTTCTGCAATCGATTTCATTAGTTTCATACACAGCTTGCAGACCTGTCAAGCCGCATTTAGACAGTTTAAGTCACGGTGCGCGGAGGGGACGTTGCCGGCCATGAGCCTCGTCAAGAAAGCGCCGACTATTCAAGACGTTGCACGATTTGCACAAGTCTCGACGGCTACTGTGAGCCGCGCACTCTCCATGCCGGAACGCGTGAGCGAGGACACGCGCCGGCGTGTTTCCGAGGCCGTGCTCGCGACCGGCTACACGCTCAACCAGTCGGCGCGCTCGCTACGCCAGAAGACGGCCCGCACCATCCTCGTGGCGCTGCCCGACATCCGTAACACGTTCTTTTCCAATATCCTCGACGCCATCGAGCGCGAGGCCTCGGCGCGGGGGTATGGCGTGCTGGTGGCCAATCGGTTCTCAGGAGATGACCCGGGCCAGCGGCTGCGGGACTATTTCATCTCCAACCGGGTGGACGGACTGGTGCTGCTGGACGGCTCGGTGGACCTCGAGCAACTGATGATCCTGCGCGAGGCGCCCTCCCCCGTTCCGCTGGTCGTCGCGTGCGAGGAAATTCCCGATTCGCCGTTCCACACGGTCAAGACCGACAACGCCTATGCCGCCGAGAGGGCGACGCGGCACCTGATCGAACTCGGCCATCGCCACATCGCGCACCTGCGCGGACCCGAGGGCAACGTGCTGACGCAGGAACGACAGGAAGGCTATCTGGCGGCCCTGGCGCAGGCAGGCCTGCCGCTGCGGCCGGAGTGGCTGCTGGATGGCGGCTTCGCCATGGAGAACGGACGCGCCGCCGCGGCGGCCTTTCTGGCGCTGAGCGAGCGGCCGACAGCGGCCTTCACAGCCAATGACGAGAGCGCGATCGGCTTCCTCACCGCCCTGCGCGGCGCCGGGATCGAGTGTCCGCGCGATATATCGGTGGTGGGGTTCGACGACCTGGCGCTGTCGCAACACTATGTTCCGCCGCTGACGACCATGCGCCAGCCTTGCGCCGCCGTTGGCCGGCTGGCAGCCCAGGCGCTGATCGACGTCATCGAGGGCGAGCCGCGCAGCCGCGTGCCCCGCCGCATGGTGCTCAGTTCCGATTTGATCATTCGGGGCAGCACCGCCCCTGCCCCGTTCCACTAAGGGCGTTCCCTTGGCGGAAAAATGCGCTAAAGCTGCACCCGCTCTCGCTCGGTCCCGTAGCTCAGCTGGATAGAGCAGCAGCCTTCTAAGCTGTTGGTCACAGGTTCGAATCCTGTCGGGATCGCCAGAGAGCCCCATACACATGCCCTTTGACGCCGTGCAGAGGCGGCGTCCGCAACCGTGAGGTTGCGGGATGCCGCAGCCGAAGAACCCGAATCGCGGCCTCAAAGCGGCAGGGGAATGTCCTCCGGCCCAGTGTCCGGCAGGTCCGGCCCGGGTTCGTCGTCCGGAAACCCGGGATCGTCCTCGTCCGGCAGGTCTGGATCGGGAAGCTCATCCGGTGGCGGGGGAGGCACGTCGGCCGGCGGGGTCGGTTCAAGTGGCGGGAACTGCATCGTCACGCTCCATGGCTGGGGCCGATGATGACGAACGGCAGTCGCCGCCAGCCGTTCCGCGGAACTAGAAGTCGAAGCCCATCTGCTCGATCGAGGGCGGCGCGGGTCGCGCCCGCGGCTGCGGCGGCGGGGCCGGCACGACCGGTTCGGGCTCGACGACCGGTGGCTTGGGCGCCACCTCGATTACAGGTGGAGTTGGATCTGCCACGGGCGTCGGAGGTGGCTCGACTACCACAGCAGCCGGAGGCGCAGCCTCGGCAACCGGAACGGGCGCGGTGGCGACGGTTGCCAAAACCGGGAGCGGATGAATGGCGTCGAGCCATTTACGCACCGGTTCCAGCCGCCGGGGATGGAGGACGTAGATGTTCTCGCGTCCCACCTTCTTCTCGCTGATCAGCCTGGCGCGCTTCAGCACCTTGAGGTGACGGGAGATCGCCGGGCGGGATATGGGAAAAGCCGCAGCGATGCGGTGAACCGGCTGGGCCTCGGCACGCAACATCTCTACGATGCGGCAACGGACAGGATCGGCGAGGGCGACGAGGACGGGTACGGGAGACACTTGAGCTCTCGATTAGGACACTCCCGCTGCTACGTAACGACACCGTTACCCGTCAAGTGCTTCGAACAGGTTGTTAACGAGATGCGTTTGCCCGCACTTTACGCTGGTCATGGCGGGTGAGGCGGTCGAGAGGACTGCGCGCCTTGTGAGCGGGATAACCCGATGGGAGACCAAGTGACGAAAGCCTCGTTCGAAATATTGCGCAGGCGGCCCGTCACCCTTGCAGAAATGGTCGTCGACGGTGTCGTGCACGTTTTCGGACTTGCCGTGGCGATCGGCGCGGGTGCTGTCCTGATCGCACTTGCCATGCTGGTGACCGCGCCGGAAGCGGTGCCGGGCCTGATCGTCTATGTGGCCACTCTGGTCGTGGTTCTGGGTGTCTCCCTCGCCTACAACATGTGGCCGATCACGCCGGTGAAGCACTGGCTGGCGCGGTTCGACCAGGCTGCCATCTTCCTGTTCATAGCCGGGTCCTACACGCCGTTCCTCGCGACGCTTGGCGGCACGACACATGGCGTGCTGCTGACCACGTTCGTTTGGAGCGCATCGCTGGTCGGGGTGGCGCTGAAACTGCTGGTCCCCGAGCGATTCGGCCGGCTGGCAATCCTGCTCTATCTGGCCATCGGCTGGAGCGGGGTGACCGTGTTCCAGGCGCTGGCACAGACCCTGCCTGCGAGCACACTATGGCTGCTGCTCGCCGGTGGCATCACCTACTCGCTGGGGATCATCTTCCACTTGTGGGAACGTCTGAAATTCCAGAATGCGCTTTGGCACGTGTTCGTGGTGGCGGGCGCCAGCCTCCACCTGTGGGCCGTCATAGATTGCATGGTGATCCACCGGCTCTAGTCGGCGGCAACAGCCTCAATCAACGGGTGCTCGACCACATCTCCGGGTTCCAGGCCGATCTCGCGTGAGCGCCCACCGGGTATCTCCAGCACAAAGCGCACCGGATAGCGGGAGGAGATCGACGTGGTGTCGAGCGGGCGGGCATTGACGTGGACGCTCTTCACGATCCCGTCGGAACCGATGAAGATCATGTCGAGGGGGATCAGCGTGTTCTGCATCCAGAAGGACACCACCGCCTCTTGCTGGAAGTCGAACAGCATTCCGGCATCGTCCGCCAGTTCCTCGCGGAACATGAGACCCCGCTGCCGCTCTGCCGGTTCGTCGGCTATCTCGACGTTGAACGTGTAGTCGCCACTATCGGTGCGAAGGGTCAGACGCCCCTCGTCGCTACACGCGGCCAGCGGCATGGCCAGCAGGATAACGGCAGCGGCGGCGCCGAGCGAAGAAAACCTGGAAAACATGAATGCCCTCAGTGCGAGGACGGTGCCTCGCCCCAACCATCCGGGCGAATTTCGGCGACCATAAGGCCCTTCGGCCCGTTTCCGTAGCGCACCAGGACATGCTGGCCGGGACGCAGTTCGGTGATGCCGAAGCGACGCAGGGTCTCCATATGGACAAATACATCCGGAGTGCCATCGCCAGCGGACAGGAAGCCGAAGCCGCGGATGCGGTTGAACCACTTCACTTCGAGTCGCACCATGGCCGAAGTCGGTTCCACCACCACATGCGTGCGCGGCGGGGACATCTGGGACGGGTGCTGAGCACTCGATTCGTCCATGGAGATGATACGGAAAGCCTGCAGCCCACCCGGGCGGTTCAGCGCCTCCACCACGATCCGGGCGCCCTCGTGGGCGGTCTGATACCCATCGCGGCGCAGGCAGGTCACGTGCAGCAGCACATCCGCCATTCCGTTGTCGGGAACAATGAAGCCGAAGCCCTTGCCGGCGTCGAACCACTTGATCGAACCGGAGATCTCGATGGTGTCGAGGTTGCCCGTGGCGTCATGCGGGTGTGCAGCATCGCTCGTTCCGGGTTTCACCGGCAGCTCTGCAGATTGCCTGCCCTCACCAAACTTGGCCCCCATGCACAACGCCCCTCAACCTCCCCGCCGTTACGGGGATACGCCACCAGATGGCGCACTGTGGCCGATTCAGGGACCTTTGTTAAGACTCTGTTTGGATTGTGGGCCCCGCCCCGGCTTGCTAGGCAGCCGGGACAACAATGCCAAGGAGACGAGCAGTGAAGTACCTGCACACCATGGTGCGCGTCACCAATGTCGAGGAGAGCCTGCGGTTCTACTGCGAGGGGCTTGGGCTCGAAGAGGTCCGGCGCACCGAAAACGAGAAGGGCCGGTTCACGCTGATCTTCCTCAAGGCCCCGGGC
Source organism: Pseudomonadota bacterium (assembly GCA_023436745.1). Taxonomy (GTDB): domain Bacteria; phylum Pseudomonadota; class Alphaproteobacteria; order Rhizobiales; family Devosiaceae; genus Devosia. Next base: position 3,691 of record JAEZHZ010000054.1, on the reverse strand, counting down.
GACAACGGCGGCGAGGTGGAACTCACATACAACTGGGACCCGGAGACCTATACCGGGGGCCGCAATTTCGGCCACCTGGCCTACCGCGTGGATGACATCTACAAGCTGTGCCAGCACCTGATGGACATGGGCTTCACCATCCACCGTCCTCCGCGCGACGGCCACATGGCCTTCGTCAAATCCCCCGACGGCATCTCCATAGAACTGCTGCAGGAAGGCAGTCTCGAGCCTGCGGAGCCGTGGCTGTCGATGCCGAACACCGGCACCTGGTAAACACCAAGGGTAACGGATCGCTAACCACCGGAATTATCCGGCGGTTAGCGAAACCGTTCGTATTTTAGCGACCTCACCAGCAGGAACCTTGGTTGTTGCGGCTTTGCAACAACAGTCCAGCGGACGTCGCATGCACTCTCTGTTTCGCACCATCTCCGCCGCCATCGTCGTCGTCCTGGCGCTCTCCGCCTGTGCGCCGCTCGCCATGTTCGCAAGTTCAAGCGGCAGCGCCTATTCCGGCAAGCGCACCAACTGGGGCACCTTCGTTTCCAGCGGGGAGGTCAACGCGTTCTGCCTGTCCCCCAAACTCCGCTTCCTGATCTGGGAGTTCGAGGGCCATTTCGGCAAGAAGATCATCATGAGCTCGGGTTACCGCGACAGCGCCCACAACTCGTCAGCCGGCGGCGCAGACAATTCACTGCACACCAAGTGCATGGCAGCCGACTTCTACATCCCCGGGGTGGACAAGCGCGAACTCATCGCTTTTGCGATGCGCTCGAGCAGCGTGGGCGGCCTCGGCTGCTACCCCGGCCGCCAGTTCATACATGTCGACGTGCGGGACCGGCCCCGCGGCTACAACCGCCCTGTGACGTTCTCTGGCTGTTGAAAAATTTCACATGGGGCAGCTTAGTGGGTTGCACAATCAGAATGGTCCCACTATACGAGCCCCAGCGTTCAGGCGCCCTTCGTCTATCGGTTAGGACGGCACCCTTTCACGGTGCAGAGAGGGGTTCGATTCCCCTAGGGCGTACCACCCTCCCCTTGCTCTGGCAGGGAGTTGGCGGTACAGGTCTGAGCGTTGACTGTGCGCCCATCGTCTAGCGGTCAGGACGACGCCCTCTCACGGCGTAAACAGGGGTTCGATTCCCCTTGGGCGTACCAATCTCCCCGCTTTGGGTGAGCGCAATCTGCGCCCCAGCGGTTTACCCCACAGTAAGGCCCATTCGGATAGGCTTTCCCCAGGCATTCGGGGGCAGCCTTTTTCATGCATGCACGTCACTTAGGCTCGGCCAAGCGGCTGTCGGTCGTTGCGCCCTGCTTCAATGAACAGGATGGCATCGACGAGTTCTACCGCCGGGTCTCCGCGGTCTGCGCTGCCTCTGTCGGTGATTCCTACGAGATCGTGCTGGTCAACGATGGGTCCACCGATTCGACCCTTTCCGCCCTGCGCACGCTCTCGGAGCGCGATTCGCATGTCGTGGTGGTCGATCTGGCGCGAAACTATGGTCATCAGATCGCGCTCACGGCCGGTCTGGAGTTTGCCGGAGGCGAGCGGATCCTGATCCTGGATGCCGACCTCCAGGACCCGCCGGAGCTGCTGCCGCAGATGATGGCGCTCATGGATGAGGGCAACGACGTGGTCTACGGCCAGCGGCGCCGGCGCACTGGGGAGAGCTGGTTCAAGCTGGCAACCGCGAAGCTGTTCTACCGCCTGCTGCAACGGCTCGTCGACGTGGCCATACCGATGGACACCGGTGACTTCCGGCTGATGAGCCGGCGGGCGCTGAACCATCTCAACAGCATGCCGGAGCACTTCCGCTTCGTCCGGGGAATGGTGAGCTGGATCGGCCTCCGCCAGGCGCCCCTGCCCTATGACCGCGACGCCCGTTTCGCGGGAGCGACCCATTATCCGTTGCGACGCATGATCCGGCTGGCGCTGGATGCCGTGACCAGCTTTTCCACCGTGCCGCTTCGCTTCGCCTCCCATCTCGGCTTCCTGATGGGTGGGATGGGCGTGCTGGCGCTGGGGTACACGCTGTGGTCGTGGGCCTCTGGAAATGCGGTGCCCGGCTGGACCAGCCTCGCGGTGCTGATCCTGATCATCGGCAGTGGCCAGTTCATGGTGCTCGGCATCTTCGGCGAGTACCTCGGCCGCATGTACATGGAAGCCAAGCGGCGCCCCCTCTACATCGTCAACGAGATCCACGCCTCGCCCGCGACCGCAGAACTCGACGATGCACGAGCCCTGCAGGAGAACCTGCGCAAGGCGCTGAGGGCCTAAGCGTGTCGGATCTTTCCCCGGGCCGCGTCCTGCCGTCGCCACAGGCGCTGCTGGAGCGCCCCTTGCTGGTCGTGGCACTGCTGTGGCTGGCCGGAGTGCCGCTGGTTGCGCTCAACCCCGTTTCGCATGACGTGGTGTGGCAGCTCTGGATCGGACGGCACCTGAACCAGGGAGTGCCGCTCTACGAGTGGATCATGGAGGTGAATCCGCCTCTGTGGTACTGGATGGCGCAGCCCATGGCCTGGATGGCGGAGCGCTTCCAGCTGCCTGCGACCGTCATTGCGGCGGAACTGCACTGGCTGCTGGCCGGCCTCTCTATCGCTCTCTGCGCGATGTTGCTGCCTGACGGATACGGTCCCCGACAGCGCACGCTGATGCTCATGGCGATGCTGGTCGTGCCTGCGTTCATCTTCGCCCGGGATATCGCGCAGCGCGAGCACCTGGCCTTCATCGGCACGCTGCCCTACGCACTGCTCATCGCGCGCCGGATCGAGGGGCAAAGGGTCCATTGGCGCCTTGCGCTGGCCGTCGGGCTGCTGGTGACACCGGGGATTGCCCTCAAGCACTACTTCGTCCTGATCCCCGTAATGTTCGAGGCGCTGCTGCTGTGGCGCCAACGGACCGAATGGCGGCCGCTGCGCCCGGAGACGGTGACGCTCGCCGTCGGCGCCCTGTGCTACGCGGCGGCGATTCTTGCCTTCGAGAGGGATTACCTCACCGAAGTGGTGCCGCTGCTCTCGCTGGCCTATGGCGATTTCGGACGCCACCCGCTGCGGCTGCTGATGAACCCGCTGGTGCTGGCCCTGCCGGCAGCCGGCGCCTACTTCTGGCAGGTGCGCAGGGAGCTCGATGCGCCCACTATCGCACTGCTGCTCGGGGCCGGGGCCTTTACCGGGTCATACATGCTGCAGGCCAAGGGTTTTACCTACCACGCGGCGCCGGCCGCGTCATTTCTGCTGCTGGCGATCGTCCTTCACCGCATCACCCGTGTGCGGGCCCCAGAGCCGCGAGCGACCGTGCTGGTGGCCGGCCTGTTGTCGGTAGCGCTGCTCGCCGATGTGGCGGCCTCGGGCGTTGCCTACCGCAATGTGAATGCGGCCGGCGTCGACACGCTGCTCGCAGACACCCAACCGGGAGACGCGGCGATGATGATCACCGTCGACCCCACCGAGTTCTGGCCCATGGTCGAGGATCGGCAACTCCTATGGCCGCTGAGGTACTTCCACTTCTGGATGATGCCGACGGTCTACAGCGTGGCGCAAGGCGGCTCCCTGCCCGACGAAGTGGCCGACCTCGTGCGGCGCGTCGGGAGCGAAACGATCGCCGACATGCGTTGCCACGCGCCGCATGTGATCGTCGAGGACGGGGTGCTCATGCAGGTGTTCCAGCAGGACGAGGATTTCGCCGCCCTGCTTG
>JAEZHZ010000006.1 GCA_023436745.1 Pseudomonadota bacterium | reverse complement strand
CGCCTCGGCCTCACGCAGGAAGCCGATGATCTGTTCCTCGGAAAAGCGCTTCTTCACGTCCAATCTCCTTCTCGTTGGGGATTGGACTCCAAATCGTTGCGCTACTCAAAAGCGGGGGGGCGTCGGTGGCCGACGGTGTTCGCCAGCTCATCACCAACCAGGAAGAGATTTTCAACAAGGGATTTTTCAGCACGGTGCAGTTGGTGCTGGCGGGAAGCGACTCGCAGGGTTTGCGCTACGGCACCACGGGCACCCCTGAAAAATTTTTCGTCGAGTGGAAGGAGCGCAAGGATAAAGGCGCAGCCCCATCAGAGCCACTCGCAGAGGGTGCGCTGCTGGATAAACCATTGGCGCAGATGTTTGACAAGGTGCGCCTGCTGGATCTGATCCGCAACTTCATCATCTTCGATGGCGGGCAAAAGAAGGTACCTCGCGTCCATCAATACCACGGCGTGAAAGCGGCCCAGGAGCGGGTGAAGCAGCAGGAAGGCGGTGTGATCTGGCACACCCAAGGCAGCGGCAAGAGCATTCTGATGGTGCTGATTGCCAAGTGGCTGCTGGAATTTGACCCGCATGCCCGCGTCCTGGTCATCACCGACCGTGATGAGCTGGACAAGCAGGTCGTGGGTGTGATGCGTAATGCAGGCGTGATTGGCGAGGATGCGGCATCGCCGCGCATCACCTCTCGCGCGGAATTGGTTGAAAAGCTAGGGGCAGCCACGCCACGCTTGATGTGCGCGCTGATCCACAAGTTTGATACGACCGACCTGAAGGGCGAGCCTCCGAGGGTGGTGGGCCGTGTTTACGTCTTCGTCGATGAATGTCACCGCACGCAAGGCGGCGACATGAACAAGCAGATGAAGCGATGGCTGGAGAACGCCATCTTCATCGGTTTCACCGGCACGCCTCTGCTGCGCAAAGACAAGCAGACCACCCGCGAGGTTTTCGGCACCTACATCCACACCTACAAGTTCGATGAAGCGGTGGCCGACAAGGTTGTGCTTGACCTGAAGTACGAAGCGCGCGATGTGCCTCAGCGCCTGACGTCAAAAAAAGCTATCGATGCGTGGTTTGATCAGAAAACCAAGGGGCTGAACAACTTTCAGCGTTCGGTTCTGCGTAAGCGCTGGGCGACGATGGAAGAGCTGATGAGTGCCGGTGAGCGCAAGCAGCGCATCATCGCCGACATCATCCACGACTTCGGAGTCCAGCCGCGTCTGAACAATGACCGGGGCACGGCCATTTTGGTGGCAGCCTCCATCTACGACGCCTGCCACTACTTCCGTTTGTTCCAGAACACGTCGTTTGGCAAGTACTGCGGAATCATTACGTCCTACGAGCCTAACCACAACGCGATTTCGCGCGAGCCCAAGGACAGCGACGAGCGCTACAAGTTTGACACCTACACCCAGCACGTCCTGCAGAAAGATCAGACCACCAAGGACTACGAGGACAAGACCAAGCAGCGCTTCATCGATGAGCCTGCCAATCTGAAGCTGCTAATCGTGGTGAGCAAGCTGCTGACCGGGTTCGATGCGCCTTCCTGCACCTACATCTACCTCGACAACGAGCTGCGCGATCACAACCTGTTCCAGGCTATCTGCCGCACAAACCGGCTCGACGGCGACGACAAGGACTATGGCCACATTGTCGACTACAAAGAGCTGTTCGAGAAGGTGCAGGACTCCATCGCCGTTTACACATCGGACGAGCTGGACATCGACGAAGGTGGCGATGACGGCAACGTAGCCGTGAAAGACTGGCTGAAGGAAGGCAAGGCGCAGCTCGATGCTGCCCGGGAAGCACTGCGCTACTTGTGTGAGCCGGTGGCCATGCCCCGCGATATGGAGCAGTACCTCCACTATTTCTGCGGTGATGCCAACGATCCAGAAGCGTTGCTGAACACCGAGCCGCTGCGCATCTCGTTCTACAAGTCAGCAGCCGCATTCCTGCGAGCCTATGCGGCAATTGCCCAGAACCTGGAGGACGCAGGATATTCAGCGGCTGGTATTGCTGCACTCGAAAAGGAGATCGAGTTCTACAGCGACACTCGCACGGCGATCAAGAAGCATTCAGGCGAAGAGTTGGACATTAAGCCTTATGAGGCGGATATGCGCCACCTCATCAACACCTACATCCAAGCAGACCCAGCTGAAGATTTGGGAAATCTCAGCTCGCTCTCACTGACCGAGCTGATCATCGAAACCGGCATTCACGACGCCATTGCCAAGAAGCTCAACCAGAAGGGCAAGCTGTCGAGGAATGCGATTGCTGAAGGCATCATCAACAACGTCCGCAAGACGATCATTCGGGATCAACTGACTGATCCGAAGTTTTACGACGAGATCTCCAAGCTCCTCGAAGACCTGATCAAGCAAAAGCGCGACGACACCGCTGCCTACGAGAAATTCCTCGAGAAGGCCGAAGAGTTGGTGAAAAAGATGGCGGCCAAGAATACAGGCAGCCATCCGCACGTGCTCAACGGTCACCCGGAAGCGATCGCTCTCTTCAACAATCTGGCCAGCATTCCGGCCGCAACTTTCGTTTGTCCGACTGACGACGATGGCAAGGCGACGCTCGCGCTCGAACTCGATCAGGCGATGCGAGAGCAGGCACCGGCAGGCTGGAAAGGGGATGACACCCGTGAGAAGCAGGTGCTCAATGCGCTGTTTCCCATCATGTCGCGGGATCGGGTGGCGACGCAGGCTATTTTCGAAATCATCAAGAACCAATCGGGGTACTGATGAACGAGACGATCCAACTGGGCGAGATTTCAATAGCGGTGACCAGGAAGGACATCAAGAATGTCCACCTCACCGTTCATCCGCCTGATGGACGTGTGACTCTCGCCGCCCCAACCAACACTCGCCTAGAAGTAGCGCGTGCCTACGCGATCTCTAAGTTGGTCTGGATTCGTGACCAGCAGAGAAAACTGGAATGTCAGGCGCGGGAAACACCACGCCAGTTCGTTGAGCGTGAGAGCCACCACGTTTGGGGGCGGCGCTACCTAATGACGGTGGACTACCAGGATGTAAAGCCTAGTGTTGTCCTCAGCAACAAACGGATCACCCTGATTGTTCGTCCGGGCAGCAGCGCAGAAAAGCGCGCGGAGGTGATGCATGAGTGGCACAAGTCGTTGCTGCACGAGGTTGTACCGCCACTGATCCAAAAGTGGGAGCAAAAGCTCAAGGTGAGAGTCTCAGGCTATTTCCTGCAACGGATGAAAACCAAGTGGGGTAGTTGCAATCACGCAGAGGGAAACATCCGCCTCAATACGGAGCTGGTGAAAAAGCCTAAGGATTTGCTGGAGTACGTCGTCGTGCATGAAATGGCTCATTTGATTGAGCCCACGCACAGTGATCGCTTCATCGCCATCCTTGAAGAGCATTACCCCAGCTGGCGTGAGGCCCGCGCCGAGCTCAACGAATTGCCGCTGGCTGCAGAGGTCTGGAAGGAGTGATATGGCACTGAATCTGGCAAAGGTCGTCATCGGCTATGTAATGACCCAGCGGTTTCTGCACAGGTCAGGCCGCTAACGCATATGCCTCAGCGGGTGTCTTCATGCCCAGCGCCTGGTGCGGGCGCCGGTGGTTGTAGAACTGGATCCAGTCGCCGACCACGCGGGTGGCGTGCTGCTGGCTCTCGAAGCGGTGACGATGGGCGCACTGTTCCTTCAAGGTGCGGATAACCCGCTCGACCATGCCGTTCTGCTGCGGGCAGTGGGGGGTGATGAACTCCTGGCGCAGGCCGTAGCTGCGGACCAGCCGGGTGTAGTCACGACTGGTGAAGACCAGGCCATTGTCCGAGCGCAGCAGGAAGGGCGTCGGCACGCGACCCAGCACGCCGAAGCGGGTGATCAACGCCTGCTCCAATGCTGCGGCTGCCGTCGTCGCCTTGCCGCTGCGCGACAGCTGCCAGCCCAGCAACTGCCGGGTGTAGCAGTCGATCACCAGCGCCAGGGTCAGCCATCCATCACGGCCGCCCCAGATCCGGCACAGGTCGGTCGCCCAACGTTCGTCAGGCGCCTGCGCCACCGAAGGCAGGGCCTGGATCCGCGGCCGCATGCCCACGGCCCGCTTGCGGACCTGCCACCCCATCAGCTGGAACACCCGCTGCACGGTGTTCTTGTTCATGCCCAACAGCCCGGCCACCGTGCGGTAACCGAACGAAGGCTCTTCCTCGATCAACGCTTTGATCGGCTCGGCCAGCTCCGGCTTCACCGACGGCGGCGCCTTGGTTGGCCGGTAGTACACGCTGCGCCGTGCCACCCCGAACCAGCGACACAGCTGCACCATCGACACCTCGAACCCGTCCGCCCGCAGTCCCTGCTGGATCGTGACCATCAGGTCTCGTCCTTGCCCAGCAGGGACGCCAATTTTTTTCGCGCGCGCAACTCCAGCATCGCCTCGCCGTAGGCTTCCTGCAGGTCCTTGAGCCGCCGCTCGTACTGCTCGCGCACGTCCTCCGGCTTGGCTCGCAGGGCGTTCTCCATACCCCGCTTGCCGTCCTCCACCCAGCTCTCGATCTCCGAGGGCGGGATATCGAACTGCCGGCTGGCCTCGGCCACTGTCGTCTTGCCCTGGATGATCTCCAGCACCAGCGCCGACTTGCGCCGGGCCGTCCAACGCTTGATTTCCTCTTCCATTAC
>JAEZHZ010000373.1 GCA_023436745.1 Pseudomonadota bacterium | reverse complement strand
TGGACGAGGTGTTCGACGGTGCGCAGCGGCGGACGGAGTGGGGATATTGAGAGCGCGCGGCAGCCGGTGCTGCCGCGACGCCTGATGGAGTGCATGGCCCGCCGAAGCGGACTCCAGATCAATCCACGAAGGGGAGCACCGGGCCGACGGGGATGATCCGGGTCGGATTGATGGTCTGGTGGCTCCAGTAGTAGTGGGTCTTGATCTGGTCGATATCAACGGTCTGCTTGACGCCCGGAACCTCGTAGAGCGCTTTCAGGTAGTGCGACAGGTTGGGGTGGTCCGCGATGCGGCGGATGTTGCACTTGAAGTGGCCGACATAGACGGCATCGAAGCGGACCAGGGTAGTGAACAGGCGCCAGTCTGCCTCGGTGATGGTATCCCCGGTGAGATAGGCGGTTTCACCGAGCAGGCCCTCGACCCAGTCCAGGGCGTCGAAGAGCCTGGTCACGGCTTCCATATAGGCTTGCTGGGTGGTGGCGAAGCCGGCCTTGTAGACCCCGTTGTTGATGTGGTCGTAGACGCGGGCGTTGATCTCGTCGATCTGCGGGCGCAGGGCCTCGGGGTAGTAGTCTTCGGTGTTGCCGGTCAACTCGTCGAAGGCCGAGTTGAACATTCGGATGATCTCGGAACTTTCGTTGGAGACGATGGTGCTGGTCTGGCGGTCCCACAGCACGGGCACGGTGACGCGGCCGGTGTAGTGAGGGTCGGCCTCGGTGTAGACCTGCCAGAGCGTCTCCTTGCCGAAGAGGGCGTCGCCGGTCGAGCCCTCGTCCTTGCGGAAGCTCCAGCCGGTCTCGTCCGGCATCTTGGGGGACACGACGGACACCGAAATAAGGTTCTCGAGGTCCTTGAGCCGGCGGAAGATCAGGGTTCGGTGCGCCCAGGGGCAGGCCAGCGAGACATAGAGGTGATAGCGGCCGGCCTCGGCCTTGAACCCGCCTTCACCTGACGGCCCGGGGGCGCCATCGGCGGTGACCCAGTTGCGAAAGCCCGCGGTGGTGCGCTCGAACTTCCCGCCGGTCTTGCGGGTGTCGTACCACTCGGTGGACCACTTGCCGTCGACGAGTTGACCCATGATCGTACCCTTTCGGTCGTGTTGCGGACATCTTCAGCGGATCAAGTCGCCGATGCCGGTTGCGTTGCCCAGAGCTAGGCATTGGTGCGCCACACAATAAGGCACCATCGACGCGACACTGCGTTATCCATTCGTGGACGCGGGGACCAGAGCTGTCGATCGGAAAGGCCGGGCATGACATTTCAATTTACGGGAGGGTCCCGTGGTGCTAATTGCGGATTCAGACGTGGAGGCGTCCAGGATGGTGAAGGTGTTGGTGATGCGACGACCGTAAGCGGTCGATCCCCCGTGCGGCGCTCGTGGAGCGCCGGTGCCTTCACATCTGTCTTTCTGGACCCCTGTCATGAGCCTTCACACCCAGCCGCCGGTTGCGGCCGAGCCGGTCGTCGCCCCGCCGCCCTCGCGGGTTCCCACCGTTCGCCCGGGTACTCCCCAGGATGACGCGTTCATCGAAGAGCTGCAGGCGATCGCCTTCGGGCCCGGCCGCTTCGCGAGGACGGCGTTCCGGGTGCGCGAGCGCTATCCCATCGACCCGTCGCTGACCCTTGTCGCCGAAGTCGAGGGCGTGCCCTGCGGATCGGTGTGGATGACCCCGATCAGCATCGGCGGGATCAACGGCTGGATGCTTGGGCCCCTGGCGACGCACCCGAACTACCGCAAGCTCGGCGCCGGCAAGCTGCTGGCGCGCGAAGTGGCCAAGCGGGCGCTGGCGCGCGGAGACGGCAAGTTCGTGATGCTGGTGGGGGACCGGGACTATTACTGCCCGCTCGGCTGGGAGCCGACCACACCCGGCAATATCGAGTTTCCGGGGCCGGTCGACCCGACCCGCGTGCTGCTGCTGTCGGACGACACGTCGCTGGCGGCAACGCTGCAGGGCTCGATAGAGGCGTGGCAGGCCGGATAGGCCCCCAACTGCCGTGGGGTTGTCGGCTGTGACTTCAGACCCCATCCTAGCGCCCCCAGAATGAAGCCGGCGAACAGCGGAGGCGGAGTGCCGCCTGAGGATTCAATTATCGAGCGCATTGCCGGACGGCTGCTGCGGGAGCCGCCGCCGCTGCCGCCGGCAAGTGCGCTGGTGCCGGACTGGGTGCCGGAGCAGCCGTTCGAGCGGCCGCCGGTGCCGGCTGCGGTGCTGATCGCGCTGATCCGCCGGCCCGAGGGGTTCACAGTGCTCTATACGGAGCGCTCGCCCGACCTCCGCGCCCACTCCGGGCAGGTCGCCTTTCCCGGCGGCAAGGTGGATGCCCAGGATGCCGATGCGGCGGCGGCTGCACTGCGCGAGGCCAATGAGGAAGTCGGCATGGCGGCAGAGGATGCCGAAGTGCTCGGCTACATGCCCCCCTATTATACCGGCACCAACTACCTCATCACACCCGTGGTGGCGCAGGTGATGCCGGCGGGGCCGTTCGTGCCCAATCCAAGTGAGGTGCATTCGGTGTTCGAGGTGCCGCTGGGCCGGATCCTGAGGCGGGAGAGCTACGGGCAGTTCACGGTGCGGCGCGGCGGCAAAGAGCACCGCACCTGGCAACTGGATCATGACGGGCACCGGATCTGGGGGATCACGGCGAACCTGACCTGGCAGCTGCGAACCTTCGCGATGGACGAGGCGCAGGCATGAGCGCGACCGACCTGTCCGGCGCGCCGTGGCTCGAGCGCGCCGAGACGCAGGCAATCCTCGCGGCGCTCGATGGCGAGCTGCGGCGCACCCGGGCCGTCGGCGGGGCGGTGCGCGACACCGTGATGGGCCTCGAGGGACGGGAAAGCCCCGATATCGACCTCGCGACGGAGATGACGCCGGAGCAGGTGATCGAGCGGGCCGAGGCGGCGGGAATCGCGCACTACCCGACGGGTATCGCGCACGGCACGGTGACACTGCGGCTCGGGGAAACGCTGGCGGAGGTCACGACACTGCGGCAGGACGTGGAGACCGACGGGCGGCATGCGGTGGTGCGGTTCGGGAGGGACTGGAAGGCGGATGCCTCGCGCCGCGACTTCACGATCAACGCGCTCTACTGCGCCGCCGACGGGACACTCTACGACCCGCTGGGCGGCCTGCCGGATGCGCTGGCGGGGCGGGTCCGCTTCATCGGCGTGCCGGCGGAGCGGATTGCCGAGGACGGGCTGAGGGTCTACCGGTTCTTTCGTTTCTCGGCGAGCCACGGCGGGGAGAACCTCGACCCGGACGGGCTCGCTGCCTGTGCTGATGCCGTGGGGCGGCTCGGGCATCTGTCGGCCGAGAGGGTCGGCGGCGAGATGCTGCGGCTGCTCGCGCTCGGCAGGGTGACGCGGACGCTCGGTGCGATGGCTGCGGTCGGGTTGCTGGATGCGGATGAGCCGGTGTTGCGGCGGCTCGCGCATTACGAGGCGCTGGGCGGGCGAGGCATGCCGGCGCGACTGGTGCTGCTGGGCATCGATCTTGATGCGCTCAAGGAGCGCTGGCGGTTGTCGAACGAGGTGGTGCGAGTGGCCCGGTCCGTTCGGCAAGCGGCGGAGCTGATGGAGCGCGAGCGGGTTGCCGAGGCCGCCTATCGCTGCGGGGAAGCCGCGGTGGAGGGGCTGGCGGTGGCTGCCGCCGAGCGCGAATGGCAGCGCGAGCGGGTAGCCGAGATGGCGCGCGAACTCGGGCGGCTGGTGGTGCGCAGGATGCCGGTTTCAGGAGACGACCTCGCGGGCCTCGGGGTGCCCCCGGGACCCGCCATGGGAAGGGAAATTGCGCGCCTCGAACAGGCCTTCATCGACAGCGGCTTCTCGCTGACGAAGGAGGAACTGCTGGCGCGCGCCGGCAGCTAGTGCCGGGTGTCGGGGGTATCGTCGACGTCGACGATACGCTCCTTGATGCGCTCGACCATTTCGGGGCGCACCTCGGTTTCACCGTGATAGGCCTTGAGGTTCTCGACGGCGCGGCGGACCACTTCGGCCTCGCTTTCCGCCTCGGCCTTCCAGGTGGAGCCCGGGATCAACGAGCCAGAATCGAAACGCTTCATTCCTGATCTCCCTGTTGCCAATGCAGTGTGGGCAAACGTCCGGCGGGGGGTGGAGTTCCGCCTGTCCAGTATGTGGGGAGGGTGGGTTGTTGCTTGAAGGGGGTTGAACTTTCGGTCCGGATACGCATTTTGTCCATGCGGCGCCGGGCCCCTCTGGTCGCAGGGAAAACCTGTGGCGATGTCGGAGCCGCTCCAAACTTCATGGAGAAGGTCCGGCGATGGAATCGCTTTTTGCCGCCCTCATGGGCGATTTTCTTGGTACTCCCATTTACTTCTGGGTGGCGTTCATCGCGATCGTCATCGGCCTGCTGGTTTTCGACCTCGGCATCCTGCACAGGGATGAGCACGAGATCGGAGCCAAGGAGAGTCTGTCGCTCTACAGCTTCTATGTTGCCATCGCGATCGCGTTCGGCGGCTGGGTGTGGTGGCAGCGAGGCCCCGAGGCGGGGCTGGAATTCTATACCGGCTATCTGATCGAGCAGAGCCTGGCGATGGACAACATGTTCGTCATCGCCACAATATTCGGCTTCCTCGGTATTCCCCGGCTCTACCAGCACCGCGTGTTGTTCTGGGGCATTCTCGGCGTGATCGCCTTCCGCGCCATCCTGATCGGCGTCGGCGCTGCGCTGGTCTACCAGTTCAACTGGATTCTGTTCCTGTTCGGCGCGTTCCTCGTGTTCACCGGCTTCCGCATGTTCTCTCACCAGGACGAGGAGCCGGATATCGAGAAGAATCCGGTGTTCAGGTTCCTGAGCCAACGCTTCCGCATCACCAAGGAACTGCACGGGCGCGCCTTCACGGTGAAGCAGGCCGACCCCAAGACCGGCAAGCTGGTGACGTGGCTGACACCACTCGCCGTGGCCCTGATCATGGTGGAGACGGTCGATCTGATCTTTGCCGTCGACTCGGTGCCCGCCGTGTTCGCGGTGACGCAGGACACGTTCATCGTCTACACGTCCAACATCTTCGCCATCCTGGGCCTGAGGGCGCTCTACTTCGCGCTGGCGGCGGCCATGAACCGGTTCCGCTACCTGCAGGTGTCGCTGGCGATCATCCTGGTGCTGATCGGCATCAAGATCTTCCTGGTGCCGCTGGGCATCCATATCGACACGCTGCTGTCCCTGGTGGTGACGCTGGCGATCCTCGCGGGCGGCGTGCTGTTCTCGCTGTGGAAGACGCGCAACGAACCGGACATCAGTGCCGAGACCCGGCCGGAAAACGGCCAACTCGAACCCTGATCATCAGGACATCATGCAAGGGCCGGCGGTTGACGCCGACCCTTTTGCTTGGCATGCTTTCACCTCCCAATCGGAGGTATTGCACCGAAATGAACTGAGAGCCCGCCCTGGACGTCCGACCTGCGACCGTTCTGCGCCATGCGCATGACCGGCTCGTGATGGATGCGCGGTCCGGCGAGTTCTGCAGTACTGGTGCAAGTCCGGCATAGCCGGCGCTCTCCGTTCCCTTCAGCATCCCTGCGTCCACCCAAAAACCGCTCATCGCGCGGCCGTCTTGCCGCGTCCGTACTTCATCGAGCCAGTCCGCGCGCGCGAACGCCGCCGGACGGGAAAGGACCAATCATGCCAAAGAACCAGTTCCAGCGCCCGCTCCCCGTCAACACAAGCCACAAAGTGCCCCGGCATGGAGCGCCGCACCCCCAGCGGAAGGCGGAAGCGAGGCAGGTGGCCGTCAGCCAGCGTGACGCACCTGCGGCGCTGCCGCCACTGGATGCCCTGCTCGGCAAGGCCAAAAGACCCTGAGACAGGGGCAGGGCGGCACTTGACGGCTGCCCTGCCCAGTATTGCCGCAATTGGTTTCTACTCGAATGTGATTGCGAGAAGAGGAGAGGCTGCAATGGCCCGCATCCACGAGATCGTCTTCGACTGCGACAAGCCCAGTGTGCTGGCCCGGTTCTGGGCGGACATGCTGGATGGCTATGAAGTTCGTCCCTATGACGAGGCCGAGGTGGGGCGGCTTGCGGCACTGGGCCTGACGCCCGAGACGGACCCGACGGTGATGGTGGACGGGCCGGGGCCCTCCATCTGCTTCCAGAACGTCGAGGGCAGGCGCTACGACAACAATCGCGTCCACTTCGACATCGAGGTCGATGACCGTGCCGGCGAGGTCCAGCGGCTGGTGAGCCAGGGTGCCGAGACGGTGCGGGTGCTACCGACCTACACGGTCATGCGTGATCCGGAGGGCAACCAGTTCTGCCTGGTTGACCGGCGTGCAGACACCGAGGCGTCCATCGATGCGAATGCGGAGTCTGCTGTCGCAGCCTAGCTGCTGACAGCGGGTGACGCGCAGGCGGGAGAAGCTGGCACGGTATCAACCGGAGTGCTGTCCCATGTCTCTCATCGCCACCTGCCATTGCGGCGCCACGCGCATCGAACTGCCGGACCATCCCCTCGAGGGGACATCGTGCAACTGCAGCTACTGCAGCCGGGCAGGTGCAGTATGGGCCTACTACAAGCCCGGCGAGTTGCGCATGCTTGCGCGTGAAGGGGAGCGGATGTATTCCACCAGCCCCGACATGCACCAGCACTATTTCTGCGGCACCTGCGGCATGCAGACCTGGGGCGAATCGCCGGACTGGGGCTCGATGTACAATGACGACGGCACACCCAAGAACGGGGAGGCCGGGGGCATTCCGACTGAGCGCAAGCAGGCGGTCAACCTCAAGCTCGTCGATGGGCTCGACTGGGGCCGGGTCGTGGTGGCCGAACTCGACGGGCGGAACGCCTGGTAGGCTCGTCGCTCTCGAAAGGGCAGCGAGCTAGTGGCCTTCGAACGAGATCAGCGACTCGACGCGAACGCCCTCTGCCTCGAGCTTGGCGGCTCCGCCGAGATCCGGCAGGTCGATCGCGAACGCGGCGTGGTCGCAGACGGCGCCCGTGCGGCGCATGAGGTTGACGGCGGCAATCGCAGTGCCGCCGGTGGCGATGAGATCGTCGACGAGCAGCACCTTGTGCACGTTGCTGAGGACATCGGCGTGGATCTCGATCGTATCGACGCCATATTCGAGCACGTAGTTCTGCCCGATGGTCTGCCCCGGCAGCTTGCCGCGCTTGCGCACCGGCACGAAGCCGACGCCGAGCGCGATGGCAACGCCGGCGCCGAAGATGAAGCCGCGGGCTTCAATGCCCGCGACATGCGTGAAGCCCATGTCGCGGTGCGCTGCGGTGATGCGCTCGACACTCTCACGGAAACCTTCGGGGTGCTCGATCAGCGTGGTGATGTCGCGAAACAGGATTCCCTTCTTCGGATAATCGGGAATCGTGCGCACGAGTGCCTTGAGGTCGAGCGACATGGTAGTCCTTGCTGAGGGGCGGTAAGGGTAGTCAGCGGTCCCTGCGGCCGACGAGATGGCGGGCGATGACGCCCGCATTGTAGGCCGCGCTGCGCGTGGCAGTGATTGCCGCTTCCTTGGCCTTGGGATTGCTGGCCACAGTGCGTATGCCGGCACGAACCACCGGGTGCCGGCTCACGGTGATGGCGGCACCAATCATGGTCATGGCGATACGGATGGCGGACATCGGCTTCTGCCTCCCCGGTTCGTTCAGCGGCTTTCTCGTTCATATTGCGGGCCACGCGCGGATTGGCAAGAGGTTCGCACGTCGCAGTATAGAAATGCAGAAGGGCCCCGATGGGGCCCTTCACGTTTGATTGCGGTGGTTGCCGCTCAGTGCTCGATGCCGGCCCACAGCCTGCGCTTGGTGGCCCACATCAGGCCTGCGAACAGCACCAGGAACATCAGGACGCGGAAGCCGGTCTCCTTGCGGGAGACGAGGTGCGGCTCGGCCACCCACATCAGGAAGGCGGCAACGTCCGTCGCGTACTGGTCGACCGTTTCCGGAACGGTAACGCCATCCTCGCCGGGCTCATAGGTGATGGCACCATCCATGAGCGGAGGGGGCATGCCGATGGCATGGCCGGGGAAGACGTCGTTGTAGTACTTGCCGTCGGCTAGCTCGAACTCCCCCGGGGCTTCCTCGTGGTAGCCCGTCAGCAGGGCGTGGATGTAGTCCGGACCGCCCTCGGAGTAACCGGTGAAGTAGTTGGTGATCCACCAGGGGAACGGATCAGACACGCCGCGGGCCTTGGCCATCACCGACAGGTCCGGCGGTAGCGAGCCGCCCATGGCGTCGCGGGCTTCCTGTTCCGAAGCGAAGGGCGACGGCCAGGTGTCGGCCGGAACGGCAGGGCGAACCCCACCTTCGACCGTGGGGTCGGCGACTTCGTACTCGGCGGCGAGAGCCTTGACCTGGCCTTCGGTAAAGCCGGGGCCGCCAGCTTCACCCAGGTTGCGGAACGCCAACAGGTCGGCGGAGTGGCAGCTCGCGCAGTTCTCGCGGAACACCTGGAACCCGCGCTGAAGCTGGTTCTCGTCGTAGGTGCCGAAGATGCCGCTGAAGCTCCAGTCCTGCCTCTCGATGGGCGCGCCGGCTTCTGCTGCCACGGCGGAGCCGGTTGCCAGCGTGGCCGTGAGGGCCAGGGCGGCGAGGATCGATTTCGTCTTGAGCATGTTACCGGTCCTGTTCCTCATCAACCGTTGGCCTTGCCGAGAACGCTCTCGGAAATGCTGGTCGGCAGCGGCTTGGCAACCTCGATGCGCGACAGCACGGGCAGGATGACGAAGAAGTAGATGAAGTAGTAGGCGGTGCAGACCTTGGCGAGCGTCACATAGATGCCCTCGGCCGGCTGGGCGCCCAGGTAGGCCAGCGCGATGAAGTTCAGCACGAACAGTGCGTAGAACCACTTGAACATCGGCCGGAACACGCCCGAGCGGACCTTGGCGGTATCGAGCCACGGCACGACCAGCAGGGCCACCATCGACAGGCCCATGGCGATGACGCCGCCGAGCTGGGAGTTGATGAAGAGCACGTTGAAGTCGATGGCGCGCAGGATGGTGTAGAACGGCAGGAGGTACCATTCCGGCACGATGTGCGTCGGGGTCACCTGCGAGTTCGCCATGATGTAGTTGTCGGGGTGACCCAGAATATCCGGCGCGAAGAAGACGAACCAGGCGAAGGGGATGAGGAACACCACCATCGCGAAGGCATCCTTCATCGTGTAGTACGGATGGAAGGGCAGGGTATCGCGGCTCGACTTGACCTCAACGCCGGTCGGGTTGTTGTTGCCCGGCACATGCAGGGCCCAGATGTGCAGCGCCACGACAGCGGCGATGACGAAGGGCAGCAGGTAGTGCAGCGAGAAGAAGCGGTTGAGGGTCGGGTTGCCGACGGCAAAGCCACCACGCAGCAGCTGCAGCAGGCTGTCACCGACGACCGGGATCGCCGAGAAGATGTTGGTGATCACGGTGGCGCCCCAGAAGCTCATCTGGCCCCACGGCAGCACGTAGCCCATGAAGGCGGTGGCCATGACCAGGATGAAGATGATGACGCCGAGGACCCACAGGATCTCTCGGGGGGCCTTGTAGGACCCGTAGAACAGGCCGCGGAAGATGTGGATGTAGAGGGCGGCGAAGAACATCGAGGCGCCCACGGCATGGACGGCCTGGATGATGCGGCCGCCATTGACGTTGCGGCGGATGTGCTCGACCGACTCGAACGCCATCGCGACGTTCGGCGTGTAGTGCATCGCCAGGATGATGCCGGTGACAATCTGGATGCCGAGGCACATCACCAGGATCGCGCCGAAGGTCCACCAGTAGTTGAGGTTCTTCGGCGTCGGGAAATCCATCAGGTGCTCTTTCGAGAACCGGATGATGGGAAGGCGCTCATCGAGCCACTTCTCAACCCCGCTCTGGGGCTGATAGGCGGCGTGTTCGGGCGTATATTCTTTGGTCATTCGGTCAAGCCCCCACTAGCCGATCTGAATCAGGGTATCGCTCAGGAACTCGTAGGGCGGAACCACGAGGTTGGCGGGTGCAGGACCACGGCGGATGCGGCCGGCGGTGTCGTAGTGCGAACCGTGGCACGGGCAGAACCAGCCATCGAAATCGCCGGATTCGCCGACCGGAACGCAACCCAGGTGCGTGCAGTTGGCGATCATGACCAGCCAGGGCTCATGGCCCGGCTTGGTGCGCTGCTCGTCGGTCTCGGGATCCTTCAGGTCGGACAGCGGAACGGCCTTGGCCTCCGCGATCTCAGCCTGGGTACGATGACGCACAAAGACCGGAAGGCCGCGCCAGGTGATCGTCACCGACTGCCCTTCAGGAATAGCGCCAACGTCGAATTCAATGGTGGCCAGTGCCAACGTCGAGGCGTCCGGATTGAGCTGGTTGATCAGCGGCCATGCAACCGCTGCAGCACCCACGCCCGCTACGGCGCCTGTGGCGACGTAGAGGAAGTCCCGCCTGTTTGTTGGATGTTCTGATTGCGTGGCCAAGGTCCCGTTCCCCGTACGATCGATACCAGACCGGGGCCGGCAGCGCCGCCACTCCGGCATATACGGAATCGGCGGCCGTCCGCCCAAGCGGCCCGTCAGTCGTGGCTCTTTTTGCACTGTCACTTGAACTTGTCCAGTGCGCGGGAAGTGACTTGGATGAAGTGCGACACTATACCCAGCGGGCTTGCCCGAACCGGGCATGACGCCCGGCACGAGCCCTGCACATGGCCATCGATCTCGCACTGTACCAACCCGACATCGCCAACAACACCGGAACACTGATCCGGCTGGGGGCGTGCCTGGGGTTTGTGGTCCACATCATCCACCCCGCCGGGTTTCCCATCAGCGCCAAGACCCTGGCGCGGGCAGGGCTGGACTACATCGACCATGCGGCGGTGCGCGAGCATGCGAGCATGGAGCGGTTCGAGGCCTGGCGGACGGAGGCCGGGCGCCGGCTGGTGCTGCTGACGACGAAGGCCGCAGACTCCGTCTACGAGGCCGAGTTCCGTGACGGCGACGTGCTGATGATGGGGCGCGAGAGCGCCGGCGTGCCCGATGCGGTGGCCGAGCGGGCCGACCTCAGATTGCGCATCCCGATGCGGCCGGGTTTGCGTTCGATCAACGTGGCGCTGTCTGCGGCCATGGTCATGGGTGAGGCCATGCGGCAAGTGGACGGGTTTACAGGACTAGCCTGAAAGACGATTGGAGCGGCCATGACACTTCCAGCCGACATCGACCAGAAGCAAGCCAGAGCGCAGGAGTGGTTCCGCACCCTGCGCGACCGCATCGTCGCGGCCTTCCACGAGATCGAGGACGCGGTGAGTGGCCCCCATGCCGACCGGGCGCCCGGCCGGTTCGAGATCACGCCGTGGGACCGCGCTGCCGGGGGCGGCGGCGAGATGGGGATGCTGCACGGACGGGTGTTCGAAAAGGCCGGCGTGCACATCTCGACGGTGCATGGCGAGTTCAGCGAGGATTTCGCGCGCCAGATGAAGGGCACCGAGACCGGGGCGCAGTTCTGGAGCTCCGGCATCTCGCTGATCGTGCATCCTTGGAACCCGCACGTGCCGGCGGTGCACATGAACACCCGCATGATCGTCACCGGCGAGCTGTGGTTCGGCGGCGGGGCGGATTTGACGCCTGTGCTGGATCGGAGGCGCACGCAGGAAGATCCGGATACGGTGGACTTCCATGCGGCCATGCGCGCCGCCTGCGAGGGTCGGCCCGGGGTCGACTACGACCGGTTCAAGCAGTGGTGCGACGAGTACTTCTTCCTGCCGCACCGCAACGAGATGCGCGGCATCGGCGGCATCTTCTACGACCACTTCAACTCCGGCGACTGGGAAGCGGACTTCGTCTTTACCCAGGCGGTGGGCGAGGCGTTCCTGCGAATCTATCCGGAGCTGGTGCGACGGAACTTCGAGACGCCGTGGACCGAGGCGGAGCGGCACGAGCAGCTGGTGCGTCGCGGGCGCTATGTGGAGTTCAACCTGCTCTACGACCGCGGCACGACGTTCGGCCTCAAGACCGGCGGGAACGTCAACTCGATCCTGTCGTCCATGCCGCCGGAGGTGCGCTGGCCCTAGGGCTGGCTGCGGCGCCCGCTCAGCGCGGCGTACACATCATGACGATGGCTTCGGCGGTTTCCAGCTGCAGGGCAGTGCCGTAGGCGGGGTCGGGAATCACGCGGCCAGCGGTGATGCTGCTGGCGGTGCGCAGGTTGCCGTCGTTGAAACCCACGCCGTCCTGATAGGGAATGATCGCGCCGGTGCCGGATGCGGGATCACCCGGCGAGCGCGACGCCCAGCCGTAGACCTGTCCATAGATGGTGAGAATTCCCACCCGGTTGGTGGTGGCGTCGCGGCAGGCCCAGTTTCCCGAATAGGACTGGGCGGCAGCCGGAAGGGCGGACGCGGCAAGAAGGGCGAGTGTCAGGGCGATTCGGCGCATGACGGAGAGAGTGACGAGCGCACCGCCGGCTTTCAAGTGGGGCGTCGGAGTCGTGATCCGATCACAGGTACCTTGGTGAGCGCCAGCAACACCCGCAACTTCAACGGCATGCGGTAGTCGCGCAGCTTGCTGAAGCCCACGAGTTCGGCGCGGTAGACGAGTTCGCCTCGCTGGTTGACCGCGGTGATGCGGTTGAACAGCAGCCCCCAGCCGGGAATGGAGTTGGACGGGCGCTTGCCGGTCACGACGAGGCGGTAGCTCACGGTGTCGCCCGGTCGGACAGGAACCTTGAACTCCATGGAGTTGACCCCGGGTGAGGGGCCGGACACGCCGGGTTCCTTGCCGAGCTCGCGCAGGCGCTGCTCCTCGGCGAAAAGGGCGTCCACCATCTTGCGGTGACCGACGCTGACTGTGTGCCAGCCGGAGGCAATGATGCCGCCGAAATGGCTATGCGGGGCGAGTTCGGGATCGATGTGGAAGTACTGCGGGTCGTAGAGCCGCGCGAAGCGGATGATCTCGTCCTCGGTGAAGGTGTGTTCGCCGAGCTCGAACACCTCATCGATGACGATGTCCTCGAACCAGCGGGTCATGCGGCAGCCCCTTCGCGGCATTCGACCAGGTTTGCGAGGCGCATGGTCAGCACCTGCTTGCCGTGCTGGTTGCGCACGTCGAAATCGAGCGTGACAATGCCCCATTGCGGCTGCGAGGCGGAGCGGCGGAGTCCGGCAATGGTGACGGTCCCGCCTATGGTGTCGCCCACCATGACCGGGTTCTTCCACTTGAGATCGGTGAAGCCGAGCCCGCCAGCGGAAGCAACCCCGGAGAGAAAGCTGTCGACCAGCATCCGCAGGCTCAGGCCTCCCGTCTGCCAACCGCTCGAGGCAAGGCCGCCGAGCAGGCTTGCCCTGGCGGCGTCTTCATCGAGGTGGAAGGGAAAGGGATCGAACTCCTGCGCGAAGTCGATGATCATCTCGCGGCTTACCGTGGTGTGCCCGAGCTGGATGACTTCACCTACGGCCAGATCCTCGAAGTGGCGGCGGTTGGCCGTCGCAGGATTGGTCATTTGCTTGCCCTTTACGTCAACGAGAGTGGTTTTGGCATGGCGGCCGGCAGGGGGCAAGCGATTGCAGCCGGTGCGGGGCGTCGCTCCGGCACCTCGCGACGCGGTAGCGCGGGGGTGGACATGCGGCATTTCCGGGGGACAATCGTTCGAGGAACGCAGCCTACCGTCGTTTCAATGCAAAGGTGTCGAAACAGCGGGTGTCGGGGCGACATGTGGCAGGTGCTGACACGCGGTCCGGCAGGAGAGACGAGATGAAGTACATGCTGATGCTCTATGCGAACGAGCAGGGCGGGGCGGAACTGCCTCCCGAGATGATGGCTAAGGCCATGCAGCAGATGGGGGCCTACCAGCAGGCGCTTGAGAAAGCGGGTGCCTTCATCGGCACGGCAGCGCTCATGCCGACGACGGCGGCCCGCACGATCACCAACTACGAAGGGCAGCTCAAGGTCGAGGACGGTCCTTATGCGGAAAGCCGCGAGCAGTTCGGCGGCTACTTCATGATCGAGGCGCGGGACATGGACCATGCCATCGAACTGGCCGCGCAATGTCCGGCGGCAACCTGGGGGCCGGTCGAAATCCGGCCATTCCATCCCGAATACGAACCCTGAGTCGTTTTTTGTCGAAGGTGGAGATGGGGCGGCGACATGATGGTATCGGAGCACAGTGCTTCGAGGAAACCGGAGAAGCCAAATGCGCTACATGATGATCATCCATCACGACCAGGAAGCCCTGGCGAAGGCACCCCAGCAGGAACTGTGGACCGAGTATGCCGCCTTCAACCAGGCACTGCAGAAGGCCGGTGAGGGTTTTTCCACGGGCGAGCGGCTGTCGCCGCCAAAGGGAAGCACCATCGTGCGGACCCGCTCCGGCAAGACCGACGTTCTCGATGGCCCCTATGTTGAAGCCCGGGAACAACTTGCCGGCTATTTCTTCGTGGAAGTACCGGCGATCGAACAGGCTGTGGAGTGGGCAAACCGATGCCCGAGTTCGAAGTATGGGACGATCGAGATACGCCCCATCGTGGAGCAGGACCGCGGCTGATGGGTGGTGCGGTGCACCGCACCGCAGAGCGGGCGGCGCGTGAGAGCTACGGCCGACTGGTCGCGTTCCTCGCCGCCCGTAGCCGCGATGTGGCTGGAGCCGAGGACGCGCTGGCGGAGGCATTCGCCAGTGCGCTCCAGAGCTGGCCACAGAACGGAGTGCCTGACAATCCCGATGCCTGGTTGCTGACGGTTGCCCGGCGCCGGCAGGCGGACGCGGCGCGACGGCGGACAACGCGCAGTGCGGCGGAGGCGCATCTTACCATGATTGCCGATGAACTCGCCGACGCAGCGGGCGGGGAAGGGATTCCGGACCGGCGGCTGGCCCTGATGTTTGCGTGCGCGCACCCGCGGGTGGATGCGGCCATGCGGGCTCCGCTCATCCTGCAGACCGTGCTGGGGCTGACAGGGGCGGACATTGCCGCCGCCTTTCTGCTGCCGCCGGCGACAATGTCGCAGAGACTGGTGCGGGCCAAGGCGCGCATTCGCGACGGCGGCATTCCTTTTGCCGTGCCGGAGGCGGAGGAACTGCCGGAACGGCTGGATGCGGTGCTGGCCGCGATCTACGCCGCCTTCACCCGGGGCTGGGCCGAGCCCTCTGACACCGGCCCGGAGCGGCTGGCGGGCGAGGCCATCTGGCTGGCGCAGGTGGTGGTAAGCCTGCTTCCGGACTCGCCAGAGGCCAAGGGACTGCTCGCGCTGATGCTCTATGCGGAAGCACGCAGCCGGTCACGGCGGGACGGTTCGGGCGCCTATGTGCCGCTCGAGGCGCAGGACACCGACCTGTGGGACAGGCAGGCGATCGCCGCCGCCGAGACGATGCTGCATGCGGCCAACCGGGGTGGACCTACCGGACGTTACCAGATCGAGGCAGCGATCCAGTCGGCGCATCTGGCGCGGAGGCTCGGAGGCGCCGACACCTGGCCGGCGATCGTGCAGCTCTATGACGTGCTGATGTGGCTCTCCCCATCGCCGGTGGTGCTGCTCAACAGGGCAGCCGCGCTGGCGGAGGTGGAGGGGCCGGAATCCGCCCTCGACAGCCTCGATACGATCGCCGGGGACAAGCGGCTCGACACCTACCAGCCGTGGTGGGCGGTGCGCGGGCACCTGCTGGCGAGGGCCGGCCGCAAGGCGGAGGCACACGAGGCGCTGTCGCTGGCGATCGGGCTGGCGGACGATGCGGCGATGCGCCAGTACCTGATGCAGAAGCGGGCCGGGCTGGCGGACGGCTGACGGCGCTTGCCGTTGGAGCGTCGTTCCACTATACCCCGCGCCATGAAGCGCTCGTCACCCCTGGAGGACGGGCGCGTATGCCGTTATCGGAACGGTGTACACCAACCCAATGGATGTTTTCCAATGGCTGCGACCAAAGTGCTCAGTGCACAGACGCGCGATGGGGTGGGCAAGGGGGCCGCTCGTTCGCTGCGTCGTCAGGGGCTCGTCCCTGCTGTCATCTACGGTGACAAGAAAGAACCCCTCATCATCGCCCTGCCGTACAAGGATGTGCACAAGGCCATCTACTCCGGCGGCTTCCTGTCCCACACCATCGACATCGATGTCGACGGCACCAAGCACCACGTGATCCCGCGCGACTACCAGCTGGATCCGGTGAAGGACCTGCCGATCCACATCGACTTCCTGCGCGTGGCCAAGGGCGCCAAGATCAACGTGCAGGTGCCGGTGCACTTCATCAATGAAGAGCAGAGCCCGGGCCTGAAGCGCGGTGGTACGCTCAACGTCGTGCACCACACGCTGGACCTGACCGTGGATGCGGACCGCATTCCGGAGGCCATCGAGATCGACCTGTCCGGCCTCGACATCGGCGACACGATCCACATCTCCAACGTGAAGCTGCCGGCCGGTGCGTCGGACCACAGCCACGAAGCAGACGTGACCATCGCGACCATCGTTGCTCCTTCGGCCCTGCGCGCCGAAGAAGGTGCTGCCGAAGCTGCCGCGGAAGGCGAATCCGAGTAACCACTCGGGCGCCGATGTATTTCAGAGAGGCGACCCACGGGTCGCCTCTTTGTTTTTGGAGGACGCAATGAAGCTGATCGTCGGCCTGGGTAATCCCGGCAACCAGTATGCGGGCAACCGGCACAATGTCGGCTTCATGGCGCTGGATGCGATCGCCTCAGCGCAGGGGATTGGCCCGTTCCGCAACAAGCACCAGGGGCTGATCGCCGAAGGCACGATTGGCGGCGAGAAGGTGCTGCTGCTCAAGCCGCAGACCTTCATGAACCGATCGGGCGACAGCGTGAAGGCGGTCGCCCAGTTCTACAAGATACCGACCGCCGACATCATCGTGCTCTATGACGAGCTGGATCTCGCCCCCGGCAAGGTGCGGGTGAAGGTGGGCGGCGGCAATGGCGGACACAACGGGCTGCGCTCGATCGACCCGCAGATCGGCCTGGACTACCGACGCGTGCGCATCGGCATCGGGCACCCGGGCAAGGAGTTCGTGACCCCGCATGTGCTGGGCGACTTCGCCAAGGCCGACAAGGCCTGGCTCGACCCGCTGCTCGAGGCGGTGGGACGCAATGCCGACATGCTGGTGAAGGGCGACGACAGCGGGTTCATGAACCGGGTGGCGCTGGCGGTGCAGGGCAGCGAATCGGTGGGCGACAAGGCAACGGCAGAGAGGCCTGCGGCCAAGGCTCAGCCCAAGGGGCAGAGCCACATCCGCCAGGCCCGCGCCGGCAAACCCCAGGCCGAGGTGCCGACGAGCGGGCCAATGGCGGACATGCTCAAGAAGCTGTTCGGCGGCGAGCGCTAGGCGCTCGTCACCCTCCAGACGGCGTTGCCGACGTCATCAACGACCAGCAGGGCGCCATCGGCCGCAACGGCCACGCCGACCGGGCGGCCGTTCGAGTAGGTCTCGTCGGGCGCAAGGAAGCCGGTGAGCAGGTCGATGGGTGCGCCGGACGGCTGGGCGCCCGAGAAAGGCACGAGCACGACGCGGTAGCCGCTGAGCTTGGACCGGTTCCACGAGCCGTGCTGGCCGATGACCATGCCGCCGGGAAGGCCCTTGAGGGTGCCCTCAGGCAGCCAGCACAGGCCGAGCGAGGCGGTGTGGCCGCCAAGGGCGTAGTCCGGGGTGAGCGCGCGGGCGACGAGATCGGCGTTCTGCGGCACGCGATCGTCGATGGTCTGGCCCCAGTAGCAGTAGGGCCAGCCATAGAAGCCGCCATCCTTCACCGAGGTCAGATAGTCGGGCGGCGTCTCGTCGCCGAGCCCGTCGCGTTCGTTGACCACCGTCCAGAGTTCGCCGGTCTCCGGCTGGATGGCCATGCCGACGGGGTTGCGCAGGCCGGCGCCGTAGATGCGGTTCTTGCCGGTGGCGAGGTCGAGTTCGTAGATGCAGGCGCGGCCTTCTTCGGCGTCCATGCCATGCTCGCCGATATTGCTCAGCGAACCGACGGCCACGAAGAGACGGGTGCCGTCCGCGGAGGCGATGAGGTTGCGCGTCCAGTGACCGCCCGGCTTCATCGACATCAGCTTGCGGCCGGGCGCGGTGATGCGCGTCTCCCCCGCAACATAGGGATAGGCGACCACGCTGTCGGTGTTGCCGACATAGAAGGTGTCTCCCACGAGCGCCATGCCGAAGGGACGGTTGAGCCCCGCGAGGAAGGTTTCGCGCAGTTCGGGCACGCCATCGCCATCCGCATCGCGGAGGATGGTGATGCGGTTGGCGCTTTCGACCATCGCCCCGGCGCGCTTCATGGTGCGCTTGGCGACCCAGTCGCGGATGCTGGTGGCCTTGCCCTGCTCGCCGGCCGATTCGGCAACCAGAACGTCCCCGTTGGGCAGGACATAGGTCATGCGCGGATGCTGGAGATCGCGCGCAAAGGCGGTGACCTTGAGCCCGGCTGCCGCAGTGGGGACCTGGTCGGCCGCCCAGCCGCGCGCCGTCGGCATCTTCAACACGGGAACCGCACCCTGATCCTGCGCCGGGGGGATGGCGGGGGCAGTGCCCACGGC
>JAEZHZ010000361.1 GCA_023436745.1 Pseudomonadota bacterium | reverse complement strand
TCCCGCTGCTCGACGAGGCCATCGCCGCCGAGACCAATGCGGACGTGCTCACGGCCATGCAGGCTGCCCGCGCCGTGATCATGCTGCGCGACGACGACGCCAGCCTCGAAGACCGCCAGGCCGCCGTTCCGACCGTGGCAAGGAGTGCCGGCCGCTCCGCCATCACCATCCTCAACAGCGCCATGGCCGACGCACCGGCCGAACTGCAGACCACCATTGGGGCCGCCATCGCGGGCCTCGAACAGGAGCGCGCCGTCTGGGCCGCGCTGCAGAACGTCTGGTTCGGACTCTCGCTCGGCTCTGTGCTGCTGCTTGCCGCCATCGGCCTTGCCATCACGTTCGGCGTCATGGGGGTGATCAACATGGCGCACGGCGAAATGGTCATGCTCGGCGCCTACACCACGGTTGTCGTGCAGCTCTTCATCCGCCAGAACTTCCCCGGCCTGCTCGACTATTCGCTGCTGATCGCCTTGCCCTCGGCGTTCCTGTTCACCGGCGCCGTCGGCATTGCCATCGAGCGTGGCGTGATCCGCTGGCTCTACGGCCGCCCCCTCGAAACGCTCCTCGCCACCTGGGGGCTTTCGCTGATCCTGCAGCAGAGCGTGCGCTCGATCTTCGGCCCCACCAACCAGATGGTGATCGCCCCCACCTGGATGTCCGGCTCCACCGAGTTCTTCGGCCTCGCAATCACCTACAGCCGGTTCTGGATCGTGATCTTCGCACTGATCGTGTTCTTCATGCTGCTGCTGGTGCTGAACCGTACCCCGCTCGGCCTGCAGATGCGCGCGGTCACGCAGAACCGTCGCATGGCCTCGGCGATGGGCATCCGCACCCCGTTCGTCGACGCCATGACCTTCGGCCTCGGCTCCGGCATTGCCGGGCTCGCCGGCGTCGCGCTCACCCAGATCGACAACATTTCCCCCAACCTCGGCCAGAACTACATCATCGACTCCTTCATGGTCGTGGTGTTCGGCGGTGTGGGTAATCTCTGGGCCACACTGGTCGGCGCGCTGACGCTGGGCATCGCGAACAAGTTCCTCGAACCATATGCCGGCGCGGTCCTGGGCAAGATCCTGATCCTGGTCCTCATCATCCTCTTCATCCAGCGGCGGCCGCGCGGCCTGTTCGCCCTTAAGGGACGGGCGGTGGAGCAGTGATGTCCTCGATCTCGCCCTGCGCTCCTGGAGACCTGCCATGCTGACCCAAGCCCTGTTCAGAGCGCTCGACCGCAAGGCCAGCTGGCTGGTGGGCATATTCCTTGCCGTTGCCGTCCTCGTGCCGCTCGCCAACCTCATGATCCCGCCGGGGCAGTTCGGGCACGTGCCGACCTATCTCGTCTCCTTGATGGGCAAGTATCTCAGCTACGCCATCCTCGCCCTCGCGCTGGATCTGGTCTGGGGCTATTGCGGCATTCTCTCGCTCGGGCACGGCGCCTTCTTCGCACTCGGCGGCTACGCCATGGGCATGTACCTGATGCGCCAGATCGGCACCCGCGGTGTCTACGGCAACCCCGAGCTCCCGGACTTCATGGTCTTTCTCAACTGGAAGGAGCTGCCCTGGTACTGGCAGGGTTTCGACAACTTCTGGTTCGCCATGGTGATGGTCGTGTTGGCTCCGGGCCTGCTCGCGTTCATCTTCGGTTATTTTGCGTTCAGAAGCCGGGTGACGGGGGTCTATCTCTCCATCATGACGCAGGCGATGACCTTCGCCCTGCTGCTCGCATTCTTCCGTAACGACATGGGTTTCGGCGGCAACAACGGCCTCACAGACTTCAAGGAGATCCTCGGTGCCTCCGTTCAGGCGCAGACGACCCGAGCTGCCCTCTTCGCGGCCACGGCGGTTGCCCTCGCAATATCAGTCCTGATCTGCTCGCTGATCGTCAACTCCAAGCTCGGCAAGGTCATGGTGGCCGTCCGAGACGCGGAGAGCCGCACACGGTTCCTCGGCTACCGCGTTGAATATGTGAAGCTTTTCGCCTTCACCGTGTCCGCGATCATGGCCGGCGTCGCCGGCGCCCTATACGTGCCGCAGGTCGGCATCATCAACCCCGGCGAATTCGAGCCCGGCAACTCCATCGAGGTCGTGATCTGGACCGCCGTGGGTGGCCGCGGCACCCTGATCGGCCCGATCATCGGCGCCATTGTCGTCAACATGGGCAAGTCCTGGTTCACCAGCGCCTTCCCCGAGTTCTGGCTCTTCGCCCTTGGCGCCCTGTTCGTCCTCGTCACCCTGTTCCTGCCAAGGGGCATCGTCGGCTTGTGGGCTCAACTGCGTGGCGCAGCCGGCCGTCGGCGCGCGATCGAGGGCCCCCCGCCGGCGCCGAGCCCGCAGCAGGAGATCGCGGCCGAGCGCGGCGAGGATCCCTCGACATTCGACGGCGCCCAGCCAAAGCCCGCGGAGTAGACGATGCACACCGCCCAGAACACCATGCTCTACCTCGACGGCGTGTCCGTCGCCTTCGACGGCTTCAAGGCCATCAACAGCCTGTCGATCATCGTCCACCCCGCGGAGATGCTCGCCATCATCGGACCTAACGGTGCCGGCAAGACCACGATGATGGACATCATCACCGGAAAGACCCGGCCCGACGCCGGCTCCGTGCTGTTCGACGGCCGCACTGACCTGACCCGCCTCGATGAGGCCGCCATCGCCAATCTCGGCATCGGCCGCAAGTTCCAGAAACCGACCGTCTTCGAAAGCCACACGGTGTGGGACAATCTGGAACTCGCCCTCCGGAAACCGCGCTCCATTTTCCGGACACTGCTCTACACCGCCACCAGCGATGACACCGACCGCCTTACCGAAATCCTCGAGACGGTGCGCCTGCTCCACCGCAAGGACGACCTCGCCGCAGACCTCAGCCACGGCCAGAAGCAGTGGCTCGAGATCGGCATGCTGCTCGCTCAGGACCCGAAGCTCCTCCTCGTCGACGAACCCGTGGCCGGCATGACCGACAGCGAGCCCGAGGAGACGGCCAAGCTGCTGCGCGAGATCGCTCAGACGCGCTCGGTGGTGGTGGTCGAGCACGACATGAGCTTCGTGCGGGAACTCGGCTCCCGCGTTGTCTGTCTCGCGGAAGGCTCCGTGCTCGCCGAGGGCACGCTGGAGCAGGTCAGCGCCAACCCTGTGGTGATCGAAAGGTATCTGGGACGATGAGCACCGCCCTCTCCATCAACGCGATCGACCTCCACTACGGCGCCGCCCAGGCCTTGCGCGGTGTCAGCATCACCTGTCTACCGGGGCGCATCACCGCTGTCCTCGGCCGCAACGGCGTCGGCAAGTCGTCGACCCTGCGGGCCATCACCGGGATCAACCACATCTCTGCAGGCGACATCACCTTTGGAGACAGGGATCTGCGCAGGACGCCACCATACAGGAGGGCGCGAATGGGCATCGGCTATGTGCCCCAGGGACGAGAGATATTTCCGCTGCTGACCGTGAAGGAAAACCTCGAGACCGGGTATGCAGGCCTGGCCCGCGGCGAGCGCAACATTCCTCCATATATCTTCGAGTTGTTCCCCGTGCTGAAGTCCATGCTCACGCGTCGCGGGGGCGATTTGTCCGGCGGCCAGCAGCAGCAACTGGCAATCGGCCGGGCCCTCGTGACAAGGCCCCGCGTACTGGTGCTGGACGAGCCAACCGAGGGTATTCAGCCGTCCATCATCAAGGATATCGGCCGCGCCCTGCAGTTCCTGCGCAACGAGAAGGGTATGACGATCCTGCTGGTGGAGCAGTTCCTCGACTTCTGTCGGGAGATCGCCGACGACATCTACGTCATGGACCGCGGCGAAATCCGCCATGCCGGCCCTGCCAGCGATCTGGATCTGCCGGAGGTACGGCGCCATCTCATGGTCTAGACAAACAAATGCCCGGCACTTTGGCCGGGCACCTGCTGCTCTATGGGGAGCGTAGATTAGTTGCTGGTGGTCAGCGCACCCTGGCTGTCGGCGGGCACGAGGCCGGCGTCGATGCAGTTCTGCAAGGTGATTTCGCCGAGATCCAGAGAGGGCTCGTCATCGCCGACGTCCTCGGGGTTCTCCTCATCATCGCCATCGTCCGAGTCGGTGGAATCAGTGTCCGTTTCGGTGACGTCGATGGATTCCTTCTTTGGCGTATCCGGGGTCATGCCGGAAGCGAGCTGTTCACAGTAGGTCTGAACCATGGGGAGGTCGACATCGGTAACGTTCGTGGTGCCCACCATGGTGTCGGCATGCGCATAACCGGCGAAGCCGAGGGAAGCGGCGAGGGCGGCAGCGGAAACGAGAGATTTGAAACGCATTTTTCTCAACCCTTGTAATATCATGGTCATTAGAGCGTTTGCTCGCGGGATGAACGCATGACACTAGCAGGAGTTGCCTTGGCAGCCGGACCTGTCGGCACAGGCGTGCTGCAACGTGCCCGTGGATCAGGCAGCCTTTCTACACAGCAGCGCAATGACACTACTTGTATTTCAACGCTGTACCAGGATGGATGCTCCAAAATCCGGCTGCCGAACACACATGATGGTGGGCTCGAAGCCGTTCTGATCAATACTGCCGGTGGATTGACCGGTGGCGATATCATCCAATGGTCCGTGGATATCGCCGACACCGGCCGAGCTGTGCTCACCACACAGGCATGCGAGCGCATATATCGCTCGATCGGCGGCGACGCACGGGTCAGCACGACAATTCGGGTCGGCGTGGGGGCACACCTCGACTGGCTGCCACAGGAAACGATCCTGTTCGCCGCCAGCCGCCTCGACCGCCGCATGGAGATCGACCTTGCCACGGGAGCCTCGTTGACCGCGGTGGAGGCCATCCTGCTCGGCCGCGACGCCATGGGCGAGACCGCCATGGACGCGGCGCTCAAGGACATCTGGCGCATCCGGCGAAACGGCAGACTGATCCACGCCGAGGCGACGCGCCTCGACGGCTCGACTCCCGAGCGCGACGGCCTGTCGCTGCTTGCAGGGCATCGAGCGCTCGCAACCATCGTGCACATTGCCCCCGATGCCGAAGCCGCCGCCCGCCGTTGCGAGGCCGTTCGGAACCTGCTGCCGGAGGGAAAAACCATAGCCGCCAGCGTCTTGGGTGAACGCCTGGTTGTGCGCGCCCTTGCACACACTGGGCTTGCGTTGCGCCGGATGATCGTTCCAATTCTGGACAACCTCAGCGGCGCGAGCGCCCTGCCCCGCCTCTGGCACCTATAGGACCTCGACGATGAACCTGACTCCCCGGGAAAAAGACAAGCTGCTGATTTCCATGGCCGCCATGGTGGCGCGGCGACGACTCGAGCGAGGCGTGCGGCTCAACCATCCCGAAGCGATAGCCCTGATCACCGATTTCGTGGTCGAGGGCGCACGCGACGGTCGGCCGGTTGCCGAACTGATGGAAGCCGGCGCGCATGTGGTCCGCCGCGATCAGGTCATGGAGGGTGTCGCTGAGATGATCCACGACGTACAGGTGGAGGCCACCTTCCCCGACGGCACCAAGCTCGTCACCGTCCACGAACCGATCCGCTGAGGTGCCACAATGATTCCAGGCGAAGTTCTGCCCGCTGCGGGCGACATCGAACTCAACGCCGGTGCCGAAGCACTGACGCTCGAAGTCGCAAACGCCGGTGATCGCCCGATCCAGGTCGGTTCCCACTACCATTTCTTCGAAACCAATCCCGGCCTCCGCTTCGACCGCGAAAGGGCCCGCGGCATGCGGCTCGACATCGCCGCCGGCACGGCGGTGCGCTTCGAGCCGGGACAGACGCGCGAGGTACGGCTCATCCCCATCGGCGGCGACCGCACTGTCTACGGCTTTCGCCAGCAGGTCATGGGCAAGCTCTAGGCTGTGGTTCCCGGTGGCGCGCTGACGACGATCATGCTCTAAGCGCGCGGTCTGCAGCGGAGTGCCTCATGTCCAGGGAAGCCGAATTCAAGTCCCGTTTCTTTGCCGTCCTCAAGGACCTGCAGGAAACCGGTTCCAGGGATGGGCCCACCATGTGGCTGATGGGCAGCCTTGCCTCGGACCTCTCGGACAGCCTGAAGCAGCCGAACTGGAGCGCCGCCAAGTCGGTCATCGACCGGCAGGCCTATGACGTGCTGCTCAACACCTTCCGCGAACAGGGAAACGAGCACCATCGCGAGGGGCGCGACCAGCACGCCTACGCCGTCCAGGTGCTGACGTTTTCGCTCATTGCCCTGACCCAGCGCGCCGATGAGCAGGTCGCCGAGGGCGAGGAACTGATGGACGCGCTGATCGACGGGGCCATCGCCGCCTATCGCCGCAACCGTACCACGCCGCCACCCAACTAGCGTCCGCTCTCGGGCTCTGCGCGGGAGGCGGCGGCAAACCCCGTCGCGCGCTCTTGCCAGAGGTTCGGCGGCGCGCCAAAGTCACACTGGGAAGCCCCGGTCGCAGCCGACCACGGAGACTCGATGCCCGCACGCATTTCTCGCGCCACTTACGCTGACATGTACGGCCCTACCACGGGCGACCGGGTCCGCCTTGCGGATACTGAGCTCTTCATCGAAGTCGAGAAGGATTTCACCACCTATGGCGAGGAGGAGAAGTGCGGCGGCGGCAAGGTCATACGGGACGGAATGGGCCAGTCGCAGCGCACGCGCGCGGAAGGTGCGGTCGATACCGTCATCACCAACGCCCTCGTCGTCGACCACACCGGCATCTATAAGGCCGATATCGGCCTCAGGGATGGGGTGATTGCTGCCATCGGCAAGGCGGGCAATCCCGACACCCAGCCGGGCGTCAACATCATCATCGGCCCTTCCACCGAGGCAATCGCTGGCGAGGGGCGCATCCTGACCGCGGGCGGCATGGACGCCCATATCCATTTCATCGCGCCACAGCAGATCGAAGAAGCGCTGATGAGCGGCGTCACCACCATGCTCGGCGGCGGCACCGGCCCCGCCCATGGCACCCTGGCAACTACCTGCACCGGCGCCTGGCATATCGAACGCATGATCGAGAGCTTCGATGCTTTCCCCATGAACCTGGCTCTCGCCGGCAAGGGCAATGCCTCGGTCCCCGCTCCGCTCGAGGAAATGATCCTCGCCGGCGCCTCCTGCCTGAAGCTCCATGAGGACTGGGGCACGACCCCGGCCGCCATCGACAACTGCCTCGCGGTGGCCGACGACTACGACGTTCAGGTGATGATTCATACCGACACGCTCAACGAGAGCGGCTTCGTCGAGGATACCATCGCTGCCTTCAAGGGCCGCACGATCCACGCCTTCCATACCGAAGGCGCCGGTGGCGGACATGCGCCGGACATCCTGCGGGTAGCAGGCCTGCCCAACGTCATTCCCTCATCCACCAATCCGACGCGCCCCTACACGGTCAATACCATCGCCGAGCATCTGGACATGCTCATGGTGTGCCACCACCTCTCACCGTCCATTCCGGAAGACGTGGCCTTCGCCGAATCCCGCATCCGCAAGGAAACCATCGCGGCCGAGGATATCCTCCACGACATGGGCGCATTGTCGGTGATTTCCTCCGACAGCCAGGCCATGGGTCGTGTCGGGGAGGTGCTCATCCGCACCTGGCAGACCGCCGACAAGATGAAGCGCCAGCGCGGTCGGCTGCCCGAGGAAACCGGCGACAACGACAACATGCGCGTCCGCCGCTATGTCGCCAAGTACACGATCAACCCCGCCATCGCCCACGGCATGAGCCAGCACATCGGTTCGGTGGAAGTCGGCAAGCGTGCCGACCTCGTGCTGTGGAATCCCGCGTTCTTCGGCGTTAAGCCGGAGATGGTGCTGCTCGGCGGCTCCATCGCCGCGGCGCCGATGGGCGATCCCAATGCCTCGATCCCCACGCCGCAGCCGATGCACTACCGGCCGATGTTTGCCAGCTACGGCAAGCTGCGGACCAATTCGTCCGTCACCTTCATATCGCAGGCAGCACACGATGCGGGGCTCCGCGACCGGCTGGGCGTTGCCAAGAAGCTGGTGCCCGTCATGAATACTCGCGGCGGCATCGGCAAGGCGGCGATGATCCACAACTCGGCGACACCCAATATCGAAGTGGACCCGGAAACCTACGAAGTGCGCGCCGATGGCGAACTGCTGACCTGCGAGCCGGCCACGGTCTTGCCGATGGCGCAGCGGTATTTCCTGTTCTAGCTGTTGACTACGCAGCCCCGACTCATTTCTGCCGCCGCGCTGCGCTTTGCTGCGGCGGCCCGAAGGGAGGACCCGATGCCGATACGTCTCACTGCCGCCGCGGCCCTGATGTCGCTGGCCATGCCGGTCATGGCCGCACAGACGGGGCTCGAACTGACACTCGGTACCAGCGGCGATTTCGAGCGCCGCCAGTACACCTACGACTGTGGTGCCGACGAGCCGCTGTCCGTCACTTACCTCAACGCTGCCCCGAATTTCCTCGCCGTCGTTCCCATAGAAGGTGAGGATGAGCCGCTGGTCTTCGTCTCGGTCATCTCGGCCTCTGGTGCTCGCTATGCGGCGGCGCAATGGGTGTGGTGGACACGCGGGTCCGAAGCCAGCCTCTACGACGAAACCCTCGGCGAGGATGCCGAGGCAGTGCTCACCTGCAGCGAAATCATCAACACCCCCTAGACACCGGACTGCAGATGCTGCGTGCGCTTTCTCAACTTCCCGCCGGTCATGGACGCGGCACTCCCATCGACAGCATCACCCTCGCCCATGACGAGCGTCGCCTGCGGCGCAAGCTGCTGACGGGCCGCAACGGCACAGAGGTGATGGTGGACTTTCCCACCACTACCACTCTCGACCATCGGGGGGCCCTGCTGCTTGAGGACGGCCGGGTAGTTGAGATCCTCGCCGCCGCCGAACCCCTCTACGCCGTCACCGCTGGCAGCACCGCGCATCTGGTGAGGCTCGCCTGGCATGTCGGCAACCGCCATACGCCTGCGCAACTGGAGGCGGACCGGCTGTTGATCCGGCGTGACCACGTGCTGAAGACGATGCTCGAAGGGCTCGGCGCCACGGTCACCCAGGTGACTGAGCCGTTCTTCGCCGAGCACGGCGCCTACCACAGCCACGCTCACACAGAGCCCGGCCACGCACTCCTCGCCCGATGAGCCGCCCGCGAGACCTGCAACTTCTGCTTACCTGGCTGTCGCCAGCCTTTCCGGTCGGAGCTTTCGCCTGGTCTGGTGGGCTCGAGACCGCGATCGTGGCAGGGACCGTGCATGACCGCTCCACGGCGGAGGACTGGATCGCTGGCATCCTGCACCACGGCAGCCTGCGCACCGACGCGATCCTGCTCGCCGAGGCCTGGCGCGCGCGGCAGGACGAGCTGGCGCTGCAGGACTTGGCCGATCTTTGCCTCGCCCTCACTCCGGCGCGCGAACGCCACGACGAGACACTGATTACCGGAGATGCCTTCGTCTTGGCATTGCAAGCGTGGCCGGAAGCGAGCTCGAGGCCGATGCCGGCGCGCTGTCCCTACCCCATTGCCGTTGGGGCGGCTGCCGCCCGCCTCGGCATTGAGCTCGAGGCGACCTTGATCGCCTGGCTCACCGCCGCCGTTCACGCGCAGGTCTCGGTGTGCGTCCGGTTGGTGCCCATCGGCCAGACCGACGGCCTTGCCATCATGGCGGCACTGGAACCGGCGATTGCCGCATTGGCGGCAGCAGCGGCAACTGCGACAACGGACGATATCGGCGGCGTTGCCTATGCGGCCGATATCGCGCAAATGTCGCATGAAACCCTGACCACAAGAATTTTCCGCTCATGATCACCGCCATCGTCTCGCTGATGTTCATTGCCTTACTGGCCATGAGCCTCGCTCATCTTGCCTGGGCTGCCGGCCTGACGTGGCCGCTGCGGGACGAGAAGCTGCTGGCCCAGACGGTGGTCGGCACACCGGGCATCGAGCGCATGCCGCCTCGACTGCTGACCCTCGCGGTCGCTGTTTTCCTGGCCGCCGCAATGGTGGTCGGCGTCAGCCTGGGCGATCATGACAGCGGCGGGCCATGGCTCACGTTCGCCGGCTTCGCCTTTGCGCTCGTTTTCCTTTGCCGCGGCATCGTGGGCTACACCGGCTGGTGGGCAGCCCGTACGCCGGAGCCGAACTTCCGGCTCAATGACCGCAGGGTCTACTCTCCCCTCTGCCTGCTGCTCGGCGCCGGTTTCGCCGTTCTGTCCATCATGAGGTTGCTATGACGTCTCCCCACGGTCCTCTGCGCATCGGCATCGGCGGCCCGGTCGGCTCCGGCAAGACCACGTTGTGCGAGATGCTGCTGAAGGCGATGCGTGACCGCTATTCCATGGCAGTGGTCACCAACGACATCTACACTCAGGAAGACGCTCTGATCCTCGCTCGGGTGCAGGCTATCTCGGAGGACCGGATCGTCGGCGTCGAGACTGGTGGCTGCCCACACACCGCCATCCGCGAGGATGCCTCGTTGAACCTCGCGGCAATCGCCGAACTCAACCGCAAGTTTCCCGATCTCGACATCATCCTGATCGAAAGCGGCGGCGACAATCTCGCCGCCACCTTCTCGCCCGACCTTGCCGATCTCACCATCTATGTCATCTCGGTCGCGCAGGGCGAGAAGGTGCCGCGCAAGGGCGGTCCCGCTATCTCCCGCTCCGATCTGCTTGTGGTTACCCACACGGACCTTGCGCCGCATGTGCGCGCCAGCCTCGATGTCATGGAAGCCGACACCAGGAAGGTGCGCGAGGGCCGCCCATACGTCTTTACCGATCTGCTTCGGCGCGAGAGCCTCGATCAGATCGTCGCCTTCATCGAAAAGGCAGGCGGCCTCAGCCCGGCCGCTGCCGCCGAGTAGTCTCAGCCCACCATCGCCACGTGGCTGACCAGACGTCCGTCGGCGTAGTGGTGAACCATCAACCCGGAGGGGTCAGCCATCTCGGCCGTCTTGCCGTCGAGATGCAGCCAGTTGGGCGTGGTCACGGACGGTCCCATCATGGCAGGCCGCCCGGCGAAGCTGGTAAACAGCGGCCGGTGGACATGCCCGCAGGTGAGCGCGATCACCTTGTCCCCGCTGGCTTCGATGGTCTGCGCCAGCGCATCGCCGTTGAAGCAGATGTTGCGATCGGCGCCGTCGATGCCGCATGGGAACGGATGCTGGTGCTGGAAGATCAGCGCCGGCCGGTCGTCCTCGGCCAGTTGCTCCTCCAGCCACGCGAGTACGGGGGCGGCATCACCATGTGCAGCGCCCCTTACGGTCACATCGAGCCCGATCAGCCGCAACGGCCCCACCTCGCCAGCCACGTTGAGCGGCGATGCGCTCCAACCCATGCGCTCGCCCAGCACGGTGACCAGCGCCGGGTGGTCGTCCACGTTCCCCGGGACGGCGAAGAAGGGAACCCCGAGATCGTCGATGCGGTCGGCTATCTGGCCATAGCTGTCGGCGTGATCCGCCTGCGCGAGGTCGCCGCTGATGATGATCGCATTCGGTCGGATCGGCCGCAGCAAGCCGAGCAGGCGGTCCAGCCGCTCCAGCGGCAGCCGGGATCCGTCTGCATGGATGTCGCTCAGCTGCGCAATGATCACCGCTTTCGTTCGCCCTCCGGCCTCACCAGGACGATCACCGACCGCGGGGACAATGTGGCGGTACCATTGGTGATCGGCACCCGGGCAGTATTGTCGGACTGAATGCCGACCGTCCAATCCCCTTCGGGCAAGTGCGCCACCACCGGCTCCACCCTGCGGTTGAACCAGACCAGCACCTCGTCACCCTTGTGGCGAAGGTGCATGCCGAGCACCGAGCCACCCGGATCGCTCCAGTCGGCCTCGGTCATCTCACGATTGTCGGGATGCAGCCATACGACGTCCCGCACGCCGTTACGCTCGTGACCGGTTAGGAAACGGTCATGCGTCAGCGCCTCATGTGCCTTGCGGAAGCGGTTGAGTGCCGCCACGTAGTTGACGAGGTCGCCGTCCGCGTTGTCCCAGTCCACCCAGGTGATCTCGTTGTCCTGGGCATAGGCGTTGTTGTTGCCTTGCTGGGTACGATACATTTCGTCGCCCTGCTGGATCAGCGGCACCCCCCGCGCAAGGAAGAGCGTTGCGAGCAACGCCCGCACGTCGCGCTTTCGGGCCGCTATGATCTCAGGATCGTCGGTCTCTCCCTCGACCCCGCAGTTCCAGGACGCGTTGTGGTTGTGGCCGTCGCGGTTGCCTTCGCCGTTCGCTTCGTTGTGTTTCTCGGCGTAGGATACGAGGTCCCGCAGGGTGAACCCGTCATGTACGGCAAGCAGGTTCACGCTGGCGCTGGGCTTGCGGCCCG
Source organism: Pseudomonadota bacterium (assembly GCA_023436745.1). Classification (GTDB taxonomy): domain Bacteria; phylum Pseudomonadota; class Alphaproteobacteria; order Rhizobiales; family Devosiaceae; genus Devosia. The sequence goes on along the minus strand of JAEZHZ010000361.1, from coordinate 17,359 downwards.
CGAAGTTGAAGATCTCGGCCGAACCCGCGATCTTGCCGGCGAGCGACCCGATCTTGCCCGCGCCGCCTTGCCAGAACTCGCGCACATCATCGCGGAAGGTGTCGTTGTGCTCCTTGAACTCCTTGCCGAACTGGCCGAGCGCGTAGCCGCCTGGCCCCGGATCCCAGGGCTCAGCAACCAGGATGCATTTCTTGAGTACCGGATCGGACTTGATCTTGTTCAGCATCACGGCGTTCGGGTTGAACCCCGGATCACGTCCGAGCACCGTGGCAAGATCGAAGCGGAACCCGGATACACCCATCTCCTCGACCCAGTAGCGCAGCGAGTCGATCACCAGTCGCTGTGTCGCCGGGTGGTCGCACCGCAGCGTGTTGCCGGTGCCGGTGTCGTTGACCAGGTGCTGTTTGCCGTCGACCTCCACGAAGCGGTAGTAGGTCTTGGCATCGAGCCCCATCAGGCTCAGCATCGGGCCGTTCTGGTCGCCCTCTCCGGTGTGGTTGTAGACCACGTCGAGGATCACCGAGATGCCGTTCTTGCGGTAGAGGTCGGTCATGTACCGCAGTTCCTGCGGTCCACGGGGCGCCAGCCGCGGGTCGATCGCCGAATAGGCCACCGGGTTGTAGCCCCACGCGTTGGTGAGGCCCAGCGCCGGCAGGTGACCCTCGTCGATCCACGCAGCCGTTGGCATCAGCTGGATGGTGTCGACGTTGAGGAACTTGAAATGATCGATGACGCGTTGCGTCGTCAGCGCCGCGATCGTGCCCCGAAGCGGCCCCTGAACGCCCGGATGGCGCATGGTGAAGCCGCGGACGTTCATTTCGTAGAACAGGCCCGGCGCCTTCTTGCGCGGCATGGCCGTCTCGTGCCGCTCGCCGACCACGATGGCCTTGGGGATCAGCGGCGCAGTGTCCACTGCTTCCGAGCGGTCGAGCCGCAGGCGCGGCGATCGTACGAACACCCGGTCGAGCCGCCTCGCATAAGGATCCACCAGAAGCTTGGCCGGGTCGAAGAAATAGCCCTGGTCGGGGTTGTACTCGCCGTCTGCCCTGAGCCCGTAACGCGTACCAGCCCCGATGCCGGCGATCAGCACGGCATGGATGTTGTCATCATGGACGTCGAACTCGAAGCGATCCGTCTCCTGGTCCATCTCGTCGAAGAGAGAAACCCAGAGAGCCGAGGCACTCTCCGAATAAACAGCAAAGTTCACGCCCTCATCGGTGATGGTAGCACCGAGATGTTCCGTTCGCCCGCCACCGGGAACGAGTTGGGGTTTCATGGGTCTGGCGACGCTAGGTGATGACACTGGGGCTTTGACGTCCAGTTCGCTCTCGGATCCCCGCGAGCCTGTCGGCCAGTCCGATGAGGGGTTCAAGGGCGATCTGGGTGTCAAGGTCGTGTCGTCCATCGGCTGCCTCGTAGCGCTCTAAGTAGAGCCGCAACGTGGCGCCGACAGTCCCGGTTCCGGACAGTCTCAAAACGATCCGGGACCCGTCCGTGAAGCCGATCCTGATACCCTGCCGTGCACTGGTGGAGCCATCCACGGGGTCGTGGTAGGTGAAGTCGTCCGCATAGGCCACCGTGAGGTCATCCTCGAAGGTGCGCCCGACGAGTCCCGGCAGCTTGGCCCTCAGGTCCTCCACCAGCTGGTTTGCAACAGCCGCGTCCACTTCCTCGTAGTCGTGGCGGGTGTAGTAGTTGCGGCCGTAGGTCTTCCAGTGGTCGCGCACGATGTCGTCGACGCTTTGACCTCGGGCTGCGATGATGTTGAGCCAGAGCAACACAGCCCATAGACCGTCCTTCTCGCGCACGTGGCTGGAGCCGGTGCCGGCGCTTTCTTCGCCGCAGATGGTGACCCGACCGGCATCGAGCAGGTTCCCGAAGAACTTCCAGCCCGTCGGCGTCTCATGCATTTCGAGCCCGCGCTTTTCCGCGACCCTGTCGGCAGCCGCACTCGTCGGCATCGATCGCGCGATACCGACGATGCCGCTCGCATAGCCCGGCGCCAGCGCCGCATTCGCGGCCAGGACTGCAAGGGAATCCGACGGAGTCACGAAGCGGTTCCTGCCGATGATCAGGTTGCGGTCACCATCGCCGTCCGAAGCTGCGCCGAAGTCCGGGCCGTCCTCGCTCATCAGCAAGTCATAGAGGTCCTCGGCATGCACGAGGTTCGGATCGGGATGCCCACCCCCGAAGTCGGGCGAAGGCGTGCCGTTGACCACTGTGCCCGCCGGCGCCCCCAGCATCCCCTCAATGATGGCATGGGCATAGGGCCCGGTAACAGCGTGCATGGCATCGAACCGCATCTGGAAGCCCGAGGCAAACAGTGCGCGGATGGCGGCGAAATCGAACAGCGTCTCCATCAGCGCCGCATAGTCCGCCACGGGATCGATCACCTCGACCGCCATGTCGCCTACCATCTGCGTACCGACATGGCCGAGCGCCACGTCGGGTGCGTCCGCTATCCGGTAGCTGTCGATCACCTTGGTGCGCGCGTAGACCGCATCAGTGATCTTCTCGGGCGCCGGACCGCCATTGCCGATGTTGTACTTGATGCCGAAATCGCCTTCCGGGCCGCCGGGGTTGTGGCTGGCAGACAGTACCAGCCCACCAAAGGCCTTGTAGTGGCGGATCAGATGGCTTGCGGCGGGCGTCGAGAGCAGACCGTCACGCCCCACCATCACCTTGCCGAAGCCGTTGGCGGCTGCGATCTTGATCGCCTTCTGGATGGCGACCTCATTGTAGTATCGCCCGTCCCCGCCGATGACCAGCGTCTGCCCCTCGAAGCCCTCGAGGCTGTCGAAGATCGACTGCACGAAGTTTTCGACATAGTTCGGCTGCTGAAACACTGGCACGCGCTTGCGCAGGCCGGACGTGCCGGGCTTCTGGTCCGCAAAAGGCGTGGTCTCAATTGTCTTGATGCTGTTCATCGGTCATCAGTCCGGTGAGTTGGGCGTAGATGCCGGCATAGAGCGCCGCGCTCGTCTCCCAGGAGACGTCGGATTTCATCCCGCGCCGTTGGATTTTCTTCCAGGTCTTGGTGTCGTTGTAGAGCGCTACTGCCTTGCGAATGGCATCGTAGAGGGCCTGTGCATCGTCCGGCGCAAACATGAAGCCTGTTGCCACCTCTGCCGACAGCGCTGCCGGGTTGGCATCGATCACGGTGTCGGCCAGTCCGCCTATGCGGCTGACCACCGGCACGCAGCCGTAGCGCAGCCCGTAGAGCTGTGTCAGGCCGCAGGGTTCGAAGCGCGACGGTATCAGAATGGCGTCGCTGCCGCCCTGCATCAGATGGCTCAGCGCCTCGTCATAGCCGGTGATCACCCCCACCTTGCCGGGATGACGCGCCGCCACATGCCGGAAACCGTCCTCGAGATAGGCTTCCCCCGAACCCAGCACCACGAGGCGCGCGCCAAGTTCGACAAGGCCGTCCACCACCTGCAGCAGCAGGTCCATCCCCTTCTGGTCGGTCAGCCGGCTCACCACGCAGAACAGCGGTCCATCGGTGCCGTCGAGTTCGAACCGCTCCGTCAGGGCCCGCTTGTTGGCTTGCCGCAGATGCAGGGAGTTCACGGAATAGGTCTGTACCAGCGCCGTGTCGGTCGCGGGATTCCAGGCCTCGGTGTCGATACCGTTGAGGATGCCCGCAACGGTGACTGCCCGCCCGTTCAGCAGGCCCTCTAGTCCCATGCCGAAAGCCGGCGTGCGAATCTCGTCGGCATATGTCGGGCTGACTGTCGTCACGAAGTCGGCACACTCCATGCCGGCCTTGAGGTAGGAGACACCGCCGTAGAACTCCACGCCCCCCACCCCGAACGCATGAGGCGGCAGCCTCAGCTGACCGAAGATCTCCGCGCCGAAGAACCCCTTGAACGCCATGTTGTGGACGGTCATCACCGTCCGCACATTGTCGCTGGGACCGAACTTGATGTAGGCGGGAGCAAGGCCGCCCTGCCAGTCGTGCGCGTGGATAACGTGCGGCTGATACCCCTCGATCATGCCGTGACCGAGCTCACCGGCCACCCATCCCAGAGCAGCAAAGCGCTTCCAGTTGTCGGGCCAGTCCGTCCCGTCCGGCCCCACATAGGGGCTGCCGGGGCGGTCGTAGAACTGGGGCGCATCGATGACGATCACGTCGAGCCCATCCGCCCGGCCAGCGATCAGCCTCGCCGTGGTACCGAACAGGTCGTCGAACTCCTGTACCACCCGGCCACTGTCGAGCTTGCCCATTACCGAGGGATACCCGGGCACCAGCGTGCGCATGGTCACGCCCCGAGGGGCGAGTGCCGAGGGCAAGGCGCCGGCGACGTCCGCCAGCCCTCCCGTCTTGATCAGCGGATAGACCTCCGAGGCGACCGAAAGGACCTCGATCATCGGCCCGCCAGGTACTTGTTGACCATGTTCTGCGTGATCAGCGTCACTCCGTCATCCGTCCTGCGGAACCAGGTGGCATCGAACTCGGGGTCCTCGCCCACGACCAGCCCCTCGGGGATGTTGACGCCCCGGTCGATGACCACCTTCTTCAGCCGCGCGTTGCGGCCGATGTCGCAATAGGGCAGCACCACTGCCTCGTCGAGCACTGAATAGGAGTGCACGCGGCTGCCGGTCGACAACAGGGTCCTTGTGAGGTGCCCGCCTGAGATGATGCAGTCTCCCGACACGAGTGAGTTCACCGCCGAGCCGCGCCGTCCGTCATAGTCGTGGACGAACTTCGCCGGCGGCGTGATCTCGGCGTAGGTCCAGATCGGCCAGTCACGGTCGTAGAGGTCGAGCTGCGGCTCGATGTCGGTCAGGTCGATGGAAGCTTTCCAGTAGGCGTCGATGGTGCCGACATCGCGCCAGTAGCTCACCTCTTCCTTGCTCGAGCGTACGCAGGAACGGGTGAAGCGGTGCGCCCAGGCCGTTCCGTTCTTGACGATGTAGGGAATAATGTCCTTGCCGAAGTCGCGGTTCGAGCCTTCCGTGGCGGCGTCGCGGCGCAGTTGCTCCATCAGGAAGCGCGTCTCGAAGACATAGATGCCCATGGAGGCGAGCGCCATGTCCGGCTTGTCGGGAATACCCGGCGGATCCTTCGGCTTTTCCACGAAGTCGATGACCCGGTCGCGCCCGTCGACATGCATCACGCCGAAGCCTGTGGCTTCCATGCGTGGCACTTCGAGGCAGCCGATGGTCACGTCCGCGCCCGTATCCACGTGCTGGCGGAGCATGATTTCGTAGTCCATCTTGTAGATGTGGTCGCCTGCGAGGATCACGATATAGCGGGCGCCGTAATCCTCGATGATGTCCATGTTCTGGTACACGGCGTCGGCCGTGCCGGCATACCACATGTCTTCCTTCACCCGCTGCGAGGCGGGCAGCACGTCGAAGCTCTCGTTACGTTCCGTGCGCAGAAAGTTCCATCCCCGCTGCAGGTGCCGGATCAGCGAATGCGCCTGGTACTGGGTCGCCACCGAGATGCGGCGGATGCCGGAATTCAGCGCGTTCGACAGCGCAAAGTCGATGATGCGAGACTTGCCGCCGAAATACACCGCCGGCTTGGCCCGCCGGTCGGTCAGTTCCATCAGGCGAGTGCCGCGGCCACCCGCCAGCACATAGGCCATGGTCTCGCGGGCCAGCGGCGAAGGTACCCTGTAGTCAGCCATTCTCTTTCCTCCTCCACCCCGGGAGCATCGTTTGGCGATGCCGGTTCAGTCCGGCTCGTATTTCAGGAACAGTGTCGAAAGTGGTGGCAGGAACACCTCGGCCTCGGCGGGCCAGTGGCGCCCCTCCACCGGATACGCATCGACCCCGCCCTGGTTGCCGGTGTTCGAACCCGAATACCAACCTGCGTCTGTGTTGATGCGCTCCACCCAGCGCCCCGCCTTGGGCAGCGGCACCCGGTAGTGATCGCGCGGCACGGGCGTGAAATTGCTGATCACCAGCACGGGGTCGGCGTCCGGCGCCTGCCGCACGAAGGCGAAGACCGAGTTCTGGTGGTCGTTGCCTATGGCCCATTCGAAGCCTTCCGGCTCGCAGTCGCGGGCATGTAGCGCAGGGAGGCTGCGATAGGCGACGTTCAGGTCAGCGACCAGCCGGCGCACCCCCTCGTGCGCGCCCGCCTCCAGCAGCCACCAGTCGAGAGAGCGGCTCTCCGACCACTCCTCGCGCTGTGCGAACTCCTGTCCCATGAACAGCAGCTTCTTGCCCGGGTGCCCCCACATGAAGGCGTAGTAGGCCTTGAGGTTGGCGAACTGCTGCCAGTCGTCGCCGGGCATCTTGGACAGCAGCGACTTCTTGCCGTGCACCACTTCGTCATGGCTCAGCGGCAGCACGAAGTTCTCGCTGAGGGCATAGACCATGCCGAAGGTCATGTCGTTGTGGTGGAACCTGCGGTGCACCGGCTCGCGGCTCATGTAGCGCAGGGTGTCGTTCATGAACCCCATGTTCCACTTGAACCCGAAGCCGAGGCCGCCCGTATAGGCGGGATGGCTGACACCCGGCCAGGAGGTCGATTCCTCTGCGATCATGAACGCGCCGGGGTGCAGGCGGTAGACTTCCGTGTTGACGCGCTTGAGAAACTCCACCGCCTCGAGGTTCTCGTTGCCGCCATGCTTGTTCGGCAGCCACTGCCCCGGATTGCGCGAGTAGTCGAGATAGAGCATCGAAGCCACGGCATCGACGCGCAGCCCGTCGATGTGGAAGACCTCCAGCCAGTAGAGCGCATTGTTGACGAGGAAGCTCTGCACTTCCTTGCGTCCGAAATTGTAGATGGCCGTGTTCCAGTCGGGGTGGAAGCCGAGGCGCGGGTCCTCGTGCTCGTAGAGAGCCGTGCCATCGAAGCGGGCGAGACCATGCGCGTCGGTAGGAAAATGCGCCGGCACCCAGTCGAGGATCACGCCCAGTCCGGCTTCGTGCGCCGCATTCACGAACCGCGCGAAGTCTGCCGGCTCCCCATAGCGGGCGGTCGGCGCATAAAGCCCGATGGGCTGGTAGCCCCAACTCGGATCGTATGGATGCTCTGAAACCGGCATCAGCTCGATATGCGTGTAGCCCATGTCCGCGACATAGGGCACCAGTTGCTCGGCCAGTTGCGCATAGGTGAGAAACCCGCCGTCTGGCCGCCGGCGCCAGCTGCCGAGATGGACCTCGTAGATCGACATCGGCGTGCGCCGCCAATCCTTGAGCGCCCGCTCTTCCATGTAGCGGCCGTCGGTCCAGGTGAACGGGGTCGGGTCCGGCACGACCGAGGCAGTGCGCGGCCGTACCTCCGACTGCCGCCCGAACGGGTCGGCCTTGAGTGGCAGAACGGTCCCGTCGCGCGCGACGATTTCGTACTTGTAGATCGTGCCCGTTCCGAGCACCGGGATGAAAACCTCCCAGATGCCGTTGCGGTTGCGCATCGGATGCCGCCGGCCGTCCCACTCGTTGAAAAGGCCGACAACACTCACGCGGAGTGCGTTGGGGGCCCACACCGCAAAATGCGTTCCGTGGATGCCCTCAAACTCCATCTCGTGGGCGCCGAGCTTGTCGAACAGCCGCAGGTGGCTGCCTTCGCCGATGTAGTAGTCGTCCATGGGCCCGAGCACGGGGCCGAAGGAGTAGGGATCATAGACGTCCCACTCCCCTCCCGCATTGCGCGCGCGGTAGCGGATCGGCTGGCGCCGGTCGACATCGACCTTGCCCTCGAAGAACCCCTCGGAATGGCGCGGGATCAGGTGCCCCAGCGGGCGGCCGTCAAGCGTGAATGCGTCTACGAACTCGGCATGGGGGATGAACGCCCGCAACAGCCACTGCCCGTTGACCTGCTGCAGGCCCAGGAACGCGAAGGGATTGGAGTGGCGTCCCGCCACCACTGCCTCCACTTCCCGACTATCCGCCTGCCAGTTTTCCTTCGCCACCCGCCCAGTCCCCCATCACACTCGCCTGCAGCTCGATCCAGCTGTCAATTCGCCGGCAAATCGCCCCCGACACCCCATATGTCCGTGGCGTACTGCCGGATCGTCCGGTCCGAGGAGAAGTAGCCGACATGCGCCGTGTTGCGTATCGCCATACCGTACCACCGCCTCCTGTCGAGCCAGAGTTCATTCACCCGTTCCTGCGCCGCCTGGTAGGCGTCGAAATCCCGGGCGACCATGAACCAGTCATGGTCGTAAAGCCCGCCGATCAGGTCGCGATACCGGTTCGGATCGTCGGGCGAGAACACGCCCGAAGCAATCGACTCCAGTGCTTCCTTGAGCCTTGGAGAACAGTCGATCGCGCCCCGTGGCACTTCGCTGCGCGCCCGCTTTTCATTCACCTCTTCAGCCGACATGCCGAAGATGACGATGTTGTCCGCCCCTACTTCCTCGTACATCTCGACATTGGCGCCATCCATCGTGCCGATGATAACAGCGCCATTGGCCATGAACTTCATGTTCCCCGTGCCCGAAGCTTCCATGCCGGCCGTTGAAATCTGCTCCGAAAGATCGGCGGCGGGCACGATCACCTCCGCAAGGCTCACATTGTAGTTGGGCAGGAACACCACCTTCAGCAGCCCGCGGACCGCCGGGTCATTGTTGATGACCTTGGCGACGTCGTTGATCAGTTTGATGATGAGCTTGGCGTTCCAGTACCCCGGCGCCGCCTTGCCAGCGAACACCTTAACGCGCGGAACGTAATCCCGTTCCGGGTGCGCGCGAATTTCGTCATACAGGGCAACGGCTTGGATGATGTTGAGCAGCTGGCGCTTGTATTCGTGGATACGCTTGATCTGCACGTCGAACATCGCCTCGGGCGACACCGTCACGTTGAGGCGGTTCTTGATCAGTCTGGCCAGTCGTTCCTTGTTGCCCATCTTCACCGCGGCGAACTGCTCCTGGAACGTCGGATCGTCCGCATGCGCGTCGAGCCCCCTGAGCAGGTTGATGTCGTCGAGGAAGCCCGGGCCGACCCGCTCGCTGATCAGCCGCGTGAGATCCGGATTGCACTGCATCAGCCACCGCCGCGGGGTGATGCCGTTGGTCTTGTTGTTGATCCGCCCGGGATAGAGCCGGTGCAGGTCCGCAAACACCGTCTGCTTCATCAACTCGGTGTGCAGCGCCGAGACACCATTGACCGAATGGGAGCCGACGAAGGCAAGCTGACCCATTCGAACGCGTCGCCCGCCATGCTCGTCTATCAGCGACACGTTGGCGATCTGGGCATCCGAGAACTTCGCCCGCTGCCGCGCCTCCGCCAGCACGTCGGCGTTTATCTGGTAGATGATCTGCATGTGGCGAGGCAGCAGCCGCTCCATCAATGACACCGGCCAGCTCTCCAGTGCCTCCGGCAGCAGCGTGTGGTTGGTGTAGCCGAACGTCCCGCGCGTCAGCCGCCAGGCATCCGCCCATTTCACCCCATTGAGGTCGACCAGGATGCGCATCATCTCGGCGATCGAAATCGCCGGGTGGGTATCGTTGAGCTGGATCGCCACCTTGTCGGGCAGCGAATGCAGTTCCCCGTGATGCTGGATATGGCGCCGTACGATGTCCTGCAGCGACGCAGAGGAGAAGAAGAACTCCTGCCTGAGGCGCAACTCCTGTCCCGCCGCCGTTGAATCGGCCGGATAGAGCACGCGCGTGATCGCTTCCGCCCGGGCGCTTTCCTCGAGCGCGCCGATGTGATCGCCCGAATTGAACTTGTCGAGCAGGATGGGATCGATCGGCTGTGCGCTCCACAGCCTCAGCGTGTTCACCCTCGCGCCGCGCCAGCCCGCGATCGGGGTATCGTAGGCCACTGCCAGCAGATGGTCGTTGGGCCGCCACTCCTGGCGCACCGTGCCGTCGGGATCGGTTACCGGCTCGACATTGCCGCCGAACCCGATCTCGTATGCGCTCTCGCGCCGCTCGAACTCCCAGGGATTGCCGTGTGCGAGCCACTCCTCCGGCAGCTCCACCTGCCAGCCTTCGCTCATCTCCTGCCGGAAAAGCCCGTGCACATAGCGAATGCCGTAGCCATAGGCCGGGATCTTGAGCGTCGACATGGACTCGAGAAAGCAGGCCGCAAGCCGCCCGAGACCACCATTGCCAAGCGCGGCATCGGGCTCGAGATTGATGAGGTCGCCCAGGTCCACATCGAGGTTCGCCAGCGCCTGCCGCACCGGCTCCATCACCCCGATATTGCTCATCGCATCCCGCATGAGGCGACCGACAAGGAATTCGAGGCTGAGATAGTAGACCCGCTTGCGCGACGTGCGCCACGTCTCGCGCGAGGATTCCATCCAGCGGTCCATGACATGGTCGCGCACGGCCAGGATAGTGGCCTCCAGCCAGTCGTGCGGGCGCGCGACTGCCGGATCCTTGCCGACTGAATAGATCAGTCTCTCGAGTATTTCAGCCTGAAGTGCCTCAGCGGTCGGAGCGCACGGGCCGGGGATCGGCGCGTCGGAGACGAGTGGCTTTTGCGGCATATCGCAATCCAGGTTTCATGACGAACAGCTTCCCCTCTGTAACGTCAGTCTTGCACTTAATTTCCGCAGGCGGAAGCCCTGTCAATTCCTGCCTCCAGACCCTCCGCTGCCCTCATTTGCAGGGGGTTGCGCAGCTGGCCGGGGGGCGAGGCCACCTTCGCGAGCCTGATCCTCAGCGTTGCTGAGTAGCAACCGCCCCAGCGAGCGCCAGTCTTCGCCGGCAAGCTGCAGTTCGAAGCGCTGCCGGTCCCGGCTGCGCACCCCATCGACAACCTCGGCCGCTTCCTCTTCGCTGGCGCCGAGCCGGATGACAGCCTCGCCGCCGAAGGTCACCGCCGACTCGAACAGCTCGCGCACCTGGTAGTCCACCCCGGTCTTGACGAGTTCGATCGCGTGTCCACGGTCGTAGGCGCGCGCCATCACCCGGGCGAGCGGGAACTCGTCTCGGAGCAGTTCGGCAATCCGGGTGGTCTGCTCCTTGCTGTCGGTACACACCAGGATCACGTCCGAGGTTGCGGCGCCGGCGGCATGCAGGATGTCGAGCCGCGTTCCGTCTCCATAGTAGACCTTGAACCCGATCTGCGCTGCGGCCCTGATCATCTCCGGGTCGTTGTCGATGATCGAAACCGAGTGGTGCATCGCCAGAAGTGGCTGGCTGGCGATCTGGCCGAAGCGTCCGAACCCGATGATCAGCACACGCGCGGAAAGCCCTTGCGCCGGTTCCACGCCTTCGAGCGAAGGGCCCTCCGACCTCGGCATCAGGTACCTGAGCCCGATGATGCCGAACGGTGTCAGGATCATCGACACGATGACCGTTGCCGTGAAGATGGCGTTGGTGGGTCCGTCGATCAGCCCGTTTGCGACCGCAGTGGTGTAGAGCACGAACGCGAACTCGCCGCCCTGCCCCATCAGCACCGCCCGCTCCAGCGCTTCGCCATGGCTCGATCGCAGCAGCCGCGCGATCAGGTAGATCGCGCCGCCCTTCACCAGCATGAATGCTACCACGCTCATGGCTATGATCTGCCAGCTGTCCGCCACCACCCCGAGGTCGAGCGACATCCCGACGGCAAGGAAGAACAGACCGAGCAGGATGCCGCGGAACGGCTCCACATCGGCCTCGAGCTGGTGCTTGAACGAGGACGTCGACAACAGCACCCCGGCAAGGAATGCTCCCATTGCGGTTGATAGCCCGCTGACCTGGAACAGCAGCGCCGCGCCGAGGATCACCAGCAGCGCCGCGGCCGTCATCACCTCGCGCAGCTTGCTCGCGGCCAGCACGCGAAAGAACGGGTTCATGATCCGCCGACCAAGGAAGATCAGCAGCAGCACGGCCCCGATCGGCAGGAGAACCGAGACGACCCGCTCGAGCACGCTGACATCGGCGTTTGGCGTCGGGGCAAGAAAGGCCACCAGCGCCAGCAGCGGCACGATGGCCAGGTCCTCCAGCAGCAGGATCGAGACCATCCGCTGGCCGTGGTCGCTGGCGAGCTCGCCGCGCTCGGCCAGAATCTGCATCACGATGGCGGTGGACGTCATGACGAAGCCCATGCCGAAGATGAAGGCCGTCAGCGGCTCGAAACCGAGCAATATGCCCGTGCCGGTCAGCAGCGCTCCGCAGGTGCCGACCTGGATCACGCCAAGCCCGAAGATCTGCTTGCGCAACGCCCAGAGACGTCGCGGCTCCATTTCGAGGCCGATGATGAACAGGAACATCACCACGCCGAGTTCGGCGATGGTCAGTACCGACTCCGGGTCCGAGATCACTCCGGTCACGGACGGCCCGAGCAGCAGCCCGGCTGCGAGGTAGCCGAGGACCGATCCGAGGCCCAGCCGCTTGAACAATGGCACCGCGATCACCGCGCTTGCCAGCAGCGCCACGACCGGCACCAGATCCACGCCATGTGCGGCGGCCGCATGGCCTGCCGCTTCAACTGCTTCGCCTGCCACGCTGATCCCCCTGAGTGTGAGGGCAATGTTGTGGTGCACGTCCCGGGCGTCAAGCGCCACGGGCGCATGGCGTCTACGCGGGGTGCTCCACTCCGGATGGTGCCGTGCCGTCCGGAGGCATCAGCCGCTCGTTCTTTCGCCCCTCCTGTGGATCAGCGTCCGTCTTTGCCTCCTGCCCCTCCTCGCTCTGTTCGCGGATAGCCAGAGCGGTGTTGGCGAGCAGTGCCTCGCGGTCGGTCATGTTGCGGGTGCGGCGCACCGGGCGCTTCGGCATCAGGGGCTTGCTCGGCAGCGCATGCGTCAGCAGCGACTGCGCGATCAGCAGCGTCGGGACCGCGATGAGTCCACCGACCGGGCCCCACGACCACAGCCAGAACGTGATCGACAGGAAGATGATGAACGGGTTCAGCGTCATCGTGCGCCCGATGAAGTGCGGGGTCACGATCTGGCCTTCGGTGAAGTTGATGGCGACGTAGCACGCGACCGGCAGCAGGATTGCCCACAGTTCCGCCTGCGTCCCGAGTCCCACGGCGAGCAGGATCACGATCATCACCGCCTGCCCGACATAGGGGATGTAGTTGAGCACGCCCGCCAGCGCACCCCACAGCGGCGGCGACGGCATCCCGATGGCCCACATTGCCGGGGTCACTGCAATCGCGACGCAGATGTTTATGATGGTGATCGAGATCAGGTAGCGGCTGACCTTGGCCTCCACATCCCGGAACACATGGGCCGTGCGCCAGCGCATGCGTCTGCTGACGCAGAGCGACAGCACCGAAATGCGGATGTGGTCGCGCGTGGCGAGGAAGAAGTAGAGACTGGCAAGGAAGATCAGGATCTGTGCGCCGATGGCCGGGGCCAGCATCGCCAGCGTGAACACCTGTGCGTTGTCCTCCACGGTGACGGTCATTGCCTGTCCGTCCCTGAACATGGAGGTGACCTGCTCGCGGATGGAATTGACCGTCTGCAGCGGGCCTTCCAGCGTGGCCAGCTGCTCCTGCAACCTCTGCCACATCACCGGGGCCCTTCGCACCCATTCCGACAGCGGCACCGCGAACAGCGCTATGCCGAGCGCGATCACCGCAATCAGCATCAGCACGACCAGCGCCGCCGACAGCACCGGAGGAACCCCGACACGCTCCAACCTGTCGGCTACCGGCCCGAACATCAGTCCGACGATGATCGCCAGCGTCACCGGCGCGAGGAACACCTGCCCTGTGTGCAGCGCCACCAACAGGGCCAGCAGCCCGAGGAACACCACCGACAACCGCCCGGCATTGGCGAGAAGGCGTTCGAACTGGCTCGCATCCATGTCTTTCGGGGCCGCTGTGCGCGCCATTCGACCAACCACGTCCTGAAGCTCCCCGCCCGGGAGCAACGCTGCGTCGCAATGAATGTTCCTGCCTCGCCCGTCGACCGCCCGCCGCGGGCAGACTAGTGTGGCGGCTTCCGACTCGCTTGAGCCTTCCCATGTCCCGCAAGATCATCATCGACACCGACCCTGGTCAGGATGACGCCGTCGCCATCCTGCTCGCCCTCGCCTCCCCTGAAGAGATCGACGTCCTCGGCATCGTCGCCGTGGCCGGTAATGTCGGCCTTCATCACAACGCCACCAACGCCCGCAAGGTGGTGGAACTGTCCGGGCGTACCGAGGTGCCGGTCTTCGCCGGCTGTGCCCGTCCCATGCGCCGCCCCCTCGTCACCGCCGAGCACGTCCATGGCGAAACCGGCCTCAATGGTCCGGACCTGCCAGACCCGAAGATCCCGCTCCAGCCGCAGCACGGCGTCGACTGGATCATCGAGACCCTGATGAACTCCGAGCCCGGCAGCATTACCCTGTGCGCCCTCGGTCCGCTCACCAACATCGCGATGGCGCTGGTCAAGGAGCCGCGCATTGCCGAAGTGATCGGCGAGATCGTGTTGATGGGCGGCGCGTATTTCGAGGTTGGCAACATCACTCCCGCGGCCGAGTTCAACATCTATGTCGACCCGGAGGCTGCGGATGTCGTCCTGCGCTCCGGAGTGCCGATCACCATCATGCCGCTCGACGTCACCCATCAGGTACAGTCCACACCGGCGCGTCTGCAGGCCATCCGTGGCCTCGGCAACCGCACCGGCTATGCCGTCTACGAGATGCTCACCTTCTCGGAATCCTTCGACCTGCGGAAGTATGGCTGGGAAGGCGCGCCGCTGCACGACCCCACCGTGATCGCCTACCTGCTCCGGCCCGACTTGTTCGAGGGCCGGCATTGCAACGTGACCGTGGAAACGGCCAGCGAGCTGACCATGGGCATGACCGTGGCCGACTACTGGCATGTCACCGGCCGCGTCCGGAACGCCCATTTCATGCGCTCCGCCGATGCGGACGGCTTCTACGCACTCCTCACCGAGCGGCTTGCCCGCCTGCCCTAGCGCAGCCACGCCGCGCCTTCTCCCCCGTGGAAAGGCGCGGCTCAGCGGCCTAGTCGCTGCCAATCTCCACCCGTCGCTCTATCCCGATGTTCTCGATGAACACCGGGTCGTGACTCACCACCAGCAGCGCCCCGTCGAACGCTCGCAGGCCCGCCTCAACCACCTCGATCGCCTCGACGTCGAGGTGGTTTGTGGGCTCGTCCAGCACCAGCAGCATCGGAGGCGTCGCTCCTCCGAGCACACAGGCCAGCCCCGCCCGTAACATCTGTCCCCCGCTGAGTGTGCCAACGCTCTGCAGCGCCGCGTCAGCACGGAACATGAAGGCGGCAAGCACCGCGCGGCACTGGTTCTCCCCGCTTTCGGGGTTCAGGCGACGATAGTTCTCGAGGATGGTGCTGGCGGGATCGAGCAGGCTCACCTGCTGGTCCAGCATCGCCACCGGCCCGCCCAGCATCACTGTGCCAGCTGCGGGCTTGAGCCGCCCCGTCAGCAGGTTCAGCAGCGTCGTCTTGCCCGCCCCGTTCGGCCCGGCCAGTGCCACCCGCTCCGGCCCGATCATGATGAGCGAGAAATCCCGCACAACCGGCAGCTCCGGATCGTGCCCGCCGGTCACTCCGCTCGCCTGTAGCACCATCTTTCCCGCCGGCAGTCCGCTCGGGGCCAGCTTGACCGAGAACGGCGTCAACACTTCCACGCGGTTACGCGCCCGGGCCAGGGCATCGGCCGCGGCCTGCGCCTGCCGCTCTGCCAGGATCGATTCTGCCCCGGCACTGTTCTCCGCATTCTCCTTGCGCCCACCCAGCAGGATTTTCGGCGCCCCGCCCCGCTTCGCCTCCTTGCGTCCGCCGGCGTCCCGGCGTGCCTGTCGCTCGCGCGCTTCCTGCGACTTGCGCGCCACCTCTCCGGCCTGCCGCTCAGCCGTGGCAAGATCGTGCTGCGCCGACTGCAACTCCTGCGCCTTCTGCGCCCGGTAGCGGCTGTACGGTCCCCCATAGGTCGTGACACCGAGGCTCGTCATCTCGACGATTTCGTCCATGGTCTCGAGCAGTCCGCGGTCGTGGCTGATCACGATCGCACCGCCTCGCCAGCCGGCCAGCAGTTCGACCACGGCCGCCCGCCCATCCGCATCCAGATTGTTGGTCGGTTCGTCGAGCAGGATGAAGTCTGGTTCCGCGAACACCAGCGCCGCCAACGCGGCCCGTGTCCGCTGTCCGCCCGACAGGGTCCTCAGCGGCCGGTCGGGTTCGAGCGCCATCCCAAGCCGCGACAGCGCCGCTTCCATCCGGCTCTCAAGCGTCCAGTCGGCCGCCGCGAGTTAGTCCTCGGTCGCCGTGCCCGCGAGGGCAAGCTCCAGCACCGCCAGCGCGGCGGTGGCCCCGAACAGGTCGGCCACCGTATCGTCGCCGGGCGACACCGCCTGCCGAAGCACGCCGATTCGGCCATCGACCGTGACCCGTCCAGCTGCCGGGGCGAGTTCGCCGCTGATGACGCGCAGCAGCGTCGACTTGCCGACGCCATTGCGCCCGACCAGCCCCGTGCGAAGCGGCCCGAAACTCAGTTCGACATTGGAAAGAAGCGGACGCCCGTCAGGCGTTTGCAGCGAAACTGCGGAAAGAACGATGGATGCAGGCATGGATATCCCCGTGGGCAAGGCTGAGCGGCATTGCTTTAGGGTAGATATCCACGGTGCACCGTCCTGTGGGGTTGCGTCGGATGCAATGTAGGCACGCGGGCACTGCGGCGCAACCGCCCATTGGCAAGTACGATGCCCTGGAGCTAATGTCCCGATCCGTTCGCACCGGTGCCCAAATGGACCTGTTTACCCTCGCTGCCTTCACAGTCGCCTATGCCATCGCCGTCCTGGTCCCCGGACCTGGCGTCGCCGCCGTGGTGGCCCGCGCGCTCGGCGGCGGCTTTCGCGGCGCCTTTCCCATGGTGCTGGGCATTCTGGCCGGCGACCTCGTCTATTTCGTCTTCGCCGTGTTCGGCCTAGCCGCCATTGCCACCTGGTTCGGACCGGTATTCACCATCATCCGCTGGGCCGGTGCGGCCTACCTGCTCTATATCGCCTGGAAGTTCTGGACTGCCCGCCCCGGCGCTGAGCAGATGAAGCCCAAGAACGAAGATGCCTGGAAGACCTTCCTCGCCGGCTTCTCGCTCACCATGGGCAACCCCAAGACCATCGTGTTCTATCTCGCCATCCTGCCGACTGTGATTCCACTCGACCAGATGACTGCCCTCGCCTTTGCCGAGCTCACCGTCATTGTGGTGGTGGTCCTGCTGCTGATCGGCTGCGGCTACGCCTGGCTCGCATCTGCCGCGCGACAGATGTTCACGAGCCCCCGCGCCCTCAGCCGCCTCAACAAGACTGCGGGTGTCATGATGGCCACCGCAGCGGGTCTTGTCGTCTGGCAGCACTAGACTCCCTTTGACACCGCCGCCCGCTTTGCTAAGACCACTCCTCGTGGGCCTATAGCTCAATGGTTAGAGCCGACCGCTCATAACGGTCTGGTTCCAGGTTCGAGTCCTGGTGGGCGCACCACCAAATTCCGGTTGATATTCAACACGCCGAGCTCAGCTCCCGCCGGGGCCCTGTAG
>JAEZHZ010000317.1 GCA_023436745.1 Pseudomonadota bacterium | reverse complement strand
GATCTACGCGGCGGACGTCGAGATCGAAGCCGTGCTGCACGAACAGGATTTGTCGCTGGCCCGGCTGCTCTCCCTCAAGCCCGGCGACCTCGTGGTCTTCGACAGGGGACCTGCCGAGCCCGTCCGCCTGCGCTGCGGCGATGTCGAACTCACCGAGGCCGTCATGGGCCACATCGGCAACAACGTCTCGGTTCGTGTCAGCCGCCCCCTCACTCCGCCCAAGGTCACCATGGCGGACTTCGAGGCCATAGAAACCACAATGGAAAAACGATGATGTCGGGTCTGCCCCTTGGTGTGCTTGTCGAGGCTGCTGTCGCCATCCTGCTTCTGGTGACAATCGGCTATTGCACTATCCTCAACCAGCGCCTGAAGCGCCTGCATGCCGACAAGGACCAGATGCGCCAGATGGTGGCAGACCTGCTGGGCGCCACGAACCTCGCCAATCAGGCCATCAAGGAACTGAAGCAGAGCGCGGTTGAAGCTGACCTGACGCTCAACTCCCGCCTTGAGGAAGCCGAGCGCTTCGGCATCGAGCTGGCCAACCATGTCAATGCCGGCACCGTGCTGATGGAGCGTATCGCCAGGATCACCAGTGTTGCCCGGCACTCGCAGGCCATCGAGCCGGTCGAGCAGCCCAACAAGGTGCAGTCGGCCCTGGAACAGCTGAGCACGCGCGCCCGGGCTCGCGGAGCCGCCGCGTGAACCGTATCCGCCTTCTTCCGGTCGTTGTCCTTTCCATCTCGGCCCTGCTGGTGCTGAAGACCGTGGGTCTCGTCACCAATGGCGGCTACGTGTTGGTGGGTGTGGCGCCGGTCGAGGCGGCAGGCGGTGGTGGCGCTGCCCATGGCACGGGGGGAGCGGCACCCGCTCCCGGCGCCGCGCTGAGCTTCCCGCAGGAGCCGACCCTTGCGGACACCTCGCCGACCGTGACCGATACAGCGCCGACGCTCGCACCGATGGTGGAGACCGGGGCTGGCCACGGGGAGGGAACGGCCGCGAGCCACGACACCGAGTCGGACGCAGCCGAGCCAGCCGATTCCGCGCCATCTGAACCGAGCGCCATGGCCCGTGCCGACACTTCGCTCGGTGTCAGTGAAACCTACTGCCGGGATGTCGACGTTACCCTCACTCCGTCGGGTGTGCCCGTTCCCGCCTCTGGCGAGGGAGTTGAAGGCGGCAAGAGCGAAGACGGGGAGCCCATAGCGGCGCTCCTGACCACCGACTGCCTGCCTTCCGGCGATGCCGTGCCGCTTCAGGTTCTGGGCAATGGCACTGTTACCCCGCTGATGACGGCGAACGGCACCAGCATCACCGAGCAGCAGATCCTGGAGCGGCTCGCGGCCCGTAGGGCGGAGCTCGAGAAGTTCGCGCAGGACCTCGCCCTGCGCTTCTCGCTGGTCGATGCCGCAGAGAAGCGCATCGAGGAGCGCAGCGCGACTCTCGAAGCCATCGAGGCGCAGATCGCCAGCCTTGTGGACCAGCGCGAGCAGATGGAAGCCGGCCAGTTCGCTGCCATCGTCGCCATGTACGAGGTGATGAAGCCCAAGGACGCCGCCAAGATCTTCAACAATCTCGACATGGAAGTGCTGGTTCGGGTCTCCAAGGCCATGCAGCCGCGCAAGATGGCGCCGATCCTCGCCGAGATGGACGCCGCCCGCGCACAGGAGCTGACCGTCAGCATGGCGGCGCTGGCCGATCATCCCGTCACCGAGATGACGCCCGAGAACCTCGCCGCCCTGCCGCAGATCGTCGGACAGTAACTCCGGCAGCATGAACCACAGGCGCGGCAGGAGCTTGTCGCAAGCCTTTTGACTGCACCTGTAATCCCGCGTTAAGTCGATCGCCCTAGACTGGACCGGTGTATTGAGTAACACGCGCGTCCATGCCGGCACCGAAAGTGGCCGGGTCAGACGCGTGTCAGCGTCGGGCGGGCAGAAAGCCGGTGGAGAACGCGTTCAGCAGTGGGTGGCGGCGGGCCGTATTGGCCTTCGCCCTTTCGTTCGCGCTGCTGGCCGGTGCGGGGCCTGCCTTTGCCCAGGCACAGGGGCAGCTCTTTGCCACCCAGGATGACGGCTATGGCCGGCTGATCCTCAGCTTTCCCGGGCGGGATCACCTGCCCGAATACACCATGCGCATCGAGAACGGGATCCTGTCGCTCGAGTTCGGCGAACCCGTCTCCGTGATCCTGCCCGATGTGGGCGTCACCATGCCGGACTATCTCTCCATCGCGAGGGTGGACCCCGACGGCATGGGGCTGCGTCTCGGCCTCAAGCGCTCCTTCAACTTCAATCGCATCGAGGCCGGCGAGAAGCTGTTTGTCGACCTTTTGCCGCAAAGCTGGCAGGGCATGCCGCCGCCGCTCCCGCAGGACGTCATCGACGAGTTGGCCCGCCGCGCCAAGGATGCCGCGATCCGCGCCGAGCGCGAGCGCAAGGCCGCCGGCGTCGAGCAGTTCAACCCGCGCGCCGATATCCGCATCGGCCGCAACCCCACCTTCCTCAGGATACAGTTCGACTGGACCGTGCCGACGGTTGCCGAGTTCCGCCAGGAGGGCAATCTGGGCGTGCTTGGCTTCGAATGGCCGGTCGACATCGACCTGCGCAACCTTGCGCTGGACCTGCCGGCGGAGGTCACCTCCGTCAGCACCGACACCACCCCGGACGGCGCCACCGTCACCCTGGAGCTGGCGGAGGGCGTCACGCCCCGCTTTTACGAGGTTGGCCCCAACCGCCATGTGCTCGACATAGACATTGCGGGCGAGGCGCTGCCGGCCTTCGAGGTATCCCAGCTTGTCGAAACCGTCGAGGCGACGACCGCCGGCGCGGCTACCGAGGCAGCGATCCCGGTCGATGCGCTCTATCCCGCGGTCAGCCCGCAGACGGTTCAGCCGTTCGTAAGCGTGCTCGGCTCAACGGTGCGCGTCGTCTTCCCCTTCGAGCAGGACACCCCGGCCGCCGTCTTCCGGCGTGGCGACACAGTCTGGATGCTCTTCGATACGACCACGGGCATTGTCCAGCCGACGCAGTCGGGCGAACTCGACTCCATCGCCAACGCCTTCTCGGTCGTGCCTGCGGGGGACACTCAGGTCGTCAGGATCGACCTGGCCCAGGACAGGCTGGCGACGCTCGGTTCCGAGGGCATGGCGTGGGTGCTGTCGCTCGGCGACATCCTGCTCACCCCGACTCAGCCCGTCGAGATGAGCCGTCGCCGCGACATCGAGGGTAATTTCGAGATCACCGCAGATCTGTCCCGCCCCGCACGGGCGCATGACTTCCGCGATCCCGTCGTGGGAGATGTGCTGAAGGTGGTCACCGCCTTCCCGCCCGCACGGGGGATCACTCGCGTTTTCGACTATGTCGAGTTCTCCGCCCTGCGGAGCGTCCACGGGCTCGTGCTCAAGCCGCAGACGCCGGAGATCGGCGTCGCCGTCGATGGTTCGCTGGCCGTGATCAGCACGCCCGGGGGGCTGACCGTGTCCGCCAGCGAGGGGCCGCGGGTCAACGCAGGCGGATCGGGCGAGGTATCGCGGACCGGTTTCGTCGACCTCAAGCGGCTGGCGACGCCAACGCCCGCCGAGTTCAACGCGCGCCTCGAGGAACTTCAGGCCGCTGCCGCCACCGCAGAAGGGACGCGTCGCGACGCCGCGCGGCTGGAGCTCGCCCAGCTCTATCTCGCCCATGAACTGAGCTACGAGGCGATCGGCGTGCTCGAGGCGATGGAGGAGGGGCTTCAGTCCGACGCGCTCACCCGCAAGCTGCGCACCAGCCGCGCCATCGCCAACACCCTGGCGGGCCGCCCGCGCGACGCGCTGGCCATCCTCAACACGACGAGCATGGGGCAGGACATCGACGCGCTGGTGTGGCGCACCATCGCGCGAGTGGAAGCCCTCGACTACAAGGGCGCCCGGCTCGATGCGATCGAGGCTCAGGACGTGCTTGCCGAATATCCGGATTGGGCGCGCAACCACTTCTACTTCGCCGCGGTCCGTGCGGGTGTCGAGACGAACGATCCGGCCATGGCCGAGCGCTTCCTCGACCTCATCACCTTCGCTGGCCTCAATAAGGCGGACATGACCCGTTACCAGCTGCTGTCGGGGCGGGTGGACGAACTGCGCGGTCGCCCGCAGGAGGCGCTGGACACCTATGGGCAGGTGATCGCGGCCGACGTCCGACCCACCCGCGCCGAGGCGGTCTATCGCACGCTGCGCCTGCTGCAGGACGCGGACAGGCTGGACCTCGACAGGGCCACCCAGACGCTTGCCGCCGAATCCATGCTGTGGCGTGGCAATCAGCTCGAAGCCGAGATGCAGAAAATGCTGGCCGAGTTCTATTTCCGCGGCGGCGACTACCGCTCCGGGTTCGAGACGGTGCAGCAGGCGGTCGCGAACTATCCCGACAGTCCCCCGGTCACGGCCCTGCGCGACGAGGCGCAGCGTGTGTTCGGGCAGCTCTTCCTCGACGGGCTCGCCGATTCCATCGGTCCGGTGGAGGCGCTGGCGCTGTTCTATGACTTCAGCGCGCTGACGCCTCCGGGCGCCCGCGGCGACGAGATGATCCGCAACCTCGCGCGCCGGCTCGTGCGCATGGACCTGCTCCAGCAGGCCAGCGAACTCCTGCAGTACCAGCTGGACAATCGCCTGCGTGGCATTGCCCGCTCCCAGGTCGCGGCAGACCTCGCGGTGGTCTACCTTGCCAATCGCCGGCCGCAGGATGCGTTGCGGGTCCTCAACGACACCCGCCTGGCCAACATGCCCGATACGCTGGTGCGCCAGCGCCGGGTGCTGGAAGCGCGCGCGCTGATCGATGCCGGACGGGACGAGCTTGCCCTCGACATGCTGCGCGACATGGAAGGGCCGGACGTGGTGCAGCTCAGGATCGATGCCAACTGGCGCGCCCGCCGCTACGCTGTCGCCGGCAGCATGATCGAGGCGATCTACTCTGCCGACCTGGGGCGTGGCCCCCTCTCTCCGGCAGCGCGGCTCGGGATCGTGAAGGCGGCCGTCGGCTATTCGCTTTCCGGCGATGCTCTCGGGCTGTCGCGTCTGCGCAGCAAGTTCGGCGATGCGATGGTGACCACGCCGGAATGGCCGATGTTCGACCTCGTCAGCCTCAACCCCGAGGTCACCAGCCTCGAGTTCAAGCAGGTGGCCCGTCAGGTTGCGGATGTCGAAGGCATCGAGGCCTTCCTTGCGGCATACCGCTCCACCTATGGCGAAGATGGAGCGCTGGCGCCGCTCTCGGCGGCCGAGGCTACCGAGAAGGTTGCGAGCGCCGGCACCTCGAACGCCAGCTGACTATCCGCTGACGAAGCTGCGGACCAGCGAGCCCGCAACCAGGTACCAGCCGTCGACCAGCACGAAGAAGATCAGCTTGAACGGCAGCGAGATCACCACCGGCGGCAGCATCATCATGCCCATGCTCATCAGCACCGAGGCCACGACCATGTCGATGACCACGAAGGGCAGGAACAGCAGGAACCCGATCTCGAAGGCACGCCTCAGCTCGGAGATGATGAACGCCGGGACCAGCAGCTGCAGCGGAATGGCCTCGGGCTCGTCCGGCACTTCGGCGTCGGTGAGGTCGAAGAACAGCGACAGGTCCTGCTCGCGGACATTGGCGCGCATGAACTCGTGGATCGGTGCCGCGCTCTCCTCGAAGGCTTCGGCGAACTCGATGTCACCGGCCATCAGCGGGGCGATGCCGTTGTCATAGCTCTGCTGCAGCGTCGGCTGCATGATGAACAGGGTCAGGAACAGCGCGAGCGACACCATCACCGTGTTGGGCGGCGCCGTCTGCAGGCCTATGGCCGTACGCAGCAGGGACAGCACCACCACGATGCGGGTGAAGCTGGTGACCATCACCAGCAGCGAGGGCGCCAGCGACAGCACGGTGATCAGGCCGATGAGCTGGATCGCCCGCTCGGTCAGGGTGGTGTCGTCGCCGAAATCGATCGACAGTTCCTGGGCGCTGGCGAGCCCCGGCGTCAGTGCGACCAGGATGATCGCCGCCAGTGCGACCCAGGGTTGAAGGCGCTTGAGGCTGCTGGGGGCGCGCTCAGTTCTGCCGGGCTTCGCCGCCGTTCTGTCCAAAGTCGCCGCCTTCCACCTGACGCTGGGCTCCGTCCTCTTTAGCTGAGTCGTCAGCGGGGCGACCGGAGGGGCTGCCGTTTTCAGGGGAAACCGCGCGGTTCTCGTCGACCGGCCGCAGCAGGCCGGTGTGGCGCAGGGAAAGGTGCTGCTTGCGATCGGTTGGCTGGCCGCTCTGGCGCAACTGCGCGAGGGCCGTGGCTGGCGCGGCAGGCGCCGTCGGCGGCGTCGTCTGCGCCGGGGCAGGGGAGGGACGGCGGCCTCCGACCATCGGAATGGGCCGGCGACTCTGCTGCGGTGCCGCGGGGGCCTCTTCCGCTGCGATGTTGCCCTCGACCACGATGTCCTGCGGCCCCCCGACCAGCAGCAGGTGCTCGACATTGTCGCGACGCACGATCACGAGTTGCCGCTTGGGGTCGAGCGCCAGCGTGTCGACCACGGAGAGGCGGCGATTGCGGCCGCGCCCGATGTTGGATGATGCCGAGAACACCAGCTTCAGCAGCCACACCCCGAGCACGATGAGCACGAGGACTATGCCAAGCGCGAGCAGCGCAGTGATCAGGGTGTTGTCGGCGCCGAAAAGGCTGGTGAGGAACTGCATGTGTACTCCCGTCGTGCCGAATCCGTGCGGCAGATAATGCCTACTTAGCGGCTGCGTCTTGCACTATGCGAGAGCTAAACCGCAACACCTGGCGGCAGTTAACCACCTGTTAACCATCAGCCCGGCAAGAATTGCCCATCGGGGTTACCCCACGAGACTCAATGGAGCAATGGCCGATGGGCCTTCTCGACATGCCGGTCTTCTCGGCACTGACCGACAAGATGCGCTGGCATCAGGCACGCCAGGGCCTGTTGGCCGAAAACGTCGCCAATGCCGAGACGCCCGGCTACACCGGCCGTGATCTTGCCCAGTACGATTTCGCTCGCCGGCACGGGGCCTTCTCCACTGCCTCCATTACCACCAGCGTGACGCAGCCGCTGCACTTTTCCGCCGGTGGCGGCGCGGCCGGAGGCTTTGACGCCCAGCGCATGGCGAACTTCGAGATCACTCCCGAGGGCAATGGCGTCACGCTCGAGGACGAGATGATGAAGGTCACCACCAACCTGATGGACTACCAGGCGGCAACGAGCCTCTACCAGAAGTCGATCAAGATCATTCGCACCGCGCTCGGCAAGCAGGCCTGAGGAAAGCACGCATGGATTTCAACAGCTCGCTCAAGATCGCTGCCACCGGCATGCACGCGCAGACGGCACGCATGCGGGTGATCGCCGAAAACATCGCCAACGCCGATTCCGCCGCCACCGAACCGGGCGCAGAGCCCTATCGTCGTCGGGTACCCACCTTCTCTGCCGTGCTCGACAGGGATGTGGGCGGACGCGTCGTCGAGGTCGGCCGGCTCGCCTACGACATGAGCGACTTCAGCTCCCGCTACGAACCCGGCCACCCCGCCGCGGACGAGGCCGGGTATGTGCAGTACCCCAACGTCAACACGCTGATCGAGACCATGGACATGCGCGAGGCGCAGCGCACCTACGAAGCCAACCTCAACGTCGTCACCGTGACCCGGCAGATGCTGGGGCGCACTCTCGACATCCTGCGCGGCTGACGGGAGCTGAGCCATGGCTATTACCACGCCGTTCAATGCCGCAACTGCCGCCTACGGCAACGCCCAGCGCCTGATCCAGCAGGCCGCCAAGCCGCAGGCGGACCTCACCGCAGTCGCCGCGCCCGGTGCCGGCGGCAACTTTGCCGACATCCTGGCTCAGCAGGTACAGGGTGTGGTCGAGGCCGGCCGCGCCAGCGATGCCATGGCCATCGACATGGTCAACGGCAAGGCCAATGTGGTCGACATGGTGACGGCAATCGGCCAGACCGAGATTGCCATCGAATCCATGGTCACCATCCGCGACCGCGTGATCACCGCCTACGAAGAGATCATGCGGATGCCGATCTGAGGGGGCCTCCCCGCCATCCTGATCCTCACCCGCCTTCTGGCGGATCATCGCGTCATTCCCGCGCAGGCGGGATCCACTCTCCCCAGGAGCCAACCCGCAGGGTGGATTCTCGCCTTCGCGGGAATGACGCGGTGGCGTTACGATAGGCTGGTAACGATTCGTAAAGGCCAGCCATGACCGGCGCCGAAGTGCTCGACATCGCAAGGGACGGCATCTGGACGCTGATCATCGTATCCGCGCCGATGATGCTCGTTGGCTTGCTGGTCGGCGTGGTCATTGCCCTGTTCCAGGCGCTGACGCAGATCCAGGAGCAGACCCTGGTCTTCGTTCCCAAGATCCTCGCCATCTTCGTGACCATGCTGCTGGCCCTGCCGTTCATGGGCGCCACCATGGGCGCGTACATGAACCGCATCGTCGACATGATCATCGTCGGTGGCTAGGCCGTGACCGTCGCGCTCGACTGGCTGCCGGGCATCGCCTTCGCCTACCTGCTGCTGTTCACCCGTATCGGCGCCATCCTGATGCTGATGCCGGCGCT
>JAEZHZ010000313.1 GCA_023436745.1 Pseudomonadota bacterium | reverse complement strand
TATCCATTTTCGGCCCGTTCTTGCAGGGAACCCTTGGACACACAACATAATTGCCGTTACGTCCCAGCCCAAGGGGTTCCGATGGCCAACTTCATGCGCACCACTGTCCTGCTTGCCGCCATGACGGCGTTGTTCATGGCCGTGGGCTATTTCATCGGCGGCACGTCCGGCATGGTCATCGCCCTGGTCTTCGCCGCCGCCACCAACCTGTTCGCCTACTGGAATTCCGACCAGATGGTGCTGCGGATGCAGAACGCGGTTCCGGTCGAGCGCTCGCGCGTGCCCGAGCTCTACGACATGGTGGATACGCTCGCCCGCAAGGCCGGAATTCCGACCCCCAGGGTCTACGTGATCCAGACGGACCAGCCCAACGCCTTTGCTACGGGCCGCAACCCCCAGAATGCTGCCGTCGCCGTCTCGACCGGCCTGCTGCGTTACCTCGATACCCGCGAAGTCGCGGCCGTTGTGGCTCACGAACTGGCCCATATCCGCTCGCGCGACACCCTGACCATGACCATCACCGCGACCCTCGCTGGTGCGGTCTCCGCGCTTGCCCAGTTCGGGCTCTTCTTCGGCGGCGGCAACAACCGTGACAACCCGCTCGGCGGAATCGGTGCCCTGCTGATGGTGTTTCTCGCCCCGGTCGCTGCAATGATGGTGCAGATGGCGGTGAGCCGCACCCGCGAATACGAAGCCGACAAGGACGGCGCTGAAATCTCCTCCGACCCGCTTGCCCTGGCCTCGGCGCTCCACAAGATCGCCAGCCTCGCCGGCCGCGAGGTCAATGTCGCCGCCGAGCGCAACCCGGCAATGGCCCACATGTATATCGTCAACCCTCTCTCCGGGCAGCGTATGGATAATCTGTTCTCGACCCACCCCGATACCGGCAACCGGATCGCCGCCCTGCAGCGCATCGCGGCCGAAACCGGCCTCGGCACCCAGCCCGGCGTCAGCGGCCAGCCCCCGCGCGTCCGCATTGCTCCGTCGCCTGCGGGCCAGCGAGGCTGGCGTGTCCCGAGCGCCGGTCGCGACGAAGGTCCCGGCTCCCGCGGTCCGTGGAGCTGAGCGCAGGGAGTGGCAAGCAAGGCAGAACCGGCGGGGCTGAAGCTCCGCATCATCGCAGCAGAACGTCTCCGGGCAGTGCTGGGGGGTGAGCACTTCACCCCCCTTTCCCCTACCGACCTGGCCGATGGTCGCGACCGCGCCCTCGCCAACCGGCTGATCACCACCGCCCTGCGCCGGCACGGGCAGTTGAACCACATCATCACCGAACTGCTGGACCGCGGCCTGCCGCCACGCTCGGGCAGCTTCGAGGCCGTGCTGCGGCTGTCCCTCGCGCAGCTCGTGTTCCTGCCCGACCTTGGCGCCCACAGCGCCCTGTTTCTCGCCGTGGAAGCGCTGAAGCGCGACCCCAAGGCCCGGCACCTGAGCGGACTGATGAATGCGGTGCTCCGCCGCGCGCAGGCTAATTCGGCCCGGTTCGGGCTCCTGCCGGACGACCTGCTGCTGCCCCCGGCGAGCGTCGAAACCTGGCGGCAGGCCTATGGCGAAGACACGGTCGCCGATATTGCCGAGGCGCTGCTCGCCGGTGCACCCCTCGATCTTACCCTCAGGGATGAGAATCCGGACCTGGTCGAGATGCTCGGCGCCCGCCGGATCATGGCCGATACCGTCCGCCTCGACACGAGGGATCGTTCCGTCGAGGACCTGCCCGGCTATGCCGAGGGCCGCTGGTGGGTGCAGGATGCAGCCTCGGCTGTTCCGGCACGCCTGCTGAAGCTGACCTCGCCCGGCCGCGTGCTCGACCTCTGCGCGGCTCCCGGCGGCAAGACCGCACAGCTGGTCAAGGCGGGTCACGCCGTCACGGCCCTCGACACCGATGCCGTCCGGCTCGACCGGCTGGCGGGCAACCTCCAGCGCCTCGGCATGACAGCCGAGACCATTCTGGCTGATGCCATCACCTACAGCCCTTCGCAGGCTTTCGACGGTGTGCTGCTCGATGCGCCCTGCTCGGCCACGGGCACCTTCCGCCGTCACCCCGAGGTGATCTGGCATCGCAGCGAACGCGACACGGCAAACCGGGTCAGGCTGCAGCGCCAGATGCTCGCCAATGCCGTCCATTGTCTCGTTCCCGGCGGCACCCTGATCTACTGCGTCTGCTCGCTCGAACCGGCCGAAGGCGAGGAGCAGGCCCGCTGGATCGCGGCCGAGCTCGACGGGCTGGTTCCCGACCCGATTGCCCCCGGGGAGGTGGCGGAGCTTGCCGGCGCGGTCACCGCCGAAGGCGCCGTCCGCATCCTTCCGGGCATGATCCCTGGGGGAATCGACGGTTTCTTTGTGGCGCGCTATCGCCGCCGCTAGCATTTGAGGGGGCGCTCGCGGTAGATTCGACTATCCAGCCGGGGCGGCAACCGGACGAGGGTGACACATTGAACACTGGCAGCAGAGCGACGCTGGCGATCTGCATGGCCAGGCGGGAGCGGGCGTGGTGACACCCCCCCTGCCCGCTCGACTGCGCGGCGCCGCCCTCGGTGCTGCGGACGCCATGGTCACATGGCCGCTGATGCGCTGGACCTGGCGCGGCCTCGGCGATGACGCCTTTGCCGCCGAGATCCCCGAGATCCGCCCCGCCGATGGCGAAACTGTCCGCGACATGATGGCCGGCCGCTACCTGCTCGCCAGCAGGCTGGTCGAGACCGGCGGCGCCTCCCCCTTCAGCCTCGACAGCACCAATCCCGACTGGTGGCAGAACCTGCACGGCTTCTCCTGGCTCCGCCACTTCCGCGATGTCCGTGATCCGGCAGCGCGTCGCTTCGCCCGCACGCTGGTGCTCGACTGGATCAGCCGGGAAGGCCAGTTCGAACGCGACAGCTGGGCCATCGGGCTGACGGCCCAGCGCGTCCTCAACTGGCTGCGGCACCTCGCGTTGCTGCTGGAGGGCGCGACCGCCGAGCAGACCCGCACCATTCAGCGCGTCCTGGGCACCCAGGTGCAGAGCCTCAAGTTCCGGGCACCCCTGGCCCGCGACCCCGCCGACGCACTGCTGGCAGCCGTCGCCCTCACCGGGGCCGCCTATTGCGACCAGAGCGAATCCGCCGACCTTGCGAGCCGCGTCGAGCGGCTCAATGCCACCCTTTCGAGCCAGCTCGATTCGAGCGGACTCCACCTGTCGCGCAATCCGCGCCTTCACCTGCAGCTGCTCGTCGAACTGGCCAGCATCCGTCCGCTGGCGGCCTCCGTCAAAAGCGAGGCCGCCAACGAGCTCGGTGCCCAGATCGATCGCATGCATGAGTCGCTCGACGCCCTGACCCTGTCGACCGGCGAACCGGTCTACTTCAACGGCACCGGACAGCTGCCCCACGATGTGCTGGTGGCGGTGCAGGCTCATGGCCCCTCGCCCCGGCACAAGTCGCAGTTACTCGGCGGCTACGGCATCCTGCGTGACGGCGACACGGTGGTGATTGCGGATTCCGGCCTGAGGCCGCCCTACGGCTTCGATCGTGACGCCCACGCCGGCTCTCTCGCCTTCGAGCTCTCGCACGGCAGCGAACTCATCATCGGCAGTTGCGGCCCTGCCCCGGCCGACCTGCCGGAGAGCCGCGACCTTTTCCGCCAGGGCGTCGCCCACTCGGCACCGACAATCGACGCCGAGGACATTCCTGGCAACTCGGTGATGACGCTCGACCCGGCGGACCACGCCCTCACCATGACGAGCAAGGGGTATGCGCGCAGCACCGGTTTCGAGATTGAGCGCCGCATCAGCCTGTTGTCGGAAGGCACGACCGTGGTGGGGCAGGATCGGCTGATCGGCGACAAGGGCGGCACCGGCCTGTTGTCGGTGCGCTTCCATCTCGGACCTGGCACCATGGTGCGGCGCGGCCGCGGCGAGGGCATCGTCCGTCTGGGCCTGCCCAACGGGCAGACCTGGAGCTTCCTGTGGGAAGGCGCGGGCCTGCGCGAGGAGGAGAG
>JAEZHZ010000312.1 GCA_023436745.1 Pseudomonadota bacterium | reverse complement strand
AAGGGCGCGCAGCCGTTCCGGCGCCTTGAGGCGCCAGGCGTCTTCCAGCCTGAGCGACAGCTCCTCGTCCCCGATCGCGTCGAGCCGGATCAGCACGACCGGATAGCCGACATAGTGATCGGTCTCGAAGTAGATGTCCGGCGAGATTTCCATCAGCAGCGACTTCTGCTCTTCGGGGCACTGCAGCACCAGCGTGGTCGGGTCCAGCATCCGCGCGAACGTGCTGCCGTGCACCTTCAGCGCCGGAGTTCCGTAGCTGGTGGCGTGTTCCACCTCGAGCAGGCTCCGCCCGGCCGCGAGCCCCTTGATGCGCTCGAACGCCTTCTCAATGCTCGTCTGGTCCATTGTCACCTCCTGCCACTGGGAAAGGCGCAAGGCCACTCTGGCGCTACGCGATTCGATTGGCTACAGCTTGCTCTGCCCCTGAAACCTCAGGACACAAAAAGGGCTCCCGATGACTGCAGATTTCGACACCGACCCTCGCCACGATGCCGGGGTGGAAACCAGCGTGTTCCGCGACAGCGAGGACCGCATCAATCCATTCTGGCTCGAGCGCCTGCGCGCGGACCTGGCAGATGGGCGTGCCGACGATGTGGCCGCTGCCATGGAGCCTTTGCACCTCGCCGATATCGGCGACGTCCTCGAGGCGCTGGATCATGACGAGCGGCTGGCGCTGGTGCGTCTGCTCGGCGACCGCTTCGACTATTCGGCCCTCACCGAGGTCGATGACAGCATCCGGACCGAGATCATGGAGGCGTTGCCGAACGCCGAGATCGCCCGTGGCGTCGCCAGCCTCGATAGCGACGACGCCGTGTTCCTCCTCGAGGACATGGAGCAGCATGACCGTGACGAGGTGCTGGCGAGGTTGCCGACCTTCGAGCGGCTCAGCCTCAAGCGCAGCCTCGACTTCCCGGAGGACTCCGCCGGGCGGCGGATGCAGACGGAGTTCATCGCCATACCCCCGTTCTGGACGGTGGGACAGACGATCGACTACCTGCGTGCCGAGCCGGACCTGCCGGACGACTTTTACCAGATCTATGTCGTCGACGCGTCCTATCAGGTGCTCGGCACAATCGCGCTCGACAAGCTCCTGCGTTCTCAGCGCGTGACCCGCATCGAGACCCTGATGAACACCAGCTTCGTCACGGTTCACGCCACCGAGGACCAGGAAGAGGCTGCTCGCGATTTCGAGCGCTACGATCTGGTGGAAGTGGGCGTGGTGGACGAGAGCAGCCGCCTCGTGGGTGTGCTCACCATCGACGACATCGTCGACGTCATCCAGGAAGAGACCGAGGAGGATATCCGCCTCATGGCGGGCCTTGGCGACGAGGACCTGTCCGACAGCACCGTCGATACCGTGCGCAGCCGTGCGCCATGGCTTGCCGTGAACCTGGTGGCAGCCATCGCCGTGTCCTACGTGATCGGCCTGTTCGGGGCGACCATCGACCAGATGGTGGCACTGGCCGTGCTCATGCCCATCGTTGCCTCGATGGGCGGAAACGCGGGCGCGCAGACCATGACGGTGACCGTGCGAGCCCTTGCGATGCGCGAGCTCCAGGGTTCGCGCCTGCGCCGCCTGATTACCCGCGAGATGGTCGTCGGCTTCGCCAATGGCGTCATCTTCGCCATCCTGATCGGCCTTGTGACGTGGCTCCGATACGACAACGTCTCGCTGGGCATCGTCATCGGGTTGGCAATGGTCATCAACCTGATCGTCGCCGGAACAGTCGGTATCCTCATCCCGCTTGCCCTCGACAAGCTGAAGGCGGATCCGGCCATCGCCTCCGCGGTGTTTGTCACCACCATCACCGACATCGTCGGCTTCTTCGCCTTCCTCGGCATCGCCGGGCTCTGGTTCGGCCTGTTCTGACCAGAGGCCGGTGACGGCGGGCTAGGCCGGGTCGCCCCAGTCCAGCCGCCGGGCGCGCTTGTATTCGGCTCCATGCCTCTTGCTGAGCCGGACCACGTCCGCGGTACCGTCCGACTGGCATAGCTTCAGCGCCACCTGTCCGCTTGCCTGCTGTGGCGGAGCGATCACCCGGGCGGCCGGGGTCTGCACGGGCCTGCGCGAGACCGCCAGGTAGATGAACTTCTCATCTTCCCAAGGCACTTCGCCGCCTTTGCTCAACCGGTGCATGCGCGAGCGCGCCACCCGCTGCGCGAAGTGGCACCAGTCCGGCGGCACAAGCGGGCACGCAAGGGCATGGGGGCAGGGCGCCACGATGTGGGCGCCGCTATCCAGCAACTGCCGTCGCGCCGCCAGCATGCGCTCCCAACCGGCCGGCGTTCCCGGCTCGACGATCAGCAGCGTGTCGCCGGTCAATTCCCACAGCCTGCCGACCAGCCGTTCGCGCTGGTCGGGGTGCAGTTCATCGAGCACATAGGCGAGCGTCACCAGATCCGCCGCAGCTAGATCCGGTAACGTGGATGTTACGTCTGCTGCATGCCAGCGCACGGGAAGGTGCAGCCGGCTCCCAAGGCGCTCCCCCCACTGGCGGATGGCGCAGCTGCCCTCCACGAGGTCGGCAGCCTCAAGCGAGGGCCAGCGCTCCGCCGCAGCCCACAGGGCCGAGCCGGGGCCGGAGCCCACGTCGATTAGCGTCCTCGGCGTGAAGCCTTCGAGCACCGCATCGAGCTGGGCCATGGCCGCCGCGATGGCTGCGTAGGTCGCCGGCAGGCGCGCCGCCAGGTAAGCCCGGGCCGCAAGGTCATCGCTGATGTGGAAACGCCCGTCGCGCGTCTCGGCCCGGTAGCGGCTCGACAGCAGCGCTCCGGCGCGCTGGAGGTCCGCCAGCGCCACGCCTTCGAGCGCTTCATCGACCGCCGCGCGCAACGTCTCGGGCAGTTCCATCGTTCACAACTTCGCTTGTTGCCCCTGTGGAGTGTTGCAAGAGGAACGCTTGCAACACATCTGGGGGGCGGTTAACGTTTCGTTACCGGGTGCGTCCGGCGTCACACCGCCTTAAGCACCGGGGTGAACGGCTGACAAGGAGCGATCAATGCGCAGTCAACCGAAAACCATGCCTTGGCAGGCAATCAAGTGGACTGCGGTCTGCCTGCTCTCCATGGGTCTCGTGTTTTCCGTTGTTGCTGGCGTTTAAGCGCTGGAGTTCTTCACAACCCGCAATTTCCGGAGGGCGCCCGAGCCACTGGGCGCCCTTCGTGTTTCTCTTCCGGTGATGCCACGATGAAGCTGCTGATCGGCAACCGCAACTACTCCACCTGGTCCCTTCGGCCCTGGCTGGTATTGCGCCACTTCGAGATTCCCTTCACCGACGAGGTGCTGCCGCTCTCCGGGGCCGGTTGGCGCGAGAACCTCGCCGAGCGCTCCCCGACCGGCAAGGTGCCCGTCCTCATCGACGGTGACCTGGTAATCCCCGAGACCATCGCCATCATCGAGTACCTGGCGGATCGCTTCCCCGAAAAGCCGATCTGGCCAACCGACCGCGCCGCCCGTGCCCGTGCCCGCGCGGCTGCCGCCGAGATGCATGCCGGCTTCACGGCCCTGCGCGCCCATGCCCCGATGAACCTGCGGGCGTCCCATCCCGGCAAGGTCGACCTCGATACCGTCGCGCAGGATCTCCAGCGCCTCGAGGCGCTCTGGGGAGGCATGCTGGATCGCTCCGGCGGCCCGTTCCTGTTCGGCGACTTCACCGCAGCCGATGCCATGTATGCCCCCGTCGCTACCCGCATCCGCACCTATGACCTGCCCGTATCGGACCACCTGGCCGAGTATGTCGAGGCGATCTATGGCCTTCCCGCCTTCCAGGCGTGGCTTGCTGAGGCCCTCAAGGAGCCCTGGGTGGTCGATGACGACGAGATCGACGTCATCCAGGGCCGCGTGCCCCGGGGGACCATCGTATGATCCACATGGTCAAGCTGTGCGTCGGCATCTCCAGTTTCGAGGAACTGGAAGGTTACCGGAATGAGCGCGCCCACTGGTGGGGCGCCGATTATGGCGAGGATGTCCACGTCCACCGCACCCGCATGATGCCGAAGCGGCGCGAGGAGATGGAAGGCGTTTCCTCGATCTACTGGGTCATCGCCGGCCAGATCGTCTGCCGCCAGCGGATCCTGCGCCTGGCGTCCTACACTGACGCCGAGGGCAAGGACTACTGCGACATCATCATGGCCCCGGACCTGGTCCGCACCGTGCCTTACCCCAAGCGCCCGTTCCAGGGCTGGCGCTACCTGCGCCCCGAGGATGCCCCACCGGATGTGGGCGCAAACGAGAACGGCAACTCCATGGAAATTGCCGCCGACCTCGCCCGCCTCGGCCTCATTTGAATCGAAATGGTGCAGGTCTGGCACAGCCGTTAAGGGGCTGTTAACCATGGCCGTCGTTGCTAGCACGCATACGCATGGCGTTGATTTGGGGGCATATATGGCGCGCGACGGAGCACACGTGATCGTCGTCGGCAATGAGAAGGGTGGGTCGGGCAAGTCGACCACGGCCTTCCATCTGGCGGTGTATCTGCTGTACGCGGGCTATCGGGTCGCCACCATCGACGTCGACAGCCGGCAGCAGACATTCACCCACTATGTCCGCAACCGCCGGGCCTTCGCCCAGCAGAGCGGCCTGGATCTGCCCAACCCGACCCATTTCCACCTGCCTTCCGCCTGGGGTGATTCCATCAAGGAAAACCACAAGGCCGAGTTCGACGTCTTCCGCCGCGCGGTGGGGGAGGTGGAGGATCGCGTCGATTTCCTGATCATCGATACCCCCGGCTTCGACACCAACCTGACCCGGCTCGCCCACTCGCTGGCCGACACGCTGGTGACACCCGTCAACGACTCGATGATCGACCTGAACGTGCTGGCGCGGATCGATTCCGACTCCGGCAATCTCATCGAGACCAGCCACTATGCCCGCCTGGTGCAGCGCGCTCGTTCGGAGCGCATGGCTGTGGATGGCGAGACCATCGACTGGGTGCTGGTGCGCAACCGCATCTCGATGCTGGGCTCGCGCAATTCGCGTCAGGTGCATCAGACGCTCGAGAGCATCGCCACCCGCTTCGGCTGCCGCCAGTCGGACGGCATCGCCGAGCGCGTCATCTTCCGTTCGCTCTTTGCGATGGGGCTGACCGTGTTCGATCCGGTGGATGAGAAGATCACCGGCGAGGCGCAGTCCGCCTCGCATGGCAGCGCCCGCCAGGAGTATCGCAACCTGCTGGCTTCGCTGAACCTGCCGCTTGCACCGCGGGAGCCGCGTCGGTTGACCGCCTGAGCCTCAGTGCTCTTTCAGGCTGAGGCGCACGGCCCGCTTCCCGCCGGGGGCGAACACGTCCAGGTCGATGTTGACGGGTTCCTGAACCATGCGGCGGGTGCGGGCCGAAAGGGCCAGGACCACGCCGAGCAGGTCGCCGACGCTGCGCCGTCGGGGCAGCATGCGGCTCGTCATGCCGGCCAGCGCGCGATTGCGCACAGCCATGTCTTCGGAGGCTAGGGCCGACCGGCCGACGAAATGGGCCAGTTCGTTCAGCGCACTGCGTTCGCTCATTGGGCTACTCCAGACACACGCACCAATTTGCATTTGCCGGCCGGGGCAGGGCCCCGGTCGAAACTTCGCGTCGATCAGCTCTGCAGGGCCAGGCAGGAGAGCTTCTCCTGCTTGAGCTGGCTGCACATTGCGTTCGCGTCGTCGCGGTTGCCGAAGCCGACGAAGCGGGCGCGGAAGAAGGTCTGTCCGTTCTTTTCAAACCGCTCCACATGCGAGCGGAAGTTGCCGAGAGTGCCGACCTTGCCGGCTGCATCGGCCAGCATGGCGCGAGCACTCTCCTCCGACGGGCCGGCGCCGATCTGCACCACCCAGCCGGTGATCGAAGCAGCCTCGGCCACGGAGCCGGAGGTGAGCAGGTCGATCGGCTGGTCTGCCGGGGCGCTGACCTCGGCCGGCGGCACGAAGTCCAGCGGCGTGGAGGGTGGGGTCTGGCCCAGGGCCGCGGGCGGCGCACCGAGATTGTAGGATTCGCTGAGCCAGGCGCCGATCACGTCGGACTGCGGGTAGAGCGGCTGTGCCTGGGTGGGGGCGCCGAGCGTGTTCGCTGCGTCGACGGCAGCCTGCTGCACGGGCGCAGGCATCGGCTGCGGCGCGGGTGTCGCAGCCGGGGCTGCGGGCACTGCCGGCGGCACGGGGGCGGCGGATGCCACCGCGACCTGCGGCTGCGCTCCGCTTGAGGCCACCAGTTGCGCAAGGCGCCAGCCCGGCAGCGGCATCGGCATCACCGGAACAGGCTTGGAGGGCTGCGCCACCGCCACCTGGATATTGCCCTGACGGCCCGGCACGGGGATCATCGCCGTCTGCAGGTAGTCCCCGCGGCGGCCTTTCTGCAGGTAGGAGGAAACCAGCTGGCGGACCTTCTCGTCGCGAGAGGCTGCCGAGTTGAACCCGAACGCCACCACCACGATGTGACGGCCGTCCTTGCGGGCGGCGGTCAGCAGGTTCGAGCCGGCGGCATTGATGTAGCCCGTCTTGATGCCGTCGACGGCACCCATGTAGCCCAGCACCCGGTTGTGGTTGCCATAGGTCTTCTTGCCGTAGCTGAAGCTGCGGGTCTGGAAGTACTCGTAGTACTGCGGAAAGTGCTGGTAGACGGCGATGCCGAGGATCGCCTGGTCGCGCACGGTGGTGATCTGCCCGCCATCGGGAAGTCCCGAGGCGTTGCGGTAGGTCGTGCTGCGCATGCCGAGCGCGCGCGCCGTTGCCGTCATGCGTTCGGCGAACTTCGATTCAGTGCCGGAGATGTGTTCGGCGATAACGCGGGCCATGTCGTTGGCCGATAGCGTCACCAGCGACTTGATGGCGTCTTCCACCGTGATCTTCGAGCCTGCCCGCAGCCCGAGCTTGGTCGGCACCGCGGAAGCAGCATGGCGCGAGACCGTCATTTCGGTCGACAGCCGCACATTGCCCGCGCTCAGTTCCTGGAACAGGACGTAGAGCGTCATCACCTTCGCGACGGACGCAGGATAGCGTTTGCCGTCGGCATTTTCCTCATAGAGAACTTGGCCCGACTTGGCGTCGACCACGATGCCTGCATAGCGGCGGAGATTTTCAATGGCCTGCGCCGGCGCCACGGGGTGGGCCCCGACGGCGAGGATGACCATGATTGCGGCAAGCGTCCGTAGAACCACGGCGCGCAGGGGGGTATTCGCCTTGGAAGCCACCCGGTACTCCAACAACTCGCCCGTCGCTTCTGCGACGGCGTACACACACAATGGCTGGAGTCCGTGGCTGCCCCCGCTGCCGGCCTCCGCGACCTTCCGTGAGAATAGAGGGCCCGCCTTACCATTCCGTAAAATGCGTGCGATTTCGGCGAGGGTGTGGAGACGAAGTCACGATGGGGTGAACCACGGGAACCATTTCCGTCCACCGGCGCGGGCGGGGGGCGCCCCGATCTCCCCTCCTCAACCCCCTCCAGGGGAGGTAAGGTGGGGGTTGCTCCAACAAGGTGAGGGCTCCCGCCCGAGCACGCCCGATCTGTTTCCCTTATCCTCGCCCCCTCCACATCCTGCATACTCTCCGCCATCTCT
>JAEZHZ010000268.1 GCA_023436745.1 Pseudomonadota bacterium | reverse complement strand
GATCCCAAGATGCTGGAGCTCAGCATCTATGATGGCATCCCGCACCTGCTCACTCCGGTGGTGACCGACCCGCACAAGGCGGTCGTTGCCCTCAAGTGGGCGGTTCGCGAGATGGAAGACCGCTACCGCAAGATGTCCAAGATCGGTGTGCGCAACATCGACGGCTTCAACCAGCGTGTCGCCGAGGCCAAGAAGGAAGGCCGCGTCATCACCCGCACCGTGCAGACCGGCTTCGATCGCGAAACCGGCGAGGCGATCTTCGAGTCGGAGGAATTCGATCTCGAGCCGCTGCCCTATATCGTCGTCATCGTCGACGAAATGGCGGACCTGATGATGGTGGCGGGCAAGGACATCGAGGGCGCCATCCAGCGCCTGGCGCAGATGGCCCGCGCCGCCGGCATCCACATGATCACGGCCACACAGCGCCCCTCGGTCGACGTCATCACCGGCACGATCAAGGCCAACTTCCCAACCCGCATCTCCTTCATGGTGACGTCCAAGATCGACTCGCGCACCATCCTCGGGGAGCAGGGCGCCGAGCAACTGCTGGGCAACGGCGACATGCTCTACATGGCGTCGGGCGGGCGCACCAAGCGTCTCCATGGCGCCTTTGTCTCCGATGCGGAAGTCGAGTCGGTGGTCGGTCACCTCAAGTCGCAGGGTTCCCCGGACTACCTCGATTCCGTGACCGAGGAAGCCGAGGACGGTGGCGAGTTCGGCGAGAGCAGCAGCGGCGGGGGCGACGACTATGCCGGCTCGGGCGACGAGCTCTACGACAAGGCGGTCCACATCGTGCTGACCGACAAGAAGGCCTCGACCTCCTATGTGCAGCGGCGCCTGGGCATCGGCTACAACAAGGCCGCCACCCTGATCGAACGGATGGAGCGCGAAGGCGTCATCAGTCCGGCGAACCATGCGGGCAAGCGCGAAATCCTCGTCGGCAACAACGCCGACGGGTACTAGGCGACTGCCCCGGCAGGAGGGGCGGGAAGGAACTTTCCCGCTCTTGCCGTAATTCGTGGCTAGGCTACGCTCAACCGCCTCGCTTCCAAGGGAATGCCATGAATAGACGCGATATCCTGTTGCTCGGCTTTGCCGCGGCGTTGATCCCGGCCCTGCCGGCAGTGGCGCTGGACCGCGCCCTGACGCCGGAGGAGCAGCAGCTGATCGCCGAGATCACGGCCCACAACAACGCCATCCGAACCATGGCTGGCCGGTTCCTGCAGATCGACACCAATGGCGGGCGAACCGAGGGAACGTTCTTCCTCGAACGGCCCAACAAGGTCGCCTTCCGATATGCGCCACCGAGCCGCGAGGAGATCGTGTCGGTCGGCCGCGGCTTCTACGTGCTCAACCGTCGCGACGAGACCTACTACGCCTATCCCCAGGACAGCATACCGCTGCGACAGTTCCTCGGCGACCAGATCGACCTGATGGCCGCAAACGTGCTCGACGTCGTGACCTCGGATGGGTACCTGACCATCACCGTGATCGACGAGACCGTGGCGGGGACCGTTCAGGTGTCGTTGATCTTCGACACAGAAACTAAGGACCTTGCACAGTGGACCCTGGTGGAGCCGAGCGGGGCAGAACTCACCTTCTCGCTCTATGACGTGCAGAAGGGGGTGGAGATTCCTTCGGCGTTCTTCTCGATCCCGGCCAACTACAAGCCGCTCGAGCAGTAGGGCTAGAGCCCGAACACCAGGATCGCGACAAGCCCGGCGGCGCCCACCAGGATGCGCCACCAGGCGAACGGCGCAAAGCCGTGCCGCGAGACGAAATCCAGCAGGTAGCGCACCACAAGCGCCCCGACCACGAAGGCAGCGGCAAAGCCGATGGCAACGTCGAGCGCCAGATCGGCGGTGATGAGATCGCGGCTCTTGTAAAGGTCATAGCCGAAGGCGCCGGCCATGATCGGCAGGGCGATGAAGAAGGTGAATTCGGCGGCGCTGCGCTTGGTGGCACCGAACAGCATGGCGCCGACGACGGTCGCGCCCGAGCGGGAAACCCCGGGGATCAGCGCCAGCACCTGGAACAGGCCGACGATCAGCGCCAGGTGCCAGGGAAAGGTGTAGATGTCATCATAGACCGGGCGCTTCGGCATGCGGTCGACGATCAGCAGGATGATGCCGCCGACCAGCAGGGAAAAGCAGATGACGAGGGGCGTCTCGTAGACCACCTGCTGGATGAAATCGCGCAGCAGCACGCCGGCAAGCACGGCCGGCAGGCAGGCAAGGACAACCGCGATGGCGAAGTGCCAGGCATAGGCCTTGCCCGTGAGTGCGTCGCGGATGAGCACGCCGAGCTTGGCCATGTAGACCGTGATCACCGC
Source organism: Pseudomonadota bacterium (assembly GCA_023436745.1). GTDB lineage: Bacteria > Pseudomonadota > Alphaproteobacteria > Rhizobiales > Devosiaceae > Devosia. The sequence goes on along the minus strand of JAEZHZ010000268.1, from coordinate 1,304 downwards.
AAGGATTGCGCCGAGCTGGATCAGCACCACGAACGTCGCGGGCTCGCTGAGGCCGAAGAAGTAGCCGGCAAGCAGCAGGTGGGCCGTGGAACTCACCGGCAGGAACTCGGTAAGCCCCTCGATGATTCCGAGGATCAGCGGCACAAAAAGACCTTGATCGGCGTTCATCTGATCCCCTAACTCGTTCTGAGCCCCCTGGACGGGCATCGTCTCTTAGCCGTGTTCGCTCGGAGCGCCAAGGCAGGGGCCGCATGCCTTGTCTGCATCCATGAGCGTCACATCCATGCCGAGCCTCGTTCATCATCCCCTCGACCCGAGCTCCCGCCTCGTACGGCTCATGTGCGCCGAGTACGGCGTGCCGCTCGATCTCGAGGAGATCAAGCCATGGCTCCGCGAACCCGACCTGCTCGAGGTCAATCCGGCGGCAACGCTGCCGATCCTGTTCACCGAACTCGAGCAGCCCGGTGTGGGCGTGCTGGCGGCTGTGCACATGGTGGAAGACCTCTACACACCCGAAGCGGTAAGTGGGCTCATTCCTCCTGACGCCGGCGCGCGCGCCGAGATGTGGCGGCTGGTCGAGTGGATCATCGTCAAGCTCAACGACGAGGTCACGCGCTACCTGATCGAGGAGAAGATCGCCAAGCGCGACCAGCGCGGCGCAACGCCCGACCCGGCCGTGCTGCGCGCGGCCAAGGCGAACCTGGCCGAGCACATGCTCTACTTCAACTGGCTGCTCGCGACCCGGGCCTGGCTCGCAGGGGACACCATGACCCTCGCCGATTTCGCCCTTGCGGCGCACTTCTCCTCACTCGACTACATGGGCGACATCGACTGGTCCAAGGCGGTGGAAACCCGCGACTGGTACAGCCGGCTCAAATCCCGCCCGGCATTCAGGACGCTGCTGAACGACCGCGTCGTCGCCATGCCGCCTTCGCCGGGCTATGCGGACCTGGACTTTTGACCGATAGCCTCATCGCCGAACTCCGGGGCCGGGCTGCAACGCTCGGGTTCGAGGCGTTCGGCGTGGCCGCGGCAGCAGCCCGGCCCGACCTGCCGGAGAAACTCAACATCGCCATTGCGCAGGGCTGGCACGGCGACATGACCTGGATGGCCGAGACCGCGGAGCGACGCGGCAGCCCCAACGGCATGTGGCCGGAGGCGCGCTCCGTTATCGTCCTCGGCATGAACTACGGGCCGGATACCGACCCGTTGGGGCTGTTGGGCGAGAAGCTCGTGGGCAGCATCTCGGTCTACGCGCGCAACCGTGACTACCACGAAGTCATCAAGGGAAAGCTCAAGGAACT
>JAEZHZ010000257.1 GCA_023436745.1 Pseudomonadota bacterium | reverse complement strand
CCCGAGCGTCGTCAGCCCGCCGAAGCCGAACAGCAATGCCTGGAGCAGGAGCGCGACAAGCACCGCCAGGAACGCCGCCGGTCCCAGCATGATGCCCAGCATTCCGGAAAACAGCAGGTGTACGCTCGACGGCCCGACCGGCACCGCGATCAGCGATCCGGCAAACAGCGCCGCCGACAGGATCGCGGCTCGCGGGATCATTTTGTCGTCGAGCCAGCGCAGCCCGAGTGCCACCCCGCCGGCTGCGGCCACTGCGCCCCCGATCAGGACGGGGGCCGAAAGAATGCCGTCGGGAATGTGCGCCATCTGCGCTATTTCCCTCCCATCTCCGTGGCCTGCACCCAGATGAGGCCGCCGGTCTCGACCGGGGCGGGGCTGCCCTCGGGCGATGGCATGGTGTCCTCGCCGTCCAGCAGGGCCGCAAAGCCCCACCATCCGGCGCGCGGCATCGCATAGGTGAAGGTGCCGTTGGCATCCGTGGTCACCACTTGCGTGATGAAGGCGTCATTGGGCGAGGTCACGCTGCCGTCGTTGACGAACTCGACCTCGACCGTCGCGAAGGGAGCGGGTTCCCCGTCCTGCAGCACCACGCCCGAGAACACGTTGCCGGCCCACACCCCCGTCGGACGCGTCAGCGGCCGGATCTCGACCGGAAGTCCCACGAGTTCGTCCCAGCCTTCCCCCGAGGCGAACGAGTCCACCACCACCTTGGAATGGTGCACGATGTACTTGCCTTCGGACGGCTCCCAGTAGGGCTGCGGGGTCACGTAGAAGATCGCCGCGCCCGGCTCCTGCAGCACATGGCTGAACGACCATGCCGGCGCGCCCTCGACGTCGCGCTCTGTGATCCGGTCCATGAGGTCCGTCTTCTGCCCGTTGGCGAGTACGCCGACCGCCTGCGGCTTCTTCATCTCCATCACGGGCGCGCCCTCGAACGGGTGCGTGAACACCATGTCCACCGTGACCTCGCCGCCTTCCGGCAGCACGTCCGCCGAGGGAATGACCGTCTGGAAATGCGCGGCTGCGGGGAGCGCCCAGCCGATTGCCGGCAGGACCAGGGGCATGACTGCATACCGGGCTGGAATGGGCATCTGGGCGTCACCTTTATGAAAAAGGGCAGTAAAAAATCATACACCCTCGCGCTCCGCATCGGCAATGCGAAACCGCCGGGGTGTCGTTCAAATATCGGGCCGTCCGTGATAGCTTTTGCCGGTCATTCCCCGGAGCGAACCCATGCAGCGGATCACGATCGCCATCGACGACGAGCTCGCCGCCGCCCTTGATGAGCATGTGAAGGCCACTGCCTCCGCCAGCCGCTCGGAAACCGTGCGCGACCTCATCCGGCGCAGCCTGCTCGCTCGCCCCAGCGGGCCCGAGGATGCGCAGTGCTTCGGCATCGTCAGCTGCGCCATCGACCAGTCCGTCCGCAATCTCGCGACCCGCATTCCCAAGGGCCGCCTCGACCGGCACGACCAGACGGTGTCGACGCTTTCCGTGGTGCTCGGCCACACCTCGACCATCGACGTGACGGTTATGCGAGGCCGGCGCGCCGACATCACCGGCTATGCCGAGGCGCTGTTCCTCGAGCGGGGGGTGATGCACGGCGCCGTGCAACTGATCCCCGTCGAGGAAGAGGAAGACCACCACAGTCACGCCGACGGCACGACCCACTCGCACGCGCATCTGCGTGTGCGGCACGGCTTCTAGCCGCCGCCGGCAGTCCAGGCGCGGGTCGTGACCTACTTGGTGAGGTCACGGCTGATGTTCCACAGGTTGTATGCCCGTTCCCCAACCATGGGCTGGTCGAGCCCGCTCTCCTGGATGTCCTCCGGCACGCGCAGCATCTTGAGCGCATCCAGTATCCGCAGGAGCACGATGGTGATGACGCTGGCATAGGCCGCAACCACCACGACCGCGAGCAACTGGACCAGGAACTGGTGCCCGCCGGCCTCCACCTTGTTGATGTGCGAACTCGCGAGCACACCGATGAGCAGGGATCCGGTGAGCCCGCCCACGCCGTGGGCCCGCCAGACTTCGAGTGTGTCGTCGATCTTCAGCCATCTCTGCACGTACTTTGCATAGTAGCAGACGGTGGCACCGATCGCGCCGATCAGCAGCCCCGCCATGGGCTCGACATAGCCCGAAGCCGGCGTGATCGTGGCGAGCCCTGCCACGGCGCCCACCAGCACTCCGGAGAAAGTTGGGCGGCCGGACTCGCGCCACTCCCAGAACATCCACACCAGCATCGCGCTCGATCCGGCGAGCATGGTGTTGGTGAAGGCGAAGGCCGCCAGCGCGTCCGCGGCATAGGCGCCGCCGGCATTGAAACCGAACCAGCCGAACCACAGCAGTCCCGCACCGAGGGCCACGAGGGGCAGGTTTGCGGGCTCGGACTCCTTTTCCCCCGGCGGGAGCTTGCGCTTGCCGAGATAGGCGGCAGTGACCAGCGCGGAGAAGCCGGCCGACGTATGGATGACGATGCCGCCGGCAAAATCGGCGACGCCGAGCTTGGCCAGGAAGCCGCCGCCCCAGATCCAGTGCGCGGCCGGCAGGTAGACGAGGATGGTCCAGGCGGTGATGAAGAACAGGTAGGCGCCGAACCGGAAGCGCCCGACGAAGGCGCCGGTCATCAGGGCCGGCGTGATGATGGCGAACATCATCTGGTAGGCGA
>JAEZHZ010000256.1 GCA_023436745.1 Pseudomonadota bacterium | reverse complement strand
GACGGCCGTCGCGCGGTGGTGTTCGGCGGCTCCAACATCCACATGCTCAATCCCGAATACGTTGACGGTGGCGAAGTGGACGAGGCCGCGGCCAAGGCCCTGATCTGCTTCTGGACGAGCCCCGAATGGTCGCTGAAGATGGCCTATGCCGGATCGAATCCCGGCAACCTCAACGGCTTCAAGACCAGCTGGATGAAGGAGCGCCTGGACTCGATCGAGTTCCTCGACGTGACGACCTCGATGCTGCCCTACGGCGTGCCGTTCCCGACGCTGCCGGAAACGCCCGAGATCATGAACATCATCATTCCCGACATGCTGCAGAACGCCCTGACCGGCGCGATGACGGTCGAGGAAGCAGCGGCCGACGCCGCGCAGAAGGTTCGTGACGTGACGGACGGCGGCGGCCTCTAGGCCTGTTCCGCGAAGCACGACCGGCGCTGCCAGCCGCCCCCCGTCTCCTCTTCCCGCCAGGAGAAGGAGCGTCACGATGACCGCCCTGACAGGACCTGCCGTCGCTCCGCGCAAGACCACCCGCACCCGCGAGCCCGGCACGCTGCAGCAGATGTGGACCAGCCGCGCGGATTACCTCTACGTCCTGCCGGCCATCGTGGTGATGCTCGTCGTCATTGCCTATCCGATCTACTACACGATCGAACTGTCGTTCTTCAAAACGCCGCCGGGCCTACAGCTGCGCGACAAGATCTTCGTCGGCACCGACAATTACACCGCCATTCTGACGAGCGACGTGTTCTGGCGGGTGACGCTCAACACCGCGATCTGGACCTTCGCCTCGACCCTGATCGCCTTTGTTCTGGGCTACGGCGCCGCCCTGGCCCTCCATCGGGACTTCGCCGGCCGCGCCGTCCTGCGCGCCATCCTGATCATCCCGTGGGTCATCAGCGCGGTTGCCGCCTCCTATATCTGGAAGTGGATGTACCACTCCGATTTCGGCGTCATCGGCGCCGTGCTGGTCCAGCTCGGACTGACCGACCGCCAGCCGAACTTCATAGACAACGTCCACACCGTCCTGCCCTCGCTGATCGTCGTCAACATCTGGCGCGAGTTCCCCTTCGCCATGATCATGGTGATGGCCGGGCTGCAGACCGTGCCCGAACAACTCCTGCGCGCCGCCAAGGTGGACGGCGCGTCGGCCTGGCAGCGCTTCTGGCACGTCACCTTCCCGCACCTGCGGGGCGTATCGACGGTAACGATCCTGCTGCTGGCGGTCGCCAACTTCAACTCGTTCATCATCCCCTGGATCATGACCGGCGGCGGCCCCTCGAACGCCTCGCACATCTGGATCACCCACATCTACGAGCTGGCCTTCGGACGGCAGCGCTGGGGAGTGGCCGCGGCCTATTCGGTGCTGCTGTTCGTCATCCTGATGGTGCTGGGCTATTTCTATGTGCGCGCGCTCAGCGGCAATGAGAGCAGGGAGCAGGGCGCATGACCGCGACGACAGAGACCACGGTGCCGCGCAGCCGCAGGCGCATCGACGGCTGGCGCTGGGCGGGCCGCATCTTCCTCGTGCTGATGCTGCTCTATACGGCCGTGCCGATGGTGTGGATGCTGCTGACCTCGATCAAGTCGGGCTTCGCCGCCATGCAGTTTCCCCCGCAGTGGTGGCCGACACAGCCGACGCTCGCGAGTTACCAGAAGCTGCTCGATCCGCAGAACAGCGTCGGGCAGGATTTCCTTCGCTTCTTCTGGAACAGCCTGTTCGTGTCGTTCTGCACCACCATACTCGCAGTGGTGGTGGCGGTGCCGGCGGCCTATGCCTTCTCGCGCTTCCGCTTTCCCGGCCGGAAATTCCTGTTCTTCTCCGTGCTGCTCCGGAACATGTTCCCGGCCGTGATCTTCCTCGTGCCGCTGTTCATCCTGATGCGGGTGCTGGGGCTGGTGAACACCCACGGCTCACTGATCCTCACCTACCTGACCTTCGGGCTGCCGCTTGCGATCTGGCTGCTGAAAGGCTTTTACGACAACATCCCGATCCAGCTCGAGCAGGCTGCCCGCATCGACGGCGCCACCCGCTTCCAGGCGTTCCTCCTGATCGTGACGCCACTGTCGGTGCCCGGCATCATCGCCACGGCCATCTACTCCTTCATCGGGGCATGGAACGAGTACATCTATGCCGCCACCTTCATCACCAAGAACGATCAACTGACGTTGCCCGTCGGCATCCAGCGGTTCTTCTCGGAGAACACCACGGATTTCCCGGGCCTCATGGCGGCGAGCTTCATGATGAGCGTGCCGGTCGTGGTGCTGTTCCTGGTCCTGCAGAAGTATTTCGTGCGCGCGCTGACCGAAGGCGCGGTCAAACACTAGAAGGTTCTCCATGGCTCAGGTGGTCCTGAAAGATCTGGTCAAAACCTACGGCTCCGTCTACGCGGCGCGGGACGTATCGCTGACTGTGGATGATGGCGAGTTCGTCGCGCTGGTGGGGCCTTCGGGCTGCGGCAAGACTACGACGCTGAACCTCGTAGCCGGGCTGATCCCGATCACTTCCGGTGACATCATCATCGGCGACCGGGTCGTGAACGATCTCGATCCAAAGGATCGGGACATCGCCATGGTGTTCCAGAACTACGCGCTCTATCCGCAGAAGACGGTGTTCCAGAATCTCGCCTTTCCGCTGCAGATGCGAAAGCTCCCGAGAGCCGAGATCGAGCGCAAGGTGGCCGAGGCGGCCAAGGTGCTCGATATCACCCATCTGCTCGAGCGCAAGCCGCGCGAACTCTCGGGCGGGCAGCAGCAGCGCGTGGCGCTCGGCCGCGCCCTGGTGCGCGATCCGGCGGTGTTCCTGATGGACGAACCCCTGTCCAACCTCGATGCCAAGCTGCGCGTGCAGATGCGCTCGGAAATCAAGCGCTTCCACCAGGATCTCGGCGCCACCATCATCTACGTCACCCACGACCAGCTCGAAGCGGTGACCATGGCCGACAAGATGGCGGTGATGAACGGGGGGCTGCTCCAGCAATACGACGCCCCGTCCAGGGTCTTCGCCGATCCGGTGAACATGTTCGTCGCCAGCTTCGTCGGCAGCCCGGCGATGAGCCTCGTGCCGCTCGATGTCGGCAGCCGCGACGGCCGCGCGGTCCTGACCAGCAGCGAAGGCTGGACCCTGCTGCTGTCGGACCGCAATGCGGGCAAGGTTGCGGGCGCGCAGTCCGGCAAGGTGGTGCTGGGCGCACGCCATTCCACCATCCGGCTTCACAAGACACCGGTCGCCGACGCCGTGCCGGCGCGGGTCTACACGGTCGAGCCGACCGGCGACATCACCTTCGTGCAGGCGTTCCTTGCCGGCGCCATCGTCAATATCAGCCTGCCGCCCTCCGAGACGGTGGCCCCGGACGAGATGGTGTGGCTCGAATTCGACCAGGAGCGCATCCACCTCTTCGATGCCCAGACCGAAATGGCCCTGCAGGCCGCCTAGGCGGATGCGCTACCGAGAGCCCTATGCCCCCCAGTCTCAAGATCACTGCCATCAAGCCCTATCCGGCGCGGGTAGGCATACGTAACCAGCTGCTCGTCAAGGTGGAGACCGACCAGGGTGTCTTCGGCTGGGGCGAGAGCGGGCTGACCGGCCGGGAACGCGCGGTCACCGGTGCCATCGAGCACTATCGCGAGTTCCTGCTGGGGCAGGATGCCATGCAGATCGGTCGCATCTGGCAGGAGATGTACCGCAGCCAGTACTTCGAAGGCGGCCGCGTGCTGCAGGCAGCCATCTCGGCCATCGACATCGCCCTTCACGACATCAAGGGCAAGGCGCTCGGCGTGCCCGTTTACGAACTGCTCGGGGGCCGGCAGCGCCATGTCATTCCCACCTTCGCCTCCACGGGAGATGCTGCCGGGGAAGGGGCGGTGGAGCGTGCCCGCCAACTCATGGAGATGGGGTTCGACGCCATCCGCTTCTTTCCCATCGGGCAGGACAGCCGCGATGTCTTCGAGCCGCGCCAGTCCATTGCCGCCACGGCGCGCCTGCTGAACAGGGCGCGCGAGGAACTCGGCGACGAAGTGGTGCTCGGCATAGATTATCACCACCGGCTGTCGGTCGCCGAAGCGGCAAGCTTCTGCAGCAGGCTCGACAGGGGGGTGCTCGATTTTCTCGAGGAGCCGATCCGCGACGAGACGCCGGAAGCCTACGAGTCCCTGCGCACCATGACCGATATTCCGTTCGCCATCGGCGAGGAGTTCGCCAGCAAGTGGCAGTTCGTGCCCTTCATCGAGCGCGGCATCCATCAGTTCAACCGCATCGATGTCTGCAATGTCGGTGGCCTGACCGAGGCGATGAAGGTCGCCGGCTGGAGCGAGGCGCACTATGTCGACCTCATGCCGCATAATCCGCTGGGGCCGGTGTGCACGGCCGCGACGATCCATTTCGCCGCGGCGGTGCCGAATTTCGCCTGGCTCGAAACGCGCGTTCCCGAACGGGCGCTCGGGTTCGACAACCGCGACTTCTTCCCGGTCCAGCCGGAGCTAAAGGGGGCCGTCTATCCGGTCAGCGACGCGCCGGGCCTCGGGGTCGAGGTCGACGAGGACCTGCTCGCGCGGCAGAGCTTCGAGTTCTGGGAAGCGCCGCACCTGCGGCGCCGCGACGGCTCGGTCACCAACTGGTAGCCGGCCGTCGCTGCCCAAGGGCTCAGGCTTCGATGCACATGGCTATGCCCATGCCGCCGCCGATGCAGAGGGTGGCGAGGCCGCGACGAAGGGCGGAGCGACGAAGCTCGTGGATCAGCGTCACCAGCACTCGGGCACCGGAGGCGCCGATGGGGTGGCCAAGGGCTATGGCGCCGCCATTGACGTTGACCTTCGCTGGGTCCCATCCCATCCCGGCATTGACGGCACAGGCCTGTGCCGCAAAGGCCTCGTTGGCCTCAATGCGGTCGAGATCGCCGACCGACCATCCGGCCCGTGCGAGTGCCTTCTGCGAAGCGGGAATGGGCCCGGTGCCCATCACCGAGGGGTCGACACCCGCGGTAGCCCAGCCGGCAATGCGGGCCAGCGGGGTCAGGCCACGACGCGTCGCCTCGGCCTCGCTCATCAACACGACGGCGGCGGCGCCGTCGTTGAGGCCCGAGGCGTTGCCGGCGGTAACGGTGCCTTCCTTGTCGAAGGCGGGGCGGAGCCGGGCGAGGCCTTCGGCGCTCGTGTCCGGCCGCAGGTGGTCGTCCACGTCGACGGTCTGGGTTCCCTTGCGGGTCTCGATGGTCACCGGCGCGATCTCCGCGCGGAAGTTCCCGGCGGCCTGCGCCACTGCCGCCTTGCGCTGGCTCTCGGCCGCAAACGCGTCCTGCTGCTCGCGCGAGACGCCGAACTCGCGCGCCACGTTCTCGGCCGTGATGCCCATGTGATAGCCGCCGAAGGCGTCGGTGAGGCCATCGACCACCATGGTGTCCACGAGGCTGACGGGTCCCATGCGGGTCCCCTGGCGCAGCATCTGGCAGTGGGGCGACAACGACATCGATTCCTGCCCACCGGCAACGATGGTCGTCGCGTCGCCGGAGGCGATCTGCTGCATGCCGAGGGCGATGGCGCGCAGTCCGGACCCGCAGACCTGGTTGACGCCGAAGGCGGTGGCGGATTTGGGAATGCCTGCCGCGATGGCCGCCTGTCGCGCCGGGTTCATGCCGGCACCGGCACCCAGCACCTGGCCGAGGATGACCTCGTCCACCTGATCGGCCGCAACTCCGGCACGCTCAAGCGCCGCTCTGATGGCGGTGGCGCCCAGTTCATGGGCAGGCACGGAGCTCAGCGGTCCAAGGAAGCTGCCGATCGGGGTGCGGGCAGCGCCGACGATGACGATGTCGCTCATGCGGCCTGTTCCTCGAGAGCAACGGTGAAGCGGGCTTCTGTCTTGGCGGTGATCTCGTCGAGGCTGACGCCGTCGGCAACTTCGATGAGACGCATATCGATCTCGCCGCGCCGGGCTAGCGTGAACACGCCGAGATCGGTGATGACGAGGTCTGCAACGCGCTTGCCGGTCAGCGGCAGGGTGCATTCGCGCAGGAGCTTGGGCTGGCCCTTGGCTTCGTGCTCCATCACCACCACCACGCGCTTGACGCCGGCGACGAGGTCCATGGCGCCGCCCATGCCCTTCACCATCTTGCCGGGGATCATCCAGTTGGCGAGGTCACCGTTTTCGGCAACCTGCATGGCGCCGAGGATCGACAGGTCGATGTGCCCGCCGCGGATCATGCCGAAGCTGTCGGCGCTCGAGAAGAAGCTCGTCTCGGGCAGGGCGGTGATGGTCTGCTTTCCGGCATTGATCAGGTCGGCATCTTCTTCGCCCTCGTAGGGGAACGGGCCCATGCCGAGCATGCCGTTCTCGCTCTGCAGCCGCACGTCCATGCCCTGGGGAATGAAGTTGGCGACGAGCGTCGGGATGCCGATGCCAAGGTTGACGTAGAAGCCGTCGCGCAGTTCGCGCGCGGCGCGGGCGGCCATCTGTTCGCGGGTCCAGGCCATCAGGCAATCTCCTCCTGGCGCGGGCGCAGCGTGCGCTGCTCGATGTGCTTCACCGGTGCCGGCACATGCACGATGCGGTCGACGAAGATGCCGGGGGTGTGGATGTGGTCGGGATCGATGCTGCCGGTGTCGACCAGGTGCTCCACCTCGGCCACGGTGACACGGCCGGCCGTCGCCATCATCGGGTTGAAGTTCCGCGCGGTCATCCGGTAGACCAGATTGCCCTCCGCATCGCCCTTATACGCATGGACGACGGCAAGGTCTGCGACGAGGCCGGTCTCGAGCACATAGTCTTCACCGTCGATGGTGCGCACTTCCTTGCCCTCGGCAATCAGGGTGCCCACGCCGGTCTTGGTGAAGAAGGCCGGGATGCCGGCGCCGCCGGCGCGGATGCGCTCGGCCAGCGTGCCCTGCGGGTTGAACTCAAGCTCGAGGTCGCCCGACAGGTACTGCTCGGCGAACAGCTTGTTCTCCCCGACATAGGAGGAGATCATCTTGCGGATCTGGCGGGTGGCCAGCAGCCGGCCGAGGCCGATACCGTCGACGCCCGCATTGTTGGAGATCACGGTCAGGTCGCGGGCGCCGGAGCGCTCGATACCTTCGATCAGGGCGGCAGGAATGCCGCACAGGCCGAAGCCGCCGGACATGATGGTCATGCCGTCGCGGAGCAGGCCGGCAAGGGCTTCCGCCACGGTGGAATGGACTTTCTGCATGGGCTCCTCCCCACTCGGTGGGTTCGTTTGCGCAGACGCTAAGTCTTGTCCCGACCGGGCAGTTAGTCGTATTTCTACGACATGTCCGCACCCCTCAGCTTTGCCCTCGCCGACATTCCCGTGCCGATGGTCTTTGCCACCCATCGCATCATCCGCGACTGCAACGAGGAGTTCGCGGCTCTGTTCGGCTACCGCCGCGCGGAACTGCTCGATACCAGCTTTTCCCGCCTCTACCCGGCGGTGGCAGATTTCGTGCGCACCGGCGAGATGTGGCGCCAGCACCTGCCGAGCGGCGCCGTCTACCATGACGAGCGGATCATGGCGGGAGCGGGCGGCAATCGCTTCTGGTGCCGGGTGAACGGCCGGTCGCGCGATGCAGTCGATCCGTTTGCGGCGGCACTCTACTGTTTCGAGCCGATGAGCCGGCCGGTCACCGAGACCACGCTGAAGCTGACGGGCCGGCAGCGTCAGATCCTGACCCTGGTGGCGCAGGGAAAGACCAATGCGGCCATTGCCCAGGAAGTTGGCCTTTCTGCGCGGACGGTGGAAGCGCACCGGTTGCGCCTCGCGCGCTCGGCCGGCGTCGCCAACTCGGCAGAACTGGTGGCGTGGTTCCTGTCCCAGCCGCCGGCGCCGGAATAAGGTGGCGCTGCTGTCGAAGTCGCCGCCGGCGGGTCGTCGCGACGGGAATGCCTGAAGCGTGGAGGGGAGTATGGACACAGGGACCGGCAGCCGGATCGATACGATCGACGGCTACAATGCGGCGCAGGAGCAGGGCGACCGCGAAATCTGCGAGGCGCTCGCCACCATCATCGACGAACACCTGAGCGACGCCGAGAGCAAGATCTGGCATGCCCATCCGGTGTGGTTCCTCGCGGGCAACCCCATCGTCGGCTATAGCAAGCTCAAGGGCGTGCGCCTGCTGTTCTGGAGCGGACAGTCCTTCGAGACTCCCGGTCTCAGGCCGGAAGGCACGTTCAAGGCGGCCGAGGCCCGCTACACCTCGGCATCCGACATTGACCGCGACCTGCTGGTTCGCTGGCTGGCCGAGGCGCGGTCGGTGCAGTGGGACTACAAGAACATCGTGAAGAAGAAGGGGCGGCTTGATCGCCTGAGCTAGTCACTGCCCGCCCGCGGGCCCATTGGCGGTGAGGATGGAGATGAAGCGGCGGGTGCGCTCGTCGACCGGCGCTCCGAAGACCTGCCCCGCAGGACCCGCCTCGATCACCTCGCCGCCATCGAGGAACACCACGTTGCTGGCTATGGTGGCAGCGAGGCGCAGGTCATGGGTCGCCATCAGCATGGTGGTGCCCTCCCGCGCGAGTTCGGCGAGGACATCCACCACTTCGGCCGCCAGCTGCGGATCGAGCGCCGAGGTCGGCTCGTCGCAGAGCAGCACCTTGGGGGACGGGGCAAGTGCCCGGGCGATGGCGACCCGCTGCTGCTGTCCACCCGACAGGCTCGATGGCCAGGCGTCGGCCTTGATGCTCATGCCCACCTTGTGCAGCAGGTCCCGCGCGCGCGTTTCCGCCTTCTCGCGCGGCCATTTGAGCACGGTCACCAATCCTTCCATCACGTTCTCCAGCGCCGTCAGGTGCGGGAAGAGCTGGAAGTTCTGGAACACCATGCCGGTCTTGCGCCGAAGGGCGAGGATGATGTCGCGGCTCACCTTGTGGCCGGGGACGAGCCGGGCGACGGTGTCGTCGATATGCACCTCGCCTGACTGCGGGATTTCGAGCAGGTTGACGCAGCGGAGCAGGGTGCTCTTGCCGCTCCCGGACGCCCCGATCAGGGCCGTGACGCCGCCCTCGGGCACGGCGATGCTGACATCCTTCAGCACGTGGTTGTCGCCGAAGCTCTTGTTGATGTGCTCGAGCGTGATCAAGACGCCGCCCCCACATAGCCGCCATAGCGGGCATAGCGCCTTTCGATGCGTGCCTGCAGGGTCGACAGCACCGAACTGACCACGAGGTAGATCAGCGCCACCTCCACATAGATGATCAAAGGCTCATAGGTGGTGGCGACGATCCGCTGGCCGGCGCGGAACAGCTCCGGCACCGTGATCGCGGCGGCGAGCGAGGTGTCCTTCACCAGCGAGATGAAGGTGTTGGACAGCGGCGGCACGGCGGTGCGCGTCGCCTGCGGCAGGATGATCCGCCGCATTGCCTGGCTCCAGGTCATGCCGACGGAATATGCCGCCTCCCACTGTCCCTTGGGCACCGACAGCAACACGGCGCGGATGATCTCGGAGGTGTAGGCGCCGACATTGAGGGTGAACCCGATCAGCGCCGCCGGGAAGGCGTCGAGCACGATGCCGACGCTGGGCAGGCCGTAGAAGATCAGGAAGAGCTGCACCAGGAGCGGCGTGCCGCGGATGATCCATACATAGAACCGGACGATGGCGGCAAGCGGGCCCGGCGCGAACAGCCGTACCACCGCCGCCACGAACCCCACCGCCAGCCCGAGCACGAACGAGAGCAGCGTCAGCGGTACGGTGAACACCACGCATGCCCACAGCAGCGAGGGCAGCGAGTCGATCATCAGGTTCAGCCAGTGCGGCATGGAGCCTCACACGAAAGGGATCGGCCGGGTTCCGGCCGATCCCTTGTAAACGCGGGTTGGTGACGAGGCTACTGGGAGACGTCTTCGCCGAAGTACTTCTCGGAGATCTCGGCATAGGTGCCGTCGGCCTTGATCGCCGCGAGCGCCTCGTTGATGGCGGCGAGCAGTTCCGGCTTGCCCTTGGCGAGCAGCACGCCCGAGAAGTCGGCGTCCGGCGCCGTCGCGGCGACTTTCACCTGGGCATCGGGTTGCTGGGTCTTGAAGTCGAAGAAGGACAGGCTGTCGTTGATGGTGGCGTCCGCCCGGCCTTGCAGCACCAGCGCGATGGACTGATCGAACCCTTCGGTGGGTACGAGTTCGGCGCCGTAGCTCTCGGCGAGCTTGCCGAAATTGCTGGTGAGGGTCTGGGCGGAACGCTTTCCGGCGAGATCCTCGAAGCTGGCGATGTCGGCATTGTCCTCGCGCACGATCAGCGCCGCCTTGGAGGCGATATAGGGTTCGGAGAAGTCGTACTTGGCCTGCCGCTCCGGATTGATGCCGACCTGGTTGATCACCACGTCGTAGCGGTTGGCGTCGATGCCGGCGATCAGCCCGTCCCACGGACCCTCGACGAACTGCGCCTCCACCCCGATATGGTCGGCAATCGCCTGGCCGACCTCGACGTCGAAGCCAACGAGGGCGCCCGTCTCGTCGTGGTATGTGAAGGGAGCGTAGGTGCCCTCGGTGCCGATCCGCAGCACGCCCGCCTCCCTGACCTGATCGAGTGCGGACTGGGCCAGCACCGGGGTCGCCAGGGTCATCAGGCCGAGAGTGGCCAGAACAGTCGAAAGCTTCATCTTCTTGTTCTCCAGTTGCGGACGGGTGCCGGCAGCACGGCGCCGGAAATCGCCCGAAACCTGCGCCCGCAAGGCAGGTGTTTCAACAGTCTGGACGGATGTTTTTCTTCCCTTCGGAACGCGGGCATTTCGTGCCATCGCGCCGCGAGCGGCTAGTCTGCGATTGCGCATTTGCCCGGCGCGGAACAAACGCCCGCATGCTAGTCAGGGAACAGGAGGGCTGTCCGGTGAGCACACGTCTCTATCCCGCCGATTTCTACGCCCGGCGGCGCGAACACACCGCCGGGGCCGCCCGGCGCATCCTGGCGGCGCTACCGCCCGGGCTGCCGATGGCGCGGGTCGCCGATATCGGCTGTGGCACCGGCACGTTCCTGGCCGCTTCACTGGATCGTGGCGCGCGGTCCGCGGTCGGCCTAGAGGGAGACTGGGTCACCCCCGACATGCTGGACGATGTGCGGATCGGCTTTCTCCAGCACGATCTCGAACTCCCCATCCTGGGAATCGCTGCCGATCTCGTCATCTCGCTCGAAGTCGCCGAGCACTTGTCCTCGGAGCGGGCAGCAGGCTTTGTCGCCGACCTCGTCGCCATGGCGCCGGCAGTGCTGTTCAGCGCCGCGATCCCGGGGCAGGGCGGTGTCGGGCATCGCAACGAGCAGTGGCAAAGCTACTGGGCCGGGCTGTTCGCTTCCCATGGATACGGCGCTTACGACCTCATCCGCCCGGCGATCTGGACGGACGAGACCATCCCCGCGTGGTACCGGCAGAACACCGTGCTCTACCTCGCGCCGCTTCTCGCTTCCGGGCTTGGCCTCACTGCGGAGACGCCGTCGCGGCTCGACGTGGTCCACCCCGCGTTCTGGGCCCGAGCCAACCGGGAACTGGGCTATGCCAATGCCCTGCCGGAATCCGAGGTGCTGCGCCGGCGGAGCGAGGGAGCCGACGGCTAGCGCGTCGCCCAGAGCAGGCCGCGTTTGAGGATGGTGCGCACCTGGGGGATCTCCAGTTCGTCGGCCGTGTGCCCCAGCGAGGAATAGAACACCCGTCCCCGGTCGTGGGTGGTGGTGAACACCACCGGCATCACCACATCCTTCCTCCAGGGGTGGAACGCGCCGGAGAAGGTGGTGGTCGCCAGCACCTCCACCGCCGGATCGTAATTGAGATAGTACTGCTCTGATGTGTGCTCGAAGCTGTCGATCCCGGCCATGATCGGGTGCTCGGGGCGGGTGACGTCGACGCGGTAGGTGATGATGTCGCCGGGGTGCTGCACCCAGTAGACGCTGGCGGCATAGCGGAACGGCACACTGGCGCGGAAGGTCGTGGCGAGCCCCATGTGGTAGCCGGCAAGGCCGGTGCCGGCGCGGATAGCGGCAATAAGCCTGCCCATCTTTTCGGGCTCGAGCGTGCCGTCGGTGATCACGGGGACAACGAGGTCGTTGCTGCCAACGTCCTCCGCGCCGAGGGCATCGTAGTCGGGCGTGACGGTGACGGCGAAGCCCTCTTCCTCGAGCAGTTGCCGCACCACCTGCGCGCCGCGCTCGGGCGTGTGCAGTTCCATGCCGCCCCAGACGACGAGGGCCTTCTTCGCGATCATCATTCACGCTCCGCCGCAGTCACGCCGCTTACAACCCCAATCCCACAGCTCCGGTACGGTGGACGCCCTTCGGCACGAAGGCGAACTCCGCCTCGAGCCCCAGCAGCCTTGCCGCGAGGTGCATCACCGACAGCCACATCTCGGTCCCCTGCAGGCCGGGGGTCTGCCCATCCGCAAATGCGAAGCCCTGCCCATCGATCCAGCGTTCGCCCGCCCGCGCAATCACCGCGTGGGCAATCTCCTCCGCCTCGGCGCGACGGTGGTCGGTCTGCGCCAGGCAGATGAGCAGCGGGTGGATGGTGTCCAGCAGGTTGCAGGCGGTGTAGCTCGGACCAGAGAAGCCGCCATGGTTCCGGTGGTTGAGCAATACGGAGTCGATCGCCGCCTCCGGCCGCGGCACCGCCACGCCGAACTGGGCATAGGTGCCCCGCGTCAGGCGGTAGAAGCCGTTGACCGGCCGCAGCAGGCCTTCCTCCGGCGTCGGGGCACCCCACAGCCCGCTGGCGCGATCCTGATTGAGGGCGAGCCAGCCGAACAGGACCTCGCGGGCACGGCCGGTCGCGAAATAGCGGGCGTTGAAGTAGAGCGCTGTGCCGATGGTGTCGACATTGGCCCCCGCGCTCCACGCCCGGTTGCGCCAGGGAAGGCTTTCGAGCCACTGGCACAGCTCGGTTGCAGGCAGTTCAACCGCCGAAACGGGGTGAAGGGGGCGGCTGCCGAGCACTTCCAGCGCGTAGCCGACCGCGAGGACGTTGTAGAGGGCCAGCCCGTCTTCCCGCAGCGGCATCCCAGGCACGGGCGCCTGGTATGGATCGGGGAAGAGGCCGCTGTCGGGGTCCTGGGCCGATTGCAGCCGCTCGACAATGGCCGTGCGGTCGAGGCCCGCCGGTACGCCGCCGAAACCGGCGGCGATCTCGATCGCATCGCAGAGATGGCGGATGCTCATCCGCGCATCGCCGGAAGCCTCTCGCGAGAGGTACTGGCCGTCGAGGCGGTTGAGGGCAAGGACATCCTGCCACTGCGCCGAGGCGCGCTCGCCTAGGGACCTGAGCTGTTCTGCCGCCCTGTCACGCCGGGCCCCGCCGCGGAAGCGGAGTACCTGCGCCGGCACGCCGCCGACAATGGCCATGGGCGGCACGTCCCGGCTGACCACGGCGCCGGCGGCGATTACGGCTCCGCGCCCGACCGTCACCCCGTCCACGACGACGGCGTTGGCGCCGATCCAGACATCATCCTCGATGACGATGCCGCGGCTCTGATGCGCCTGCCGGTAGATGGGCGTGTCCGGATCATCGAAGCCATGGTTGAAACCGACCAGCGAGACGTGGCTGGCGATCCGCACGCCATCGCCGCAGCGCACTGTTCCGGAGATCATCGCATAGGGGTTGACCGTGCAGTGTGCCCCGAAGCTGACATCGCCGCGCACCAGCGCGTGCCCCGCGATCCAGCTCTGTTCCCCCAGCGCCAGCCGGGTCGTGAAGATCGCCGCCTCCGCCGCAATATAGGCGGTGGGGTCGATGATCGCTCCTGCATGGATGCGCAGGTTCTCCACGCGCGCCTGATGATCCGGGCTAACGATGTCCTCGGCCGTGCGATCCCAGGTGAGGAACTGCAGGCGCTGCCGGCGGTAGTCCTCTGTACCCCCTCCATCCGGATGAGACGCCGGGTGGTCCGGATCGGGGTCGGAAGTGCTCATGCTCACTAGGCCAGCCGCTCCAGCAGTTCGGGCTCGATCTCATAGAGCAGCTTCTCCCCGCGCACGAAGCGCTCCACTTCCTCTACGGCCATCAGTCCGAGGCGGGTGCGTTCGGTGCCGATGGCGCCGGCGATGTGCGGGGTCAGGAAGACGTTGGGCAGGGTGTAGAAGAGCGAGTTCGGCGGGGGGATCTCGGGATCGGTCACGTCGATCACCGCATGGATGCGCCCGGTTTCGAGCTCTGCGAGCAGGGCTGCCTCGTCCACCAGGGCTCCCCTGGCCGTGTTGATGAAGGTTGCGCCGTCCGCCATCAGCCTGAACTGGCGCGCACCGATCATGCCGCCATTGGTCGGCAGGGACGGCGCGTGCAGCGACACCACGTCGGAGCGGCTCATCAGCGTGTCGAGGTCGACGAGTTCGGCCATTGCGGTGATGGGATCGCCCGGCTGCACGAACGGGTCGTAGAGGAGCACCGAGACGTCGAAGCCGGCCAGAAGGGCGGCAACGCGGCGGCCGATGCGGGACGCGCCGACCAGCCCCACCGTGCGCTGGAAGTTGCCGATCGGCTGGTCCATCAGGGCATGGCTCGAGCGCCGGCCGTGATCGGCGCGGTAGAGGTCGCGGAATTCGAAGGCCCGCTTGTTGGCGAAGAGGATGGCGGCCAGCGTGTACTCCGCCACCGGGATGGCATTGGCCTCGGCAGCGTGCGTCACCCGGATGCCCCTCGCATAGGCCGATGGATCGACGGTGAACTTCACGGTCCCGGCGGCATGGGCGATCAGGCGCAGCCGCGGGGCCGAGCGCAGCGCATCGGGTCCGATCAGCGGGCAGCCCCAGCCGGTCACCAGCACTTCGGTCACGGCCAGGGTCCCGCGGGCGCTGGTGGTCGCAAAGTCCTCGATGGGGTCGGTGGACAGCACATCGCAGACCCGCTCCAACCGTCCGATCAGGGCATGGTCGAACACGTGCCGGGTCTTCCCGGGGTTCATCGCAAAAGCCAGCTTGGGTCGCATCAGAACCGCTCCGGCACCAGGATGGCGCTGACATCGACGCCCTCGCGGGCAAACAGCGCCTCGAGATCGGCAATGCTCGGGATAGGGGGCGGGTTCGACAATGCAGTCTCTGCGTCGGCGCCCGCGGGCAATGCCATCGCGGCCGTTATAAGCACGGTGGTGCCCGCCGCGAGCGCTCCGCGTAGTTGCGGCACAATGGTCTTGGCCACCACCAGGTTGGTGTTGGGCAGGGCCCGCTGGGCGCGACCTTGGCGCCCGCCGGCAAGATCGAGGATGACACTGAGGTCGGTGCTGCTGCTGGCCATGGCGCGGCCGGTCTCCTCGATCCGCGTGTCGGCGTTGAAATCGGCCCTCGCAATGGCGAAGCCGCCCTCGGTTGCGTGGAGCGGGCGAGGCGTCGTGATGCGATGCACCCGTACGTGCCAGGGGTTCGCCGGCAGCAGCCAGGTCTCGATGGTGACGTCGTTCCAGGGTTTCCACACCGCGCGCAGGGTCGTCCCCGCGATCTGCGCCACCTCGTTGGTTTCGCGCACACGATAGTGCCGCCCGTCGTCGCTGAGGGCCAGCGCACCGTCGAAGGCGCCTGCCTCGTAGGCGCGCTCGTCGGCTTCGACCGAGAAGGCGTAGCGGGAGGAATAGGCGAACTTGGCGTATTTCTCCGCGCCTTGGCGCATCTGCCAGTTCTGCTGGCCGCTCGACAGCGCCACCACGTTGCCGGGAGTGTGCTGTATGACCATGCCGGGGTGCCTCAGCGGCACCGGCTCGCTGTCGAACCCTGCCGGCACTTCCTCGGCCTGCCAGAACGGGTGGTCTGCGGGAAGCGCCAGCGGCAGGAAGGCCTTCAGCGCCCAGTAAGGCGAGCCGGCCGAATTGTAGCTCTCCGACATGAACAGGTTGGGGTAGCCATAGCCGATGGACAGAACCCCGTTGCCGTGGGCGATCGGCAGTCTGCTCCACCATCTCAGGTGGCGCAGGAAATGCCCCTTGACCACGCCCCATGGCAGCGCCTCGACATCGGCAAAGGCCAGTGCTCCCCAGAAACCGGCGCAGGCGAAGCGATAGGTAAGCGAACGGCCGAAGGCGAGCGTTCCGCCATCCTCGTCGAACCAGTGCTGGATATCCTCCGCAAAGAGCCGCGCGCGCTCCCTGTAGTCCGTGGCACGCTGGGCGTTGCCGGGTGCGAGGCGGGCATAGATCAGCCCGTAGAAGTGCATCGCGAATGGGATGTAGTGGTCTATGCGGCGGATATCGCCATCCCGGTACCAGCCGTCCCCGAGATAGAAGCCGTCCAGTTCCTCCAGATACGCATCGGTCAGCGTGCGGTCGAAGGCGACGCCGCATTCCTCGAGCCCCAGGTCCACCAGGATGCGGAAGAACTTCCAGTTGTTGTCGGCATAGTCGTGCTGGCGCGCCTCCAGCAGGTAGGCGGCAAGGTTGTCCTTGGCCTGTTGCGGCAGCGGCTCCCAGACGAGGTGCGGAAGCATCTTCATGGTGAAACCGATGGCGGCGAGTTCCACCTGGCGCTGGTCGGTGCCGTTGACGGCGCCCCAGTATTCGGGGTGCCCGGGGTCGGTGCCGTTGGCAAGGCCTCGCCGGTAGAGTTCCCAATGATCGAAGCCGCCGCCGCCAGCGGCCAGAGGAGTCAGGCCCCAGAGGGGACGGGCAAAGCCCTCGAGATCCGCTGCCGCGCGGTCAAAATGCGCCGCGGCGCCATCGAGCCTGACGCGGGCGCCCCCGTCGGAGAAATAGGGCAGCAGCGGCAGGAACAGGTCACGCAGGGCCCGCTCCACGTCGGCACGGGTCTCAAGCGGGTTGCCGGAGAGCGGGTTGGCGCTAACGGGGTCGTAGATCATCAAGCGGGAACCTGTTGTGGCGCGGTGTCGTAGGCGCCCTGGAGATCGAGGGTTTCGGCGAAATGGCAGGCGGCCGACTGCGCCGTCCCGTTGATCGGCCGCAGCGCCGGCGTCTCGGCGCGGCACACGTCCTGGGCGTAGCGGCATCGGGTGTGGAAAGGGCAGCCCTGCGGGCGGTTTCCAAGGTAGGGAATCTCGCCCCTGAGCTCGGTGCGCCGTCCCTTGCGCCGGGTGGGATCGGCGATCGGCAGCGCTTCGAGCAGCATCTCGGTGTAGGGGTGGCGCGGCCGCTCGAACAGCATCTCGGTGGGCGCCGTTTCGACCACATGGCCGAGATACATCACCGCCACCCGGTCGGCGATGTAGTTCACGACGCCGAGGTCGTGGCTGATGAAGATGTAGGTGAGGCCGAACTCGTGCTTGAGGTCGTCGAGCAGGTTCAGCACCTGCGCCTGGATCGATACGTCGAGGGCCGACACCGCCTCGTCGGCGATGACGAGCCTGGGCTCGAGCACCAGCGCCCGGGCGATGCCGATCCGCTGGCGCTGCCCCCCGGAGAAGGCATGGGGGTAGCGTCCAACGGCATCGGCCGGGATGCCGACCTTGGCGAGCGTGTCGAGCACCCGGTCCTCGAGTTCCCGGCCCCGGGCCACCCGGTGCACCCGCAGCGGTTCGGCGACGATGTCGAACACGCGCATGTTCGGGTTGAGCGAACTCATCGGGTCCTGGAAGATCATCCTGATGTCGCGCCGCCACGGCTTGATCTCGCGCTTCGAGAGCCTCGTCAGTTCCACCGGCTCGCGGCCCGGCGGCAGGTAACGGACCTTGCCCGTGGTCACCGGCTGCGCCTTGATGATGCACCGGCCGAGCGTGGTCTTGCCGCAGCCGCTTTCGCCGACGATGGCAAGGGTTTCGCCTGCTTCCACCGTCAGGTTGATGTCGTTGAGGGCCACGAGTTCGCGCGTCTCGCCGAACAGGCCACCGCCGATGGTGAAGACTTTCGACAGGTTCTCGACCGACAGCAGCGTCGTCATGCCACTGCCTCCGCGCGCGCGTGGGTCAGCAGGTGGCAGCGCGCCACGTGCCCGCCGCCTACTGCTGTCGGTTCGGGCCGAATGGTGGGGCAGGGCGCGAAGGCGTGGGGGCAGCGGCTGGTGAAGGCACAGCCCGCCGGCCGATCCTTGGGGGAGGGCACCGTACCCTTGATCGGCGACAGCCGCTGCCGGTCCGCCTTGCGCTGCAGCCGCGGCACCGAGTTCATCAGCGCCTGCGTGTAGGGGTGCCGGGGCGCCCGGAACACCTCGAACACGTCGCCCTGCTCGACCACGTCGCCCAGATACATCACGGCGATCTCGTCGGCGATCTCGGCCACCACGCCCAGATCGTGGGTGATGAACAGCATGGCCATGCCGAAGTCGGCCTGCAGCTGGCGCAGGAGGTCGAGGATCTGCGCCTGGGTCGTGACGTCGAGCGCGGTGGTCGGCTCGTCGGCGATCAGCAGCTTCGGCGTACAGGCCAGCGCCATGGCGATCATCGCCCGCTGCCGCAGCCCGCCCGAGAGCTCGAAGGGATACGCGTTGGCACGATCGCGCGCCCCCGGCACGCCCACCTGGTCGAGCAGGGCGACCGTGCGCTCGCGCGCCTGCTTCTGCGGCACACGCTCATGGAGGATGATGATCTCGTCGATCTGGTCGCCGATGGTGTGGACCGGCGACAGCGAACTCATCGGCTCCTGGAAGATCATCGAGATCTGCGCCCCGCGGATCGCCCGGAGGGCCAGGCTGTCGGGCCTGAGGCGGGCGATGTCGACGGGGCCGCTGTCCGCCTCGAAGCGGATGGTGCCGCTCGGAATACGGGCATTGCTGTCGAGCAGGCGCAGCACGGCGCGGGCCGTCACCGATTTGCCGCACCCGCTTTCGCCCACCAGCGCCAGCGTCTTTCCCGGGGTGAGCGTCAGGTCCACCTGCCGCACCGCCTCCACGTCCGCCTCGTCGGGCGAGGTGAACACGATCGACATGTCGTTGATGGCGAGCAGCGGTTCAGCGGCCATGGGGGTCAGCGGCATCACGAAGGCCGTCTCCGAAGAAGTTGAGGGCAAGGATCACCACCACCACGCATACCCCTGGCGCGAGCAGCCAGGGCGCGGTGGCGAGGGTGCGGATGTTCTGGGCGTCCTGCAGCAGCGTGCCCCAGCTGACGATCGGCGCCTGCAGGCCGAGCCCGAGGAAGCTCAGCGCCGTCTCGGCGAGGATCATGCCGGGAATGGCGAGCGTCGCCGCGGCGATGATGTGGCTGGTGAAGCTCGGCACCATGTGGCGGGTGATGATGCGCCAGTCGCTGGCGCCGTCGAGCTGTGCGGCGGTGACGAAGTCCTCGGTCCTGAGGCTGAGGAAACGCCCCCGCACCACGCGCGCCAGCTCCGTCCAGCCGATCAGCGAGAGGATGATGGTGATGGCGAAATAGGTCTGCAGCGCGCTCCAGTCCTTGGGCAGCGCCGCGGCGAGCCCGAGCCACAGCGGGATGGTCGGCATAGAGCGGATGAACTCGATCACGCGCATGACGGCGCCATCGAGCCACCCGCCGTAGAACCCTGCGAAGCCGCCGATGATCACGCCGAAGACAAGGCTCAGCGTCACCCCGGCGAGCCCGATCGAAAGCGAGATGCGGGTGCCGTGGATCAGCCGGCTCAGCATGTCGCGGCCCAGCCTGTCGGCCCCGAGGATGTAGAACGGGTCGCGCGGGTTCTCCGGTCCGATCAGCTTGACCGACATCGGGATCACCCCCGCCAGCAGGTAGGGATCGGACGGTGCGAGGAACCGCACCGGCAGCCGCACGCTCTCGTCGATGACGAAGGTGCGCCTCAGCGCCACCGGGTCGATCTCGGTCTTGTAGCCATAGACGAAGGGGCCGAAATGCCAGCTGCCATCCTCGTTCTGGTCGAAGAAGTGCAGCCCCTGTGGCGGCGCATAGGTGTAGCGGGCGCTGTAGGCGGCTGGATCGGCCGGCGCGAGGAAGTCGGCGATGAGCGCGACGAGGTAGAACGCCACCACCACCCACAGGCTCACCAGCGCCAGCCTGTGCCGCCGGAAACGGCGCCACAACAGGCCGAACTGGGTCTCGCGATGGCGCCTTGCCGGCACCGGAACGATGGAGGTTTGAACGCTGTCGAGTGCCATCACTTGCTCCCGTAGCGAATGCGCGGATCGAGCAGGGCGAGCAGGATGTCCGACACCACGGTGCCGATCACCGTCAGCACGCTGAGCAACAGGATGATCGCCCCGGCCAGGTACATGTCCTGCGTGGTCAGCGAGCGCAGCAGCATCGGGCCGGCGGTCGGCAGGTTCATCACCACCGAGACAATCACCGAACCCGAGACCAGTGCCGGCAGCAGCCAGCCGATGGTCGACACCAGCGGGTTGAGCGCCAGCCGCACCGGGTATTTGAGGATCACCCGCCGCTCGGGCAGGCCCTTGGAGCGGGCGGTGGTCACATAGGGCTTCTTCAGCTCGTCGAGCAGGTTGGCCCTGAGAATGCGGATGAGTTCGGCCGTGCCCGCCGTCGCCAGCACCAGCACCGGCGCCCAGGCGTGGGTCAGGAAATCCCAGATGCGGGGCAGGCTCCAGCGGGCGTTCTCGAACTCGGGGGAGTAGAGCCCGCTCAGCGTCGTGCCGAACCAGGTGAACGCCAGGTACATCAGGATCAGCGCGAACAGGAAGTTGGGAATGGCGAGGCCGATGAAGCCGCCGATGGTGGCGAGGTAGTCGCCGAGCGAATACTTGCGGACGGCGGCATAGATGCCGATGGGCAGCGCGATCAGCCACATGGCGATCACGGCCATGCCCTCGACCAGGATGGAGTTGCCGAGCCGGCCCCAGATCAGTTCGGTCACCGGCCGCTTCCACTCGAAGCTGTGGCCGAAATTGCCCTGCAGGATGCCGGTGATCCACTTCCAGTACTGTACGTAGAACGGCTCATCCAGTCCGTACTGGCGGCGTAGGTTCTCGATCACCCGCGGGTCCACCTGGTCGCCCGTCGAGGAGAGCTGCGCGAGGTAGCTGGAGAGATAGTCGCCCGGCGGCAGCTGGATGATCGCGAAGGCGACGATCGAGACCGCCACCAGCGTCAGCAGCATGGCGATCAGGCGCCGGATGATGAAGCCGATCATGGCACAACCTGTTCAGGGTTCGGAGAGTCCCCCGCGGCCGTGCAGACCGCGGGGGAAGTGAGCGGGTGGGAGGTCGCCCCGCTATTCGAAGTACCAGACCACGGGATCCATCGGCGCCGGGGTGGGGAACAGCCAGGCGTTGAACATGCTCTCCGGCACGTTGCGGAGGTTGTTCCTGACGATGGAGTAGCTGTTGGGTGCCAGGCTCACCCCGATCACGGGAAACTGTTCCTTGGTGATGTCGAGGATCTGGCGGAACAGTTCGGCGCGCTGCTCCGGATCTCCCGAGGCGCGAACCTGACGGTAGAGATCCATCTGCTGCTTGGCCCAGTCCGCGGGCTCCTCGGCGATGTCGGGGCGGGTGCCGTTGAACCAGTGCGCCCAGCGATAGGCCCAGACCGATTCATCGCTGAAGGGCATGTAGTAGCGGGGGTCCTGCAGCGCCTCGATGCCGCCGTCGCCCGCCCACACCTGGGCGTCGTACTCGCCGGAGGGGCGCTTCTCGTAGAACAGGGTGCGGTCGATGCTGTTGATCTGAAGGTCGACGCCCACGGCTGCGAGCTGCAGTTGCAGGATCTCCAGCATGTCGACCCATTCGGGGCGCAGTGCCGTGATCATGTCGGCGGTGATGGTGAGCGGGTTGCCGTCGCTCATCAGGCGGATGCCGTCGCCATTGAGTTCGGTCAGCCCGGCCGCTTCCAGGTGCTGGACGGCAAGGTCCGGATCGAACTCGGTGTACTGCTTGGCGAGTTCCTCGTCGTAGAACTGCGATTCCGGGCGCGGGGCCACCTGGAAGGGCTCGCCCTGACCGGTGAACACCACGTCGATGATCTCCTGCCGGTCGATGGCGTGGGAGAGCCCGATGCGGAAGTCCTTGTTGTTGAACAGTTCGCGCTTGATCGGGTCGAGGTGGTTCAGATTGAGCTGCAGGGCCAGCGTGTTCGAGGCCGAAGGAATGATCTCGCCCAGGTGGTAGTCACCCTGCTCCTGCCCATCGAAGAACAGCGGCTTGTTCATGTTGGTGGCGATGTGGCGTTCCTGGAAGTCGATCTCGCCGTTGAGCGCGGCGAGCGTCAGTTCCTCGACGCCGCCCTGGCTGACCCGCATGTCCAGCCTGTCGATATAGGGGAGCTGGTTCCCCTCGCTGTCGACCTTCCAGTAATAGGGATTGCGTACCCAGGTGACGCGCTGGACGTTCGCTGAAAGCGGCGTCTCGATGATCCAGGGATAGATGGTCGGCAGGTCGGCATTGGAGAACCGGATGGTCTCCCAGCCCCAGGCGCAGCGGTCCTGCAGGTAGAGGGCCCAGCCGTCGAACCCGGCCGCCTGCGCGTCGGCGTCGGCATTGTCGTTGTAGCTGGGGTGGAACTGGCTGCAATAGTGCTTGGGAAGCGAGGTGATGTGCAGCCCGTCGGTGCTCGCCAGCGTTTCCATGAGCATGCCGTTGGGGGTATCGAACCCGAACTTGAAGGTCGTCTCGTCGACCACCTCCAGCTTCACCGGGTTGGCGGCGCTGTCGATCCAGCTGTTCGCGGCGTATTCCGGGTCCTGGTACATCTCCACCGCAAAGGCGATGTCCTCGGTGGTGAACGGGGTGCCGTCCGACCACTTGACCCCGTCGCGCAGCTTGAAGGTGTATTCGGTCGCGTCCTCGTTCACTTCCCAGCTCTCAGCCAGGTTGGGCAGGACGTCCTTCCACTGGTGGTCGTAGCGGACCAGCCCTTCATAGGCGACGGTCTTGACGATCAGGCCATTGTCCCCGCCGCCGTTCATGCCCATGCGCCAGGTGCCGCCATAGGTGCCGATGCTGTCGCCCTTGACGACCAGCGGGTTGGCCGGCAGTCGCTCCTCGAGCGGTGGCAGATCGCCGCTTTCCACCAGTGCGTCCAGTGCGGGTGCCTGGCCGGCTCCCAGCGCAGGGCCTGCAGCAGCGAGCATGGCCGCCAGGGCCACCGCGCCGGTCAGGCTGTTGAGATGGTCTCTCCTCATTCTCGTCCTCCCTTGTCCGGGGGCGATGCCCCGGAGGTCAAAATCCGGCCGCCGGACGTTGCCGGAGCCACGACGATGCGCCTCCTCCTCGGAGGCCGCTCCCGCTCAGCCGAGCGGTGAGATGGCGAGCGCGACGCGTCCCTCCCGGCTCTGGTGCCGGGGCGTGAACACGACGCGCGTGAGATCGACTGCTGGCTGGTACTGCTTTTCCACCTGCTCGTGCCGGTCGAGGGCGACCGCTATTCCGGCGGCGTCGTACTCGACACGCACGCCGGCCCCGGTCTCCCCGATTTCGACCGTGCCGTTGCCGGTGGTGACATCGAGTGGCGTCACCAGCACCGACTGGAACTCGCCGTCCCCGCCCGCAAAGCCGTAGCTGTCATCGACCAGCACCCGCCCGCCCGGAACCGTACGGTCGAAGGTGAGACGGCGTTCGAGGCGCGCGATCCCGGCTGCTGCCGGGTAGGCGGCGGCCATATCGAGTTCGAGCCGGTCGGCGTCCTTCGCATGGGAGTGATGGAGGACCCGCGCCGAATGCTCGCGCCCCTCCGCCTGTTCGTGGCCGTTGACCACCGGGACCGAGTGCCCGCGCGAGGAAGCCATCAGGTTTCCATATCGTTCGGGACCGAAATAGCTCTTCGAATAGCGCCCGCGGCCGGGATCGGTCAGCACCACCGCGCCGCCCGCCACCACCATGAAGGAGCCGACGTCGTTCTGGTTGTGCATTTCGTCGTTATGCCCGCCCTTGGCGGCGAGGCGCAGCGATGCAGGATCGTCGGGGTCGAGCCGGCTGATCATCCAGCCCATCTCGTCATACCAGTCGTGCGGCGCGAGCCGTACGGGGGCAGGATCCTCGGGCAACGGCCAGGCAAACTGGCGCAGCGGCCAGGCGAACTGGTTGAAGTTCGCCACCGTGAAGTCGTTGCGCATGCCGAGCCCCAGCAGATCTGGCAGGTTCATGTGCCGGGCCAGCAGCGTCAGCAGCGAGGGGTGGAACACCGGATTACTGTCTGAGTCCGAAAAGCTCGCCCACACTCCCGGTGCCAGCATGGTTCGGATGGGGAAGCTCGCGATGTCGCGCAGGGTGTCCCCGGCCAGCAGGTCGATGGCGCCGCCGCTGCGCTGGTGCAGCAGGTCGGCCAGCACCGCATAATTGCCAAAGCCGTAGGTCCAGTAGTCCGGCCCCTCGGACGAGCCACCCTGCGGATCGAACGTATCGAGGTAGTCGGCGAGGCTGTGCAGCCCACGCGTGACGATCGCCGCCAGCCGCGCCGTGTCGGCTTCGAGGTAGAGTGCGGCACCGACGGCGCCGGCAACGCATACGGCCGTCCAGTTGCTCACCTGCTTTTCCGGCGTCGTGTGGAGCCACCAGTGATCGGAGCGCTCGAGGAAGGGTCTGACGACCCGTCGCTCCACCTCGGCGCGCAGCCGTGCCCTGAGATTGGGCGGCAACCGCTCTCCGACCAGGTAGTCGAGCTCCGCCATGTCGAGCGCGGTCATGGCCGCCGCGAGGTCGACCGTGGGCCGATCCGGAGGGTCGAGGTCGCCGGCATGCGCCGGCCATGCCCAGTTGGTCTCTTCGAGCCGGGCCCAGGTGAGGTCCTCGATGGCCGGGGCGAACCGGCCACGCCCCTCGAGCCATTCGGCCATCACCAGCCGGTAGAGCATGTTGCGGCGGTCGCGCTGGGCGTCCTCGTAGCCCTCGCGCCCGCCCGTTTCGCGGAACTCGTGGTAGAGGCTGGCTGGCAGGGCAGGGATGGGGCTCGATGCGTCGCGTGCAGCTGTAGCCAGAAGGTCACCCAGGGGCCTCGCGCCGACGCGCTGCTTCAGCGTTTCGACTTCGGCCGTGCCGCTGCGGGGAAATGGTGCAAAGGCGGGGGCGGCGGCAAGCACCGACTCGACGTGCCTGATGTTCCACCGCCGAAGAGTCACCTATTCCTCCCTGCGGCTCCTTGCGGTAACGGAACGCAACCCGTTCTTGCCGAAAAGCCGTCATTTCACTGCAGACTAATGCACCTTGCAGTGCAAATTCAAGGTTTTTGCGCAATTCACGCAAATTACGCAAAGTTGCTGGATTTGCATTGATGCAGCCGCGAGATAGGCATGCGAAGGCACGCTGCCTGACGGCGGTTATTCACAGGGGCGGTAAGAAAAGTGCGGGCTCAGCCGATCGCGTGGACGGTTTCGCCTTCCACCAGGGTCAGCCCGATCTCGAGTTGCTGCACCGCTGCGTCGCCGTCGAGCTGGTTCGCCAGCAGCCTTATGACGCCGCGCCCGATCGCCTCGCGGTCCACCCGCACGGTGCTGAGGCGCGGGCTGGCGATGCCCGCAATCGGCAGGTCGTCGAAGCCGACGAGCGAGAACCCTTTCGGCATCGGGGAGTCAGGCCCGAGCAGGGTTTCCACCATGGTGACAGCGACGCCGTCGTTCCAGCAGAACACGGCCGTGACCTCGTACTTGCCGGCCATCAGGTCCGCCAGCAGCTCCCGGCTCGAATGCTCGTTGGAGATGACCAGCGTGCCCTCGGCGCCCGGGCAGTCGGCGATGGCGGCCTCGAAGCCGCGCCGGCGCTGCCGGATGGTCGGGCGGTGGTGGTAGGTGTAGTGCAGGATCTTGCGGTGGCCGTGGTCCAGCAGGTGGCGCGTTGCCATGTAGGCGCCGTAGAAATTCGCCGGCGAAACGCTGCTGAAGCGCATCTGCGGGTCGCTGCCATTGGCGAGCACGATGGCGATCCCCGCCTCGAAGGCCCAGTCCACGAGGTCCTCCGCCGGGTCGATGCCGGCAAGGACCAGCGCGTCGGCGGAGGCCTTGGCCATGTGCCGGCGCACGAAGTCGAGCGTCACCATGTCCTCGTTCACGAGCCTCACGTCCAGCGCAATGCCGGATAGCGCGGCCTGGCTGCGCATGCCTTCGACGATGCCGTGGTAGAAGCTTGCAAGGCTGCCCATGGCGCTGTTGAGCGGCACGAAGGCGAGCGCCCGCTTGTCGAGCCTGCCGGCCAGCGGCGGGTGCTTGCTCTTGTAGCCGAGCGCCCGCGCCACCTGCTGCACCTCGCGCCGAACCGCGTCGCTGATGCCGATCTCGTTGGCGAGCGCCCGCGACACCGTGCTCACCGAAACCCCGAGCTTGGCAGCAATGTCGGCCTGGCTGGCCCTCTTGGTCGGCGGCATGATCTCTTGGTCCCCTCCCATCCCGCAATATTTGCGTTTGTTGAGCCACGCAAGCAAAAGCTGCAGCGGCGCTTTGACCACTGGCAATGCCGCGCCGGCGGGCTAAGGTGCGCCAAAGAGGGCCGACATGGCATCCGACCGCCAAGACATCCACAACTCCGAGGTGCCGGTTCTGTGCCGCAGTTGCGAGGCGCGGCATCGCGGCATGTGCGGTGTGCTCGAGCCCGAGCAACTGGTGGAGCTGGCCCGCAACACCCACAAGGCGCGGCACCAGCCCGGTACCGAGCTCATCGGCGACAGCACCGAAATCCATTCCTACGCCAACGTCATGCGTGGCGTGGTCAAGCTGTCCAAGGTGCTCGAGGATGGCCGCCAGCAGCTGGTGGGCCTGCAGTTCGCCCCGGATTTCCTCGGCCGGCTGTTCGGGCAGGAGAGTTCGGTGACCGCCGAGGCTGCGAGTTCGGTCGACCTGTGCGTGGTGCCCAAGGCGACCCTCGAGCAGCTCATCGCGAAGAGCCCGGCCCTCGAGCACAAGCTCATGCAGCAGACCCTGCGCGAACTCGACGAGGCGCGCACCTGGATGGTGACGCTCGGCCGCAAGACGGCGCTCGAGAAGGTCGCGAGCTTCCTGCACCTGATCGCCACCCACACCGATCCCGAATCGGACGTCGTGGCGGGCGGGGCCCGGTTCGAACTGCCGCTCAGCCGGCTCGACATCGCCGATTTCCTCGGCCTCACCATCGAGACGGTGTCGCGGCAGATGACCAAGCTGCGGCAGATGGGGGTGATTCAGGTCACCAACAACCGCACTGTCGACGTTCCCGATCTCGACCGGCTCGAGGCGCTCTGCGGC
This sequence comes from Pseudomonadota bacterium, assembly GCA_023436745.1. Classification (GTDB taxonomy): domain Bacteria; phylum Pseudomonadota; class Alphaproteobacteria; order Rhizobiales; family Devosiaceae; genus Devosia. The sequence goes on along the minus strand of JAEZHZ010000256.1, from coordinate 34,682 downwards.
TGAGGCTCAGTTGAGCGCCATTGCGGCGGGCTTGCCGCGGACGGCCAGCTCCAGCAGCGGCGCCAGCAGTTCCTGCTCGAAGGCGATGTGGCGCCTCAGGCACTCGAAGAAGCCGCGCAGCATGAAGCCGGCCGCGTCGGGCGCGATGTCCTGCCGTCCCTCGCCATAGGACTTGAGCATCTCCTGCACCTCCTCGGCGTAGCAGAGGTCGATCTGATGCTCGATGCGCAGCCGGTCGATGGTGCCGGCAATGTCCAGTCGGGGCCGGTTGAGGCGCAGCAGGGTCGGAAACACTTGTGTTTCCTCCAGTTCCTGTGCCCGGTAGAGCAGCGGCCCCAGCGCGCGGGACAGCAGCAGGCATTGCTGGCGGTCGACATTGTGCGGCAGGCTGTCCGCCACCGCCTCCAGCGCGTCGCAGACGGCAATCAGGCAGTCGTGGTTTTCCGTCATGTGGCGGGCTTCATCGGCAGTGGGCATCGGTTGCATCCTCCCTCCTGGTCGGCTGCCATCGTCTGTCTGGCGGGTCCATCGGAGCTGACCGGAATAGGCGCCATGCCGGGCGAGCCTGCCTTGATCTGGGTCAAGGGCGCGCATCGAACGCCGGGACTTGCGCGCGGAAGATCGCTGGCCGAATAATCCGCCCCAAACCGCAGGACCATCTATGGCGCAGAAGACGGATAACCCAACGAGCCGCCTGGACGACGCGGCGCGCGCCGGCTGGCTCTACTATGTGGCAGGCAATACCCAGGAGGAGATCGCCGCCAAGCTCGGCATTTCGCGACAGTCGGCGCAGCGGCTGGTGTCGCTGTCGGTGAGCGAGGGGCTGATCAAGGTGAGGCTCGACCACCCCATCGGACGCTGCATGGACCTGGCGGCGCGACTCAAGTCGCGCTACGCGCTTGACCTCGTCGAGGTGGTGCCGTCGGACCCTGCCAGCGCCTCGACCACCATCGGAGTCGCCGAGGCTGGTGCAGCCGAGATCGAACGCTGGCTGAAGCGCGCCGAGCCCATGGTCATGGCCATCGGCACCGGGCGCACTCTGAAGGCGGCCGTGGAACAACTGATGCCGATGGAGTGCCCGCACCACAAGGTGGTGTCCTTGACCGGCAACATCGCGCCGGACGGGTCGGCCGCCTACTACAACGTCATTTTCAACATCGCCGACAGCGTTAAGGCCCGCAGTTTCCCGATGCCCATGCCGGTGATCGCCTCGTCCGCCCGCGAGCGCGAACTGCTCCACGCCCAGCCCATGGTCCAGCAGACGCTGGCGCTCGCCGCCCGGGCCGACGTGACGTTCATCGGCGTCGGTGAAATGGGCCCGGAAGCGCCCTTGTTCCTTGATGGCTTCATCAGCGAGGCCGAACTCAAGGCGCTGCAGAAGGCCGGTGCCGTGGGTGAAGTCTGTGGCTGGGCGTTCGACGCCGATGGCCGGCTGATAGAGGGGCAGACCAATGAGCGGGTCGCCTCGGCTCCGATTCCCTCGCGCGAGTCGTCCCTGGTGGTGGTCATTGCCAAGGGGCGCAAGAAACTGCCCGGCATCCGCGCCGTCGTGAATCGCCGGCTCGCCAACGGGCTGATCACCGACGAACAGACTGCGGAAGCCCTTCTGTCCGGCTGAGCTTTCGCCACAACCTCGGGCATATAGCCAAGACATGCGGGGCTCCTGCCGGAGCGGCCCGCTTGACTTCGCTGTGGAAGACGTGAACATTTGCCCAAGACTGAAGCAATTGCTCGCTTCGGCTTGGGAGGAAATCGATGAAACTCACACCCATTATCGTGGGCGCGCTCAGCCTTGCGCTCGCGGGTTCCGCTTCGGCCCAGACGCTCACCATCGCCACCGTCAACAATGGCGACATGGTCCGCATGCAGGGGCTGTCGAACCAGTTCACCGACGAAACCGGCATTGCGCTCAACTGGGTGGTGCTGGAGGAAAACACGCTCCGCCAGAACGTCACTACCGACATCGCCACCAATGGTGGCCAGTACGACATCATGACCATCGGCACCTATGAGGCCCCGATCTGGGCGCGCCAGGGTTGGCTTGCTCCGCTCGACGCGCTTGCCGCCGATCCCGACTACGATGTCGACGACATCCTGCCGCCTATCCGCGAGGGGCTGAGCTACGAAGGCAAGCTCTACGCCGCGCCGTTCTATGGCGAGTCCAGCTTCATCATGTACCGCACCGACCTGATGGAAGAGGCGGGGCTCGAAATGCCGGCCGAGCCCACCTGGGAGTTCATCGGCGAGGCGGCCCGCGCCATGACCGACCGCGACAACGACATCAACGGCATCTGCCTGCGGGGCAAGGCCGGCTGGGGCGAGAACATGGCATTCCTGACGGCCATGTCGAACTCGTTCGGCGCGCGCTGGTTCGACGAGAACTGGGTGCCGCAGTTCGATTCGCCTCAGTGGAAGGAAACGCTCGATACCTACCTGTCGCTGATGGCAGACGCCGGGCCGTCCGGCGCCTCGTCCAACGGCTTCAACGAGAACCTCACCCTGTTCCAGCAGGGCAAGTGTGGCATGTGGATCGATGCCACAGTGGCAGCCTCGTTCGTGACCAACCCCGACGACTCCACCGTCGCCGACAAGGTCGGCTTCGCGCTGGCGCCGGACACCGGGCTCGGCAAGCGCGGCAACTGGCTGTGGGCGTGGTCGCTTGCCATCCCGAACTCGTCACAGAACAAGGAAGCGGCCGAGCAGTTCATCAACTGGGCAACCAGCAAGGACTATCTGGCGCTGGTGGCCGAGAACGAGGGCTGGGCCAACGTGCCTCCGGGCACCCGCACCTCGCTCTACGAAAACCCGGAATATCAGGCGGCGGCTCCGTTCGCCCAGATGACCCTCGACTCGATCAACGCCGCCAATCCGGCGGAGCCGACGGTTGATCCGGTGCCCTACACCGGCGTGCAGTTCGTCGCCATACCCGAGTTCGCCGGCATCGCCACCAATGTGGGCCAGCTGTTCTCGGCTGCCCTCGCGGGGCAGATGAGCGCCGACGACGCGCTGGCGCAGGCGCAGGACGCAGCAACTCGCGACATGACCCGCGCCGGCTACATCAAGTAGGAGGCTCCTCCCGGAGACGGGGTGGGGGCGCTTCGGCGTCCCCACCCACCTCCCCGGCGGGGGAGGCAAAAGACCGCGCCGGTGGCAAGTTCGGGCCGCCGCGCCGAGGCAACCCCTCCCCGCTGGGGGAGGATGGGCAGGGCTCCTGCCCGAGGGGATTTCGCATGGCAACGCAGCAGACCCGCACCCTCTCCCGCGTCATGATGGCGCCGGCCGTGATCCTGCTGCTGGTCTGGATGATCGTGCCGCTGGCGATGACGCTGTGGTTCTCGTTCCAGAACTACAACCTGCTCAACCCCATGATGACGGGCTTCGCCGGATGGGGGAACTATCTCTATGTCATCGGCGATCCGAGCTTCACCCAGGCGCTGGTCAATACGCTGCTGCTGGTGGGCGGCGTGCTGCTGATCACGGTGGTCGGCGGCACGTTCCTCGCGCTGCTGCTTGACCAGCCGATCTGGGGGCAGGGGATCCTGCGCATCATCGTCATCTCCCCCTTCTTCGTCATGCCGCCGGTCGCAGCGCTGGTCTGGAAGAACGGCTTCATGCATCCCGGCTACGGCGTGCTCGGGCACCTGTGGAGGGCGATGGGCCTCACGCCGGTCGACTGGTTCAACCAGTACCCGCTGTTCTCCATCATCATCATCGTCGCCTGGCAGTGGCTGCCGTTCGCCACGCTCATCCTGCTGACGGCGCTGCAATCGCTGTCCGAGGAGCAGCGCGAGGCGGCGGAGATGGACGGCGCCAACGCCGTCAACCGCTTCTGGTACATCATCCTGCCGCACATGGCCCGGGCGATCACCATCGTGATCCTCATCCAGACCATCTTCCTGCTCGGCATCTTCGCGGAGATCCGCGTCACGACGGGAGGCGGCCCCGGCTATGCGTCGACCAATCTGACCTTCCTCGTCTTCCGCACCGGCATCCTGTCGAACGACATCGGGGCCGGTTCGGCCGGCGGCGTCGTGGCGGTTATCCTTGCGAACATCGTCGCCTTCTTCCTGATGCGTGCCGTGGGGAAGAACCTCGATGCGTAGCCAACATCTCCATAAGCCGTGCGGGGAGACAATCTGACATGGCGCGCAACGTCTCCGCTCCCACCCGTGTCGGCTTCACCGTCCTTGCCTGGGTGATCGCCCTGCTGCTGTTCTCCCCGATCCTGTGGACGGTGCTCACAGCCTTCAAGACCGAGGCGGAGGCCATCGCGTCCCCGCCCACCTTCCTGCCCGAGACGTTCACGCTCGAGAACTTCGCGGCGGTTCAGGCCCGGTCCGACTACATCAAGCACGCCACCAACTCGGTCATCGTGTCGCTCGGCTCGACGCTGATCGGGCTGGTCATCGCGATCCCGGCGGCGTGGGCCATGGCCTTCTCGCCGACGCGGCGCACCAAGGATGTCCTGATGTGGATGCTCTCCACCAAGATGATGCCGGCGGTGGGCGTGCTCATACCGATCTACCTTATCTTCCGCGACCTCAGGCTGCTCGATACGCTTCACGGGCTGACGGTGATCATGACGCTGATCAACCTGCCGATCATCGTGTGGATGCTCTACACCTACTTCAAGGAAATCCCGGTCGATATCCTTGAGGCCTCCCGCATGGACGGCGCCGAACTGTGGAACGAGATCACCCATGTGCTGGTGCCGATGGCCGTGCCGGGGATCGCCTCGACGCTGCTGCTCAATGTCATCCTCGCCTGGAACGAGGCGTTCTGGTCCATCACGCTGACCTCGGGCAGGGCCGGCACGCTCACGGCCTTCATTTCCTCGTTCTCCTCGCCGCAGGGCCTGTTCCTCGCCAAGCTGTCCGCGGCCTCGCTCCTCGCCATTGCCCCCATCCTGCTCCTCGGCTGGTTCAGCCAGAAGCAACTGGTGCGCGGGCTGACTTTCGGAGCGGTGAAGTGAGGCGGTCCGTACCCCCACCCAACTTCCCCCGCACCCGGGGGGAGGGCGCATCGAGCTTGCCTCGCTACTCGGCCCATCACCGGTCCCACCCTCCCCCGCTTGCGGGGGAGGTCAGCTGGGGGCTCTTGCCGACACCACCGCATGACCTGCATTCCACCGGAGGACTGTCCTGAGATGGGCTCCATCACGCTCGAACACGTCAACAAGTCCTTCGGCGAGGTCCAGGTCATCCCCGACATTTCGCTGGAGATCCACGATGGTGAGTTCGTGGTCTTCGTCGGCCCCTCGGGATGCGGCAAGTCCACGCTGCTGCGGCTGATCGCGGGGCTGGAGGACACCACGGGTGGCCGCATCCTGCTCGACGGCCAGGACGTCACCCGGGCACCGCCGGCGCGGCGGGGGCTGGCCATGGTGTTCCAGAGCTATGCGCTCTACCCCCACATGACGGTACGCGACAACATCGCCTTCCCGCTGAAGATGGCGAAGACGCCGAAGCAGGTGATCGACCAGAAGGTCGAATACGCCGCCCGCACGCTCAACCTGTCGAGCTATCTCGACCGTCGGCCGCGGGCCCTCTCCGGCGGGCAGCGCCAGCGCGTCGCAATCGGGCGGGCGATCGTGCGCGAGCCCAAGGCGTTCCTGTTCGACGAACCGTTGAGCAACCTCGATGCGGCGTTGCGCGTCAACATGCGGCTCGAGATCACCGAGCTGCACCAGCAGCTCCAGACCACCATGATCTATGTGACGCACGACCAGGTGGAGGCCATGACCATGGCCGACCGCATCGTGGTGCTGAACGCCGGGCGGGTGGAGCAGTTCGGCTCGCCGCTCGATCTCTACAGGCAGCCTGCCAACCGGTTCGTCGCCGGCTTCATCGGTTCGCCCCGGATGAACTTCATCGACGGAGTTGAAGCGGGCAAGCACGACGCTCATTCGATCGGCGTCCGGCCGGAACACCTGGGGCTCTCGACCACCCAGGGGGCGGGTGCCTGGCCGGGGCGGGTGACGGTTTCCGAGCAGCTCGGGTCGGACACGTTCCTCCACGTGGATGCCGGCGTGCTCGGTCTTCTCACCGTGCGAACCGATGGCGAACGGACCTTTACCCATGGTGACGAGGTGTGGCTGACGCCCGACCCGTCGCGCATCTACCGGTTCGATCAGGCTGGCAATGCGCTTTAGCCGCCCAGACCGCACCGGGCCCCGACACGGGGGCTGCGGGACCTCTCGACCAGGACCGACCCAATGACCATCAAGCTCTCCGCCCGCAGCCTCGATGACATCACCACTGCCGCAACCCCGGGCTATGACCGCAACGGCCTTGCGGCCGGCATCCTCCATTTCGGGGTCGGCAATTTCCATCGGGCCCATCAGGCGGTCTATCTCGATGATCTGTTCGCGTCAGGTGCGGGACACGACTGGGCCATAGTCGGGGCAGGCGTGCGGGAGGCCGACGAGAGCATGCGCCAGCAACTGATGGCGCAGGACTGGCTGACCACGGTGGTGGAGCAGGAGGCCGATGCCAGTTCTGCCCGGGTCACCGGCGTCATGGTCGACTATCTGCGGCCCGGCGACGCTGCCGCGATCATCCAGCGGCTTGCCGATCCGGCCATCCGCATCGTGTCGCTCACCATTACCGAGGGCGGTTACTTCATCGATCCGGCTTCGCAGCAATTCGATCCGGCGCATCCCGATATCGCTTGGGATGCCCGCAACATCGACAGGCCAAAGACGGTGTTCGGCCTGATCCTTGCCGGTCTGGTGCGGCGGCGCCAGTCCGGCATCCGGCCCTTCACGGTGATGAGCTGCGACAACATCCCGGGCAATGGCCATGTGACCGCCAATGCCGTGATCGGGCTGTCCGAACTGGTCGATCCGGACCTCGCCCGATGGGTCAGGGACACGGTGGCCTTCCCCAACGGCATGGTCGACCGGATCACCCCGGCGACCTCCGAGCGCGAGAAGCAGCTGCTGCGCGATGAGTTTGACATCGAGGACAACTGGCCGGTGTTCTGCGAGAGCTTCCGCCAATGGGTGCTCGAGGACAACTTTCCCGCCGGGCGCCCGCCGCTCGAGCGGGTGGGCGTGCAGTTCGTGCCCGACGTCGCTCCCTACGAGCACATGAAGATCCGCATCCTCAATGGTGGCCATGCGGCCATCGCCTATCCGGCGGGGCTGCTCGACATTCACTTCGTCCACGAGGCCATGGAGCATCCGCTGGTCGGCAGCTTCCTCACCAAGGTCGAGACCGAGGAGATCATTCCGATTGTCCCGCCTGTGCCCGATACCGACCTGTTCGAGTATTTCGCGCTCTGCCAGCGCCGCTTCGCCAACCCCAGGATCGGCGACACCATCCGCCGGCTGGCGCTCGATGGCAGTAACAGACAGCCGAAATTCATCATCCCATCTGCCCTGGACCGCGTTCGGCGGGAACGGAAAGCAAGCGGTTTGTCGCTGGTGAGCGCACTTTGGTGTCGATATTGCTTCGGAATTACCGAAAGCGGTGCCGAAATTGCCCCCAATGATCCCAACTGGGACCGGCTGACAGACCGCGCCAGGCTCGCCCGGACCGATCCCGCGGCCTGGCTTGCCATGCGCGACATCTATGGCGAGCTGTCCGAGAGCGCAATTTTCGCAGATTCTTTCGGGGCTTGGCTCGATCGCCTGTGGTCCGTCGGCACCGCCGCGACACTCGAACACTACCTCGCCGGCGAGGAGTGAGTTGCCGCAGGCCGCCGTTGCTGTAAGCTCCGCGCCAAAGCAACAAGAGTGCGGCGGACGGGGTGAGGGACAGCCTGCTGGTGGGAGTTGACGTGGGCACCGGCAGCGCGCGGGCCGGCGTTTTCACGCCATCCGGCACGCTTCTTGGTCGCGACGAACACCCGATCGCCATGCGGCGCACCGACGCCAACCATGCCGAGCACGACAGCGAACAGGTCTGGGAGGCGGTGTGCGCCGCCGTCCGCGGGGCAATGCGCCAAGCGGAAGCAGAACCGGGACAGATCGCCGGGATCGGCTTCGATGCCACCTGCTCGCTGGTGATCCGCGACGTCGAGGGGCACCCCGTCACCGCTTCCGCCGAGGGCGGGGACAACTGGGACACCATCGTCTGGCTCGATCATCGGGCCCTCGCAGAGGCGGAGGAATGCACGGCCACCGGCCATCGCGTCCTCGACTTCATTGGCGGGGTCATGTCGCCCGAGATGGAGGCGCCGAAGCTGATGTGGCTGAAGCGGCACCTGCCGGACACCTGGGATCGAGCAGGAATGATGTTCGATCTTGCCGATTTCCTGTCGTGGAAAGCCACTGGTTCACTGGCGCGGTCCCAGTCGACCCTTGTGTGCAAATGGACCTACCTGGCGCACGAGACGCCGGGCTGGCAGGCCGACTTCCTCCAGCAGATCGGACTCGAGGACCTGCAGCAGAAGGCGGCGCTTCCCGAGATCGCGAGCCCGGTCGGCGAAGATCTCGGGGGGCTCACCGAGGCTGCAGCAAGCCAGCTCGGACTGACCACTGCCGCGCGCGTCGGGGCTGGGCTCATCGATGCCCACGCTGGCGCCCTCGGCGTGCTTGGAGCATTTGCAGGTGACGTCGACACCATCGACCGGCATCTGGCTCTGATCGCCGGCACCTCCAGTTGCGTGATGGCGCTCTCCGCCGAGGCGCGCCCGATCAGCGGAGTCTGGGGTCCCTACAGCGGTGCGGTGCTGCCCGGCGCCTGGCTTAACGAGGGCGGCCAGTCCGCGACCGGTGCGCTGCTCGACCACATCATCCGCTGGCACGGGGCAGGAGGCGAACCCACTCCACAGCGTCATGCCGCCATTACCAGCCGGGTGGCCGAATTGCGAGCCGCCGAAGGGGCAGAGTTTGCCGCACGCCTCCATGTGCTGCCCGATTTTCACGGCAACCGCTCCCCGCTCGCCGACCCAAATGCGCTCGGAGTGATCTCCGGGCTGACGCTCGACAGCGACTTCGACTCTCTGTGCCGGCTCTACTGGCGAACCTGCGTCGGGATTGCCCTCGGCGTGCGGCACATCCTCGAAACGCTGAACAAGCGCGGCTACGCCATCGATACGCTGCACGTCACCGGCGGTCACACCAAGAACCCGCTGCTGATGGAACTCTACGCCGATGCCACCGGCTGCACGGTGGTGGAGTCGGCAGCGCCGGACGCTACGCTTCTCGGCATGGCGATGGTGGCCGCTACGGCGTCCCGGCAGTATGGGAGCCTGGAAACTGCCTGTACGGCCATGCAGCAGGGCGGATGCGAAAGGGCGCCGGATCCTGGTCTGCGGGCAGGGTACGACCGGGACTACCGCGTATTCCTCGAAATGCTGCGGCAGCGGCAGGCGATCGACGCGATGGTTTGACGCCATGGCCCGCGGCAAGCTGCAGAGCTACCAGCAGAAGCGGGATTTTTCCCGCACCAGCGAGCCGGTCGGCAGCGAGGGGGAAGGCGGCAGCCGTTTCGTCATCCACAAGCATTCGGCGACAGCGGACCACTACGACCTTCGGCTCGAACTGGATGGCGTCCTCAAGAGCTGGGCGGTCCCCAGGGGTCCTTCCCTCGATCCGGCGGAGAAGCGCCTGGCCGTCGAGACCGAGGATCACCCCGTCGAATATCTCGACTTCGAAGGGGTCATTCCCGAAGGCGAATATGGCGGCGGCCCTATGATCGTGTGGGATACGGGCACCTGGGCTCCCATGGGCGATCCGCACGCAGACCTCGAGAAAGGCGCGTTCAAGTTCCGCCTGGCAGGGCAGAAGCTTGGCGGCGGCTGGATGCTCACGCGGCTGAAGTCCAGACCGGAAGACAAGGGCAAGCGGAACTGGCTGTTCTTCAAGGAACGCGACACCAGCGCCGACCCCGCGCGAGACATCCTGGCCGAGCGCCCGGAGAGCGTGAAGACCGGGCGGAGGATCGAGCAGCTTGTCGCGCCCGTGCCGGCACAGCCGGTGAAGCGCAGCAGGCCGCAGCCCGGCCGGGTCGCAGGTGCGATCAGGGCGCCAATGCCGGAAAAGGTCGACCTGCAACTGGCGAGCCCGGCCGACGAGCCGCCGTCCTCCTCCGCCAATGCTCCATGGCTGCACGAGATCAAGTTCGACGGCTACCGCACCATGGCCTATGTCGAGGCCGGTTCGGCGCGGCTGATCACCCGTGGTGGTCTCGACTGGAGCCGGCGCTATGGCGATCTCCCTACGGCATTCTCGGCGCTTGCCTGCAGGCAGGCGGTCATCGACGGCGAGATCGTGGTGCCGGACGACAGGGGCATTAGCCGCTTCGGCCTGTTGCAGGAAGCTCTGTCCGAAGGTGCCGGCAACCGCCTCGTCTTCTATGCCTTCGACCTGCTGTACCTCGATGGATGGGATTTGCGACAGGTACCACTCGTCAAGCGCAAGGCCTTGCTGGCGCAGCTACTTTCCGGAAGCGCCGGCGGGCGGTCGCCGATCCAGTACAGTGATCATGTCGAGGGTGATGGGGCCGGGCTCTACGAGCAGGCGGCCCAGATCGGGCTTGAGGGCGTGGTCTCGAAGCGCGCGGATGGGCCCCATATCGGCGGGCGCAGCACGAGCTGGCTGAAGACCAAGGCGCCACAGCAGAAGGATTTTGTCATCGGAGGTTACACACCCTCTGCCGCGGCCGGGGGCATCGGGGCACTCGGCATGGGCGAGTGGGTGGATGGGGAACTGGTCTATCGCGGCAAGGTGGGGACCGGGTTCGACGCTGCGACCATGGCCGACTTGCTGGAGCGGCTCGAGTCGCTGCGGATCGAGGGCCGGTTCGAGGGTGCGCCCAAGGACATGATTGCAGTGAAACCGGTACTTTCTGCAAAGATCCGTTTGTCTAACGTTACCGCCGACGGCCTGATCCGGCACGGTGTGTTCAAGGGCCTCAGGGAAGTGGAACTGACTGCAGCGCCGCAGCGGCCACGCAAGCGCTACATCTCCGATGCGGACCTCGCCGGCATCTGGGTGACCAATCCCACCCGACGGCTGTTCGGCCGCTCCGGGCCGACCAAGCTCGATATTGCCGTCTACTATGCCGCGGTGGGCGACTTCATGCTGCCGCACCTGATCGGCCGGCCGGTATCGCTGTTCCGCTGCCCGACCGGCAAGCCGAACGACTGCTTCTTCCAGCGCCATCCGTTCACGGGCATGCCCGGTACGCTGGCGACCGTTGCCAGCAAGACGTCCGAGGGCGAACCGCAGACCTATCTCTCGGTCGAGGATGCAAAGGGCTATCTCGCACTGGCGCAGTTCGGGGTGGTCGAGTTCCACGCCTGGGGCACGCACCGCACGCATATCGAAAAGCCCGACCGGGTGATCTTCGACCTCGACCCCGGCGAGGGCGTCGAATGGCGCGACGTGGTCAATGCCGCCGTGCACCTCAGGGGCGAGCTGGAGGCCATGGGGGTAGTGCCGTTCGTCAAGACCTCGGGCGGCAAGGGGGTGCACCTGGTGGTGCCGATCAACCCGAAGATCAGTTGGAAGGCGGCCCACGAGGCGACCGCCCGGATGTCGGCGCAGCTGGCGAAGACAGGGCCCGACACGTTCGTCACCACCATGGGTGCGGAGAACCGCAAGCGGCGGATATTCATAGACTATCATCGCAATGCGCGCAGCGCGACGGCGGTGTCGGCCTATTCGCTGCGGGCGCGTCCGCACCTGCCGGCCTCGACGCCAGTCAGCTGGGAGGATCTTGAGTCCATCGACTCTCCGGCGGACCTCAACTATTCTTCGCTTCCAGGTTTGTTAACCACTGCGGGAGACCCGTGGGCCGAGATTAACGAAGCGGCACGCGACCTTCCCACATGATTACTGCCCGGTTGCAAGTAGTACGCGCGTAGAGGAGGCGGTCATGGCTCCACGAGCCAGTTGGAAGGGGCATCTGCGTCTGAGCCTGGTGAGCTGTGCGGTGAAGCTGTTCCCCGCCACGAGTGCTTCCGAGCGCATCAGCTTCAACCAGCTCCACAAGGACACCCACAACCGCATCAACATGAAGCCGGTGGACCCCGAACTGGGTCTGGTCGAGCGGTCTGATCTGGTGCGCGGGTACGAGTACGAGCCCAAGCAGTACATCATCATCGAGGACACCGATCTCGAGGCGGTGCGGATCGAGTCGAGCCACACCCTCAACATCGAAGCCTTCGTGGACGAGCACGAAGTCGATGTCATCTACCAGGACGCGCCATACTACCTGGCGCCGGATGGGGCGATGGCCGAGGAGACCTTCATCGTGCTCCGCGAGGCCATGCGCCGCAGCGGCAAGCTGGCGCTGGCCCGGCTGGTGCTGTCGAGCCGCGAGCGCGTGGTGACCATCGGCGCGCGCGAGACCGGCATGTTCGTGACGACCCTGCGCAACCCCAACGAGGTGCGGGGCACGGCCGAGTATTTCGACAGCATTCCGGTTGGCAATCCGGATCCGGAAATGCTGGATCTTGCCCAGAAGCTCATCGACCAGAAGGTGACGACGTTCGACCCGAAGAACTACGAGGACCGCTACGAAACGGCCCTCATGGCGATGATCAAGGAGAAGCTGAAAGGCCACAAGCCGATCATCGCTGCTGCGCCGGAACGTGGTAATGTCATCAACCTGATGGACGCGCTGAAGGCGAGTCTGGGGGAAGCCAAGCCTGCTGCCAAGAGCAAGTCAAAGGCCGCACCGAAGCAGGCGGCTCCACAGGAGTCCGCCGCGAAGGTGTCACTCCGGGCTGCCGTGGAAGCCAGCAAGTCCGCGGCGAAACCGAAGGCGCCACGCAAGAAGGCCTGACGCATGGATGCACATGGCGAGAGCTACGGGGTTATCGGGGCGCTGAAGGCGCTGCCCCTCCGCCTCGCGGCCCGGCGCATCGATGCCATGGGTGGCAGGCTGCACCGCTCGCTCATGCGGGGCACGACGGTGGCGGTCTTCGGCCGAAACCTGCTGCTGCGCAGTGACGCGGCCTCGATCGAGGCCAAGGTCGCCGCCGCTCGCGCAGCGGATGTGCGCCTCTTCAGCGAGAACGGTCTGCTGCGCGCGATGGGCACGCTTCCGGCGCTGCCGCCGGCAACCATCTCCCGCGAGTCGGTGCTCGAGCAGTCCCGGCTGGCGGCGGACGTGTTCGACCTCCTCGTGCTGTTCGATGCCTTCGAGCACCACGCCGAGCCATTCTCCTTCCGCGATGTGATCCTTGCCCGCAAGTACGGGGGGCTGCTCGCCGGCGGCGCGGACTGGCATGCGATCGCCCGTGCGGTTCACAGCATCGGGCCGGTCGGTTCGCTCACCGCCCTGACCCTCGACGTCGACGGGCCCGACCGGATCGTTGCGCGGGATGCCCATTCCCGCGCCGAACTCAACGGCCAGCGGCTGCTGCCGCTCGAGGAGCCCAGCGAGGAAGCCGAAGACTATTTCGGGCATGCCGAAGTGGCGGAGGAGGCGGAGCTGTTCGGGGAGGCGGCGCGGCTCTACGCCCATTGCGTTGCGATTGATCCGACCGATGCGACCTCGGCGTTCAACCTCGGCAACTGCCTGCGCCGGCTGGGCGACCTCGACGGCGCGCGCGAAGCCTACGCGACAGCGCTGAAACGTGACCCGCTGTTCGTGGAGGCGTGGTTCAACCAGGGTGGCGTGCTGCGCGAGATGGGCCGGATCACGGCGGCGCGGGAGCATCTGGAGACGGCCGTACGGATCGATCCCGATTACGCCGATGCTGCCTACAACCTGGGGGCGCTCGAGTACGAGGCCGGAGATCTTGGCGCGGCGCGGCAGTACTGGCTCAGGTATCTCGAGCACGACTCCACATCCGACTGGGCTCGTCGAGCCCGCGCCGGCGTGGGGCTGGCCGATCGGCTGTCGCGGCGTTCAGCAGGCTGACATGGCGACGCAATTCCTGTTCGACGGCTCAGAGGACGCGCGCGTGACGCTGCTCCTGGCGCATGGCGCGGGCGCCCCGATGGATTCGGCTTCCGTGAATGCCGCGACGAAGGCTCTGGCCGAGCAGGGCTTTCGTGTCGCCCGGTTCGAGTTCGCCTACATGGCCAGCCGGCGCACCGCCGCCGGCAAGAAGCCGCCACCCAAGGCGGAGACGGTGATGCCGGAGTACCTCGCTGCGGTCGACGACCTTGGACCGACCAACGGGCCGCTGGTCATCGGAGGGAAGTCGATGGGCGGGCGCGTGGCGAGCATGGTCGCCGATGCCCTGTTCGATGCGGGACGCATCAGCGGGCTGCTGTGCCTCGGCTATCCATTCCACCCGCCGGGCAGACCGCAGCAATTGCGCACGGCGCATCTCATCGACCTCAGGACCCCCGCGCTGATCTGCCAGGGCACGCGCGACGAGTTCGGCAACCGCTATGAGGTTGGGGACTACGGCCTGTCCGACAGCATCGAGGTGTTCTGGCTCGAAGACGGGGACCACGACCTCAAGCCGCGCAAGGCGATCTCCGGCTTCTCGACTGCCGATCACCTCAAGGCGATGGCCCGCAAGGTGGACGAGTGGGCCTCGCGGCTCGGCTCGTGAAGATCGCCACCTACAACATCAACGGCATCAACAAGCGCCTCGCCAACCTGATGGACTGGCTCGCCGATGCGGCGCCGGATGTGGTCTGCCTCCAGGAACTGAAGTCGACCGACCGGATGTTCCCGGCGACTGCCCTGGCAGATGCGGGTTATGGGGCGGTGTGGAAGGGCCAGTCGAGCTGGAACGGCGTCGCGATCCTCGCCCGGGGCGCCGACCCCGTCCTGACGCGGGACGAATTGCCGGGCGATCCTACCGACCAGCAGGCGCGTTATATCGAGGCCGCAGTGAACGGGGTGCTGATCGGTTGCCTCTATGCGCCCAACGGCAATCCGCAGCCTGGCCCGAAGTTCGCGTACAAGCTCGCATGGACCGAACGGTTGCTGGCGCATGCCGGGGAGCTCTGGAGCACCGGACTGCCGGTCGTGCTCGCGGGCGACTACAACATCGTGCCCGAGCCGCGCGACATCTATCCGACGAGTTCCTACAAGGACAATGCGCTGGTGCAGCCCGAGAGCCGGGAACTCTTCCGGCGGCTGCTCGAGCAGGGCTGGACCGATGCCGTCCGCAGGCGCTTCCCCGACGAGACCGTCTACACGTTCTGGGACTATATGCGCCAGCGCTGGGAGCGGAACGCCGGGTTGCGGCTCGACCACCTGCTCCTGTCCAAAAAGCTGGTCCGGCGCCTTACGGCTGCGGGCGTCGATCGCGAGGTGCGCGGGCGCGAGGGAGCGAGCGACCACGTGCCGGTGTGGGTGGACCTCCGCGACTAGCCATCCCTCGGAGGGTTCAAAGAAAACGGTGTCCATCAGCGACGTCCCTCTTGTGGGGAGCGCGCAGGAATGTGGGTATTGAAGACGCAGACTCACCCTCAAGAAAGCGCACCATGCCCTTTCCCGATCTGATCCACCCCGAACTCGGCGCCTATCGCAGCAGCGTCGAGACACCGGCCGACTTCACCGCCTTCTGGGATGAGACGCTCGATGCGTCGCGGGCGGCCGGTGGAGCCGTCGAGTTGGTGCCCGCAAAGACAACGCTGAAGGCCATCGAGGTGTTCGACGTGACCTTTCCCGGCTTCGACGGCCAGCCGGTGAAGGGCTGGCTATCGCTGCCGCGGGAGCGAAGCGGGAAACTGCCGCTGGTGGTGCAGTATGTCGGATACGGCGGCGGCCGGGGCTTTGCGCACGAGAACCTGCATTGGGCCGCCTCCGGATATGCCTATTTCCGCATGGACACGCGCGGGCAGGGCAGCGGCTGGAGCGTGGGGGCGACCGCCGACCCGGCAGGAACCACGCCCTCGATCCCTGGCATGATGACCAAGGGCGTGCTGGCGAAGCAGGATTACTACTATCGCCGGGTGTTCACCGACGGCGTGCGGGCCGTGGATGCGATGCTGATCCAGGACTTCGTCGATCCGGACCGGATTGCCGTCTGCGGCGGCAGCCAGGGCGGGGGCATCGCGCTCGCCGTTGCCGGGCTGCATCCGGCGGTGAGGGCGGTGATGCCCGACGTGCCTTTCCTGTGCGATTTCCCCCGAGCGCTGCAGAAGGCGGCGCGCGATCCCTATCTCGAGATCGTCCGCTTCCTCGCCCAGCACCGCGACAAGGCCGGCGTCGTTCTCGAAACTCTCCGCTATTTCGACGGCGTCTGCTTTGCCCGGCAGTCGAAGGCGGACGCGCTGTTCTCGGTGGCGCTGATGGACGATATCTGCCCGCCGTCCAGCGTTTACGGCGCCTACCAGGCGTTCGCGGGCGCAAAGTCGATAGTGGAATATGACTACAACAACCACGAGGGTGGCGGGCCATTCCAGGACGCGCGGCAGATGATCTGGCTGGGAGAGCGATTCCGGCCCTGAGCCCACCATCTTTTGCCGCCGGCAGGAACCACCGTCGGGTCTCTCCGTTGCAGGGGCAGTCTCACCCCTTTGATCGGAGAACGACACAATGGCTAGCGAAAAGACCCTTGAAGATCTCTTCCTCGACACCCTGAAGGACATCTACTACGCCGAAAAGCAGATCCTGAAGACGCTGCCGAAGATGGCAAGGGCCGCAGAGTCGGAGCAGGTCCGCGCCGGTTTCGAGCAGCACGCGATGGAGACCGAAGGCCAGATCGAGCGGCTGGAGCAGGTGTTCGAGCTGATCGGCAAGGCGCCGCGCGGCAAGACCTGCGATGCCATCCTCGGCATCATCGAGGAAGGCAAGGAGATCATGACGGAGTTCAAGGGCACCCAGGCCCTCGACGCTGGTCTGGTGTCCTCCGCTCAGGCTGTCGAACACTACGAAATCGCCCGCTACGGCACCCTGAAGACCTGGGCGCGCCAGCTGGGGCTGAATGACGCCGTGAAGCTGCTGGACCAGAACCTGCAGGAAGAGATCGCGACGGACAAGAAGCTGACCCAGGTGGCAGAGGCAGACTCCAACCAGAAGGCTGCCTGACCTCAACTCCTCGCCGGGCGGCATTGCGACGATGCTGAAGAACTCGAGCCTCGCCGAGGCAATCCGAAGGACGGCATACTTCCTGTGGGAACAGGATGGCCGTCCGGAGGGGGAGAGCTTCAACTACTGGCTCAGGGCCAAGGATATGCATCAGCGCCAGCTCGCCTACGACCGCTGGCTCGCCGAGGGCACGCCCCCCGGCCGCGCCGAAGCGAACTGGCTGGAAGCCGCCGACGAGATCGAGGACGACAAATAGAAACGGGCCCCGCGGGGCCCGTTTTCGTCTGCGAGGCGCCGGATCAGTCCTTGGCGCGTTCGACGTAGGAATTGTCCTCGGTGAGGATCACGATACGGGTGCCGGTGTCGATGTGGGGCGGCACCATCACGCGCAGGCCGTTGTTGAGCACAGCCGGCTTGTAGGAGGAGGAGGCTGTCTGGCCCTTTACGACGGGCTCCGTCTCGACGATCTCGAAGGTCAGGCGCTGGGGCAGTTCCATCGAGAGCGCGATGCCCTCGTGGGTCATCAGGTGAACCTTCATGCCATCGGTGAGGTAGGCCTTCTGGTCGCCGATCACGTCGTCGGGAACGGTGATCTGCTCGTAGCTCTGGGGCTCCATGAAGTGGTGCCCTTCGCCGTCAGAGTAGAGGTAGTCGTACTCGCGATCATCGACATCGGCCTTCTCGACCATTTCGACCGTGCGCCAGCGGCCAATCACCTTCACGCCGTCGGAGATGCGGCGCATGGTGACGTTCGTCACCGAGTTGCCCTTGCCAGGGTGTACGTTCTCGGCGGTCAGGATGACGTGCAGATTGCCATCCTGTTCGACGACGTTGCCCTTGCGGAGCGACGAGGCGATGACCTTGACCATGGATTCTTCCTTGTTCGTTTCGGTGGCGCGTCGTAGAGGGCAGACCGTCCAGGCGCCGATATATCTCTGTCGAGGGCCCGATATCCTATTCCGCGACAATCCGCCAGACTCGACGGTGACAAAGGTCAAATGAACCCCACCCGTTCCAGCGCTGCCTCGCCATGGTGGACGCCCTCGGTGCATGCCGACCGCCGGCCGATCCTGCTGGCGCGCAACCGTATCGATGCTGCAGTTCGCGGATACCTGATGGAGCGGGACTTCCTCATCGTCGACCCTCCCGGCCTGCAGCGCTCGCCCGGCAACGAGACGCATCTGCATGCCTTTGCCACCGAGATGATCGGCAATGACGGGGTGGGGCAGCGGATGTACCTGCACACCTCGCCCGAGTTCACCATGAAGAAGCTGCTGGCGGCAGGCGAGCGGCGGATCGCGAGCCTGCAGCATGTGTGGCGAAACCGCGAGCGCAGCGCGCTGCACCATCCCGAGTTCACCATGCTGGAGTGGTACCGGGCGGAAGAGCCATACGACGCGGTGATCGAGGATTGCATTGCGATCATCAGGCTGGCGGCGGATGCAACCGGCATCAACGGGTTCAGCTTCCGCGGCCGGCAGTGCGATCCGCGGGCGGAGGTGGAGCGGGTGAGCGTGGCGGAGGCTTTCTTCAGTCATGCGGGGATCGACCTGCTCGTGACCATCGATGCCGATGGCGTTGCGGACGGGGAGAAGCTTGCGGCGGAGATGGCGCGCCGTGGCATGGCGGTGCCGGACGACCGGAGCTGGAGCTATCTGTTCAGCTGGATCCTGGTCGAGACGGTGGAGCCCCGGCTTGGCAACGGGCGGATCACCGTGCTCGATCGCTACCCCGCGGCGGAGGCCGCCCTGGCGCGGCGGGTGCCGGCCGACCGGCGGGTGAGCGAGCGCTTCGAAATCTATGCCGCGGGCGTTGAACTGGCGAATGGCTTCGGCGAACTCACGGATCCCGAGGAGCAGCGCCGCCGTTTCGCCGCCGAGATGCTTGAGAAGCAACGGCTCTACAACGAGACCTATCCAGTGGATGAGGATTTCCTCGCTGCGCTGGCGCTGATGCCTGAAGCCAGCGGCGTCGCCCTGGGCTTGGACCGGCTGGTGATGCTGGCGACGGGGGCCCAGCGGATCGAACAGGTGCTATGGGCGCCGGTGGCGGAATGACGACCCTGCGCTCCATCGATGAACTGGCGGCAACGGGCCTCGTGGAGCGCGCTCCCGCGCTCAAGCAGGTGGCGGAGCGCTACGCCGTCGCCATCAGCCCGGCCATGGCTGAACTGATCGAACGCGGCGATCCGGACGACCCGATCGCACGGCAGTTCGTGCCGAACCCCGCCGAGCTGGTGACGAGGCCGGAGGAGTTGGCGGACCCGATAGGAGACCTGTCGCACTCGCCAGTCGAAGGCATCGTTCATCGCTACCCCGACCGGGTGCTGCTCAAGGCTGTGCATGTCTGCCCCGTCTATTGCCGCTTCTGCTTCCGGCGCGAGATGGTGGGTCCCGAAGGTCTGGGCACGCTCACCGCCAGCGAGCTCGACGCTGCCATCGGCTATATCGCGGCACATCCGGAAGTCTGGGAGGTGATCCTGACCGGCGGTGATCCGCTGGTGCTCTCGCCGCGGCGGCTCGAGGCGATCATGCGGCGGTTGGCGGAGATCGAGCACGTCAGGATCGTCCGGTTCCACACACGGGTGCCGGTAGTGGAGCCGGAGCGCATCGACGCGGCGATGGTTGCGGCGCTGCGCGCCAGCGGCAAGGCGACCTATCTGGCAGTCCATGCAAACCATGCGCGCGAGTTCACCCACCGGGCGCGTGCGGCTGTGGCGTTGCTGGCCGATGCGGGCATCGTGCTCGTCAGCCAGTCCGTGCTGCTGCGCGGCGTCAATGACGACGTCGAGACGCTGGCGGCGCTGATGAAGACGTTCGTCGAAAACCGGATCAAACCGTACTACCTGCACCATCCGGACCTGGCGCCGGGCACCAGTCATTTCCGTGTCGGCATCGAGGATGGGCAACGGCTGGTGTCGGCGTTGCGCGGACGGATCTCGGGACTGGCCCAGCCCACCTACGTGCTCGATATCCCGGGCGGCCACGGCAAGTCGGTGCTGGCGGACAGCGCCGTGACCGGCGGCGACGGGTGCTTCACCGTCAGGGACTGGCAGGGGCAGGAGCACGAGTACCGGGACCAACTCTGAGCCTTGCGCCGACCGGATGCATATCTTAAAGTGTCTGTATGGACACTTTGGTGAACGACAGCAGCCAGAGACTAGCGCGGCGGCTGAAGCTCGAGCGGGAGGCGCGGAACTGGTCGCTGGCAGAATTGGCGGAGAGGTCCGGTGTCTCGAAGGCGGCCATCAGCAAGATCGAACGCGGTGACGTCAGCCCCACCGCCGTGGTGCTGCTGCGACTGGCAACCGCATTCGACCTGACGTTGGCTGGGCTGCTGACGCTGGCGGAGAGTGGCGGGGAGCGGCTGGTCCGGGCCGCCGACCAGCCGGAATGGACCGACCCCGAAACCGGATATGTGCGCCGGCAGGTGTTCGGACGGCCGGACCATCCGGTGGAACTGGTGCGCGTGACCATGCCACCGGGAAAGTCGGTGGCGCTTCCGGCCTCGTCCTATGCCCGCATCCGTCAGGTCGTGGTGGTGCTCGAAGGGCGGCTGAGCCTCACCGAGGGCGGAGAGCGGCACATCCTCGAAGCCGGCGATGCGCTCGGGTTCGGCCCGCCGGGCGAGGTGGTGTTCGCCAATGAGACGGATGTCCCTGTCACCTACCAGGTGGCGCTGAGCCGGAGCTGATCATGGGAGAGATCGGACACAATGGCGGACCGCCACTGGAGGAGCCAGCCCGCGAATGGGGCAACGGTGGCTTCGGCCGGTATTTCGAGTGGAAGGCGGCAGTGCACGACGCGTATCACGGCATCCCCGCCGAGATCGCGGTGATGCGAGCACGGCGCGCCGCCAAGCTCGGGCTCACCTATGAGGAATATACGCTGGAGATCCTCGAGCGAGGCCAGTTCCTCCAGCCGGGCGACACCGAGCGCATCCTCGAGATCAAGCGGCGGCGGGAGCTCTAGTCCGGGTTGCCGCTGATGCCGCCGACGCCGGTGCCGATCTCGGGCTCAGCGTCATCGCCGTAGAACTCGGCGTTGGCCTCCTCGTTGATGGTCTCGACGTCCTCGTCCTTCCGCGGCGTGTGCGGCTGGCGACGGTCGGGGCCGTTGAAGCGGCGGTTGGCTTCTTCATTGATGCGGGTGACGTCGTCCGGGGGCCTGGGCATGGCAAATCTCCTCCCCGGATCAACGCGCGGCCGGCGGCATGGTTGTCGGGCTAGGGCCCGCGATAGATGTCGAACGGGCCGATCGCCTGTGTGGTCGCCATCAACTGGATCTTGTTGACGTTCACATGCTCCGGCAGCGACGTGGCCCAGAAGATCGATTCAGCAATGTCCTCGGCGGTCATCGCCCTTGTGCCGGCATAGGGCTGGGCGGCCTTCTGGTCGTCACCCTTGAAGCGGACGAGCGAGAACTCGGTTTCGGTCAGGCCGGGCTCGATGTCGGTGACGCGCACATTCTTGCCCTGCAGGTCCGAGCGGAGATTGAGGGCGAAGTGGCGCACGAAGGCCTTGGTGGCGCCATAGACCGAACCGCCGGGGTAGGCGTATTCGCCGGCAACGGAGCCCAGCGTCACCACGTGCCCGCCGCCGCGCTCGATCAGGCCCGGAAGCAGCAGGCGGATGGTGTAGACCAGCCCCGAGACGTTGGTGTCGATCATGGTCTGCCAGTCATCGAGATCGGCCTCGGCCGCCGGCTGCAGTCCAAGCGCAAGCCCCGCGTTGGCCAGCACTATATTGATCCGGTCGAATGGGGCAGGAATGCCGGCGATCGCCCGCTCCATGGCGGCGCGGTCGCGCACGTCGAGCTCGATCGTATGGCAATTGTCTGCGCCAAGTTCCTGCTGCAGAGCCTCGAGGCGATCGCCGCGCCGACCGGTGGCGATCACCTTGCCGCCGGCAGCGACGTAGCGGCGCGCCGCCGCGGCGCCGAAGCCGGAGGTGGCACCGGTGATGAACACGACGAAACGGCTGGGATCGAGAAGCTGGTACATGGAACCACGTGCGGTTGGGGGAGCCGCAAGGGTGCTTCGGCCGGGCGGGCGCGTCAACCTCCGCGGCGGCTAGTAGTCGCGCTCGTAGAAGACACCGAGGCTGGTGTCCCCGTTCTGGCCGGCCGAACCGCGGACGGTGAGGTCGTTGGTGACATCGAGGTTGATGTTCACGCGGCTCTGCCCGTTCGCTCCGGCCGTGACACCGAGATACACATTGTCCTGGATGTAGGTGCCGGCCTGCACGGCGAGGTTACCCTGTTCGTCCGTGACCACATCGAGATCGGCCAGCCCCGCCGCGCCGCGAAGATCATCGACCAGACCACCCCCGCTGCCGCCGCCGACGAGTTCGGCAGCGGCCGCTGCGAGGCGGGCAAGCTGGAACGGCGAAAGCTCGTTGAGGGAGCGGTTGAAGATCAGCCTGCTCAGCACCTCGTCCTGCGGCAGGGGCGGGTTCGAGGTGAAGGACACATCCACCTCCGAGACACGTCCGGAAACTGTCACGAATACGGTGATGCCATCCCCCTCGGTGCTCGCCACGAGGTTGAGGAAGGGGTCGAGGTCTCCCACCAGCGTCACGGTGCCGGTGTCGAAGGTGATGCGCTGGCCTAGCAGGGAGAGCCGTCCCCGGATCAGGGTGAATGCGCCCACCGGCTGGATGTTGTTGACGGGGCCGGTGATGCGCACCGAACCGCCGGCTTCCGCATCGAGACCCCGGCCGCGGATGTAGACCTGGTTGGGTGCATCGATGTTGACGTCGAGCAGCAGGCCGGCCGGGCGGGACTGGGGCACCGGTGCGCCAGGGGCGACATCGATGCGTGCGCGCTCCAGCGTCACGGCGACCGGCCGCGGCATGTGCAGATGTTCGACATCGATGAGCTGCGCAGCGCCGCCGAAGGCGTTCGGCACGGTGATGTTGGCTTGCTCCACCATCACGCTGCCGCTGAGCAGCGGATTGCCGGTCAGGTTGCCGGTCAGGGCGAGGTCGCCCGACAGCGTGGCGACGAACAGGTCGCCATCGGCGTAACGGGCACTGCGCAGGGCGAGGGTCAGGTTGGCGGGGAAGCCACCTGACAGGCCGATCGAGCCGGAGGCCGATACGGTGCCGCCGGTGGCCGAGCTGCCGCTGAGCCGCTGGATAACGAGGTTCGTGCCGTCAAGCGTCGCGCTGCCCGACACGCCGACAAGGCGCAGGTTGAGTTCGGGATCGACATAGCCGGCATTGGTCGTCGAGACGGTGCCGCCAAAGGTGGGGCTCGCGAGGCTGCCGCCGACGCGGGCATCGAGGTTGAGCACGCCGCTCAATTGCCCGCCGCGATCCGCCAGCCAGCGGTTGCCGAGTGCCAGGGGGGCGGAGCCGGTCAGGCGCAGGTCGAGCCCGGACCCGGCGAGCGGGATGCTGCCGGAGCCGGACAGGCTCAGTCCGCCGCCGCCCTGGGCAGACAGTGATGCGAGCTGGACCGTGCCGCCTGCATAGCTGCCGCTGGCAGTGGCGGAGACGCCGGTGACGCCGAGATCCCGCAGCGCTGCGGCGTTGACGCCAGTTGCCGAGGCCTCGAAGCGCACCTGAGGATCGGAGGACGATCCGGTGATGCTGGCGCGGCCATCGAGCGTGCCGCCGAGGGCAAGGTCGGGCGCGAAGGCGTTGGCGATGGACAGGGGCAGGGACCGGACGTCGGCCGTGATGTCGAGGCTGCTGCCGGCGGTGCCGGTCGCCGTGATGGAACCGGAGCCGACATCGAAGCGGATGGCGTCGAGCCGAACGCTCTCGCCAATGACCTCGAGGGTGGCGGGCTGTGCAAGGCGCGCGCTGAGGCTGCCCTGATCGAGGTTGGCGCGATCGAGCGCGAGGCGGAAGCCGTTCTCGACCGGCGCCAGCGAGCCGGCGACGTCTACATCGGTGCCGGTCGCGAGCCGCGCCTGCGCGTCGAAGCTGGTGGCGCCGCCGCTCTGGCTGGCGCGGGCGGTGAGCCGATCGACGGTGACGCCGCCGGCAGCTACGTTCGTCGCCGAGGCGCTGCCATCGATGGCCGGGACGCCGAACAGATCGGCGACGGTGGCGTTGATGTCGGCGGCGCCGATGCGAACGGTATCGAGCCGCAGGTTGGCGACATCCGCGCGAACGGTGGCGGACTGCCGGTCTCCGTCTGCTGCAAGGGCGACATCTGCGTTGATGGCACCCTGGGCATCGAGCAGCAGCAGCGCAGCCGGTACCGACACGTCGGGAGACACCAGCGACAGCGAGCCGTCGAGCAGGCCCGTCGCCGCCGCGCGGGTCACGCCGCCGGTGATGCGGGTGCCGGCAGCCTGGAAGTCGATCTGGCTGAGCGCCAAGGCGTCGCTGTCGGCCGCGAGGTCGGCGGAGAGAAGCGTGCGGTGCCCGTCGAGCGCGGCTTCGCCGGAGATCGTTCCGGCAAGGCCAGCATCGGAGGTGGTGCCATCGAAGCGCAGGGTGGCGTCGCGGAGGGCGCGATCGCCCAGGCGGCCTTCGGCAATGGTGCCGACGAGGGAGAGGTCAACGACTCCCTCCTCGCCGCGGGCCGTGCCCACCACGCGTACCGCGCCCGAGCCGGCGTCGGTGACGAGCGACAGGTCCGCGAGATCGAGGCTCAAGCCAAAATCGGCGACGGTGGAGGCGTAGGTGCCGTTGGCGGTCAGCTGCAGTTGCTGGTTGCCGAGGCGGAAGGCATCGGCTTTGAGGCCGGCCTCGGTACGGGCCAGGCGGCCTTCCAGTTCGACCGTGCCGGCGAGCAGGCGGTCGGCCACTTCGTCATCGACCTGAAGGCCGGTACCGGTGCCGTCGAGCACGAGGTCAAAGCCGCCGCTCAGGGGCTGGATCAGACCGGTAGCCTGCAGCGACAGCGCGCCGTCGAGGTCTCGGCCGGCTAAACCCGAGAAGGGGGCGATGCTGGAGGTTTCGAGTGCAACGTCGCCCTTGAAGTCGAACCCGTCGAGCTGGCCGGTGAGGGCTGCGGTGAGATTGGCGGCCGCGACGCGGAACTCGGCGAGTTCGATCGGCTCGCCCGCATTCCAGAGCCCGGCGACGCCGAGGCCGATGCTGTCGCCAAGGGCAGCCTCGACCTCCAGTGTGGCGGTGATGCCGCTCACGGCTCCGTCGCCGTTGAAGGTGAGGCGGCGGCCTGCCGGGTCGGAGAGATTGGCGGCCACGCCGCCCACGTCGAACTGCACGGTGTCAGCCGCGAAGTCGGTGCTCTCGAAACCGCTCGCGTCGATGCTCGCGGACCAGGTGTCGCCTGCATCGACCCCATAGTCGATGGTCAGGCGCGCCGAACCGATGCGGGTGGCGGCACCCGGCACCGGCAGGGTCACCGGGGCGCCGCTCGCATCGGCAATGACGGCGTCGACGTCCAGGCGCTGGAGGAAATTGTCAGGGGTGGTCGCGGCGCTGCCTTCGACCGACAGCTGGCCACCGGACAGACGGAACGCATCGATGGTGACGCCGCCCCCGGAGCGAACCAGTGCATCGGCGGTCAGCGCGGTCTCGGCGCCGAAGAAGGGGCGGTAGGGTTCGGCGATCAGCGTCGAGAGCGGGCCGCGCAGGTCCGCGTCGACGGAAAAGCCTTCCGCCACCTGGCTGATTGTGGTGATGCCGGCAAGCGCGGTCTGACCGTTGGCGGCCAGGTTCAGGTCGGCGCGCAGGTCCGAAACCGGGCCAGTGCCGGTGAGGCTGAGCGAAACGGCCGGGCGGCCCTCGATGTTGAGCAGATTGGCGAGGACGCCGTTCTCGGGCTCGTTGAGCACCAGGCCCAGGTCGAGGACATTGGTGTCGCGCAGATAGTCGAGATCAAGATCGAGCGTGCCGCCGGGCCCGTCGAGGCGGACGATGTCGAGGCTGGCATCGAGATTGCCGCTCTCGAGCCGGAAGGCGCCGGCAAGCGAGATCTCGGATCCGAGGCCGAAGACGTTCTCGCCGAAGGTGACGACGGGCACGCTCAGCTGCTGCAGGATCACCGCGACGGGGAAGTCGGGAATCTGGAAGGTTCCCGCTTCGGGTGCGGGCAGGTTCGGCTGGTCCGACGGAACGGGGTTGCGCAGATACTCGATCGAGTCCGCAGTCAGCGAGTTGACCTCGAGCCGGCCGAGGAACAGGGCGGCCTGGTTCCAGTTGAGGCTGGCATTGTTGACCCGGAGCCAGACGCCTTCGGCATCGGAGATGGTGATCTCGCGGATCGAAACGTTGGATCCGAGCACGCCGTCGATATTGGACAGCCGGATCTGGCGCTCGGGCGTCGACAGGCGGTCCTGCACGAAGCTGGTCAGCCAGTCCTTCTGTTCCTCGTCGCTCAGGGAAAGGATGTCCTGCTGCCCCAGGGCGGGCGCGGCAAGGGCAAGCGCCGTGGCCGAAAGGGTGACAAGGGCGAGGCTGCGGAAGGTGGGGGTGAGCTTCTTCATCAGAAGGCCTGCCCGATACCGACATAGACGGCATAATCCGCATCGCCCGGCCGCTTGTTCAGCGGAATGGCGAGGTCGGCGCGCAGCGGCCCGAAGCCGGTTTCATAACGTACGCCCACGCCGGTGCCGAGCCGGAGGTCTTCGAGGCCCGGGAACACATCGGCAGCGACATAGCCGCCGTCGAGGAAGCCGACGACACCGATATCCTCGGTCACCCTGGCGCGGGCTTCCAGCGATCCTTCAAGCAGGTAGCGCCCGCCGGTCACCCGGCCGTTGCCATCGTCGACGCCGATCGAGCGATAGGCGTAGCCGCGCACGGACCCGCCACCACCGGCGAAGAACAGGCGGTCGGGCGGGATCTGGTCAAGCGAGGGCCCGACCACGGCGCCGCCGCGCAACCGGGCCGCGAGCACCAGTTGGTCGTCGTCGCCGAAACCGAAATAGGTGCGACCCTCCATCACGAGGCGAGCCTGCGGATTGCCATAGACAAGCTCGTAATAGGGTTCGAGCGTACCCTGCAGGTACCAGCCTTCGGTGGCGTTGGTGGGATTGTCACGGAAGTCGAGGGTGGCGCTGCCGTACAGCCCGAGCACGGCGAAGTCGCGCGTGCCGAAGGCGTCGTCGAAACGGCTGCGCTCGAACTCGGCGCCGGCCTCGAAGGCGATGTGGTCGCTGAGAACGTGATTCAGTCCCGCCCGTATCGAGGCCGAGGTTTCGGTGAAGGTGGGGTAGACACTGCGCTCTGCCGACACGGCCGCGATGAAATCCGTATCCGGGTTGAACACGCCGGGCTTGGTGAAGGTGCCGCCGAAGAAATAGTCGAACTGCGAGGAGTCGACCGGATAGCCGATGCTGGCGACGCGGGCGTCGAGGCGCAGCCGCTCGGCCCGCCCGAACAAATTGCGCCACAGGTGGTAGGCTTCGACACCGAGGCCGTCGAGGCTGGAATAGGTGGCGCCGACACCAAAGCGGCGGCCGGGCAGTTCCTGGACGATGACGGTGAACGGCAGCAGTCCGCCGGGGCCGATATTCTGCGCGGCCTCGAGGCGGGCAACCTGGAAGACTTCGAGGCGATCGAGGCGCTTCTGGGCGAGCTTGACGTCGTCGGGGTCGTATTCCTGCCCGACGGTAAGGCCGGTCATCCAGGCGATGAATTCGGGGTCCATCCGCTCCTGGCCGGTGACCGAGACCGGCCCGAACGCGGCGCGGGGGCCGGGGTCCACCACCAGCGTGACGTCCACGGTATTGGTCGCGTGGTCGGCTACGACATCGCGACGGGCCACGGCTGCCTTGGGGTGGCCGAGCTGGCGCCACGCCTCGAGTGTGAGTTGCTCCGCACGCAGCACGACCTTGGAGCGCGCGACTTCGCCGGCGGCAAAGCCGACCACGAAGGGCGGCTCGACATAGTCGGCCGGGTCGGCCGTCGGTGGTGCCTGGTTGGCAATGGCAAGGCGGCTGAAGCGGAATTCGGGCCCGGTGTCGACGCTGATCACCACCGGAACCGGATCGGGCAGCACCACATCCGGCGGCAGCGTCGAGGCTTCCCGGCCGCCCACGCTGATGCTGACGACGGGGCCGTAGCGGCCTTCGCCATACATTGCCGCGACAATGCGCTCATAGTCTCCGCGGGCGGTCGCCAGCAGGCCGGCGGCGCCGGAGGCGGGCTCGGCAGCGTCCTGAACGAGCGTCGAGGCCCGGTCGACGACACCGGCGAGGGCAGGGTCGCCGACAACCACCACCTCGACCGTATAGGGCTGCGGGTCGGCGATCACCGCGTCTTCGGTATCGTCCTCGAAGAAGCGGAAGCCGAAGATTTCAAATGCAGCTGCAGGGGCCGCCAGACTGAGTCCGATGGCCAGGCACACAGCGCTGATACTCGATACCTGCCTTGCGCTTCGCAGTTGATTCAGTCCCGCCCGTTGACTCTCCCACCCGAAGGCAGAAGCCATATTTTTGATCGCGGGACGAGAAGAATCCGTTAAGCGACGCCGCCCCGCTGCGATCGGTCACGCCCTGGAGGCGCGCATGCCGGCAGGACTTTAAGGCCCTCGCGGCGACGATCATAGCCTCAGCAGGCGAATTCCTGCCGCATCGGGTCCTCACCGATGCGTCGGGAACACAGTCAGCCCGGCGGGCCCGCTAGTTGCCGTCCGCCTTGGCCGCCTTTTCCTCATCCCACCACCAGATGGTGGGAAAGCCGATGTCGAACTCGGGCAGCGGATCGGGATGGCCGAACCGGTCCCAGCGGGCGATGCGCGTGTCCTGCGCCATGTAGGAGGGCACCACGTAGTGGTGGTGGAGGAGCACGCGATCGAGGGCGCTGGTGATGGCGAGCTGGGTGTCGCGATCGTCGGGGGCCACCAGCAGCTGGATCAGCGCGTCGATCCCGGGATCGGCAATGCCGGCGTAGTTGCGGGACCCCTGCTGGTCGGCCGTCGATGAACCGAAGAAGAAGCGCTGCTCATTGCCGGGCGAGAAGGACTGCAGCCAGCTGCCATAGATCATGTCGTAGTCGAAGGTGCGCACCCGCTCGACATACTGGGCGCCGTCGACGATGCGGATCGTGGCCGCGACACCGATCAGGTTCAAGTTGTCGACGAGGTTCTGCGCCACCGGCTCGATGGTCGGGCCGTTGAGCAGGATCTCGAAGGCGAGCTGGCGGCCGCTGGCGTCCACCAGCTGGTTGCCGTTCAGCGTGTATCCGGCGGCCGTGAGCAGTTCGAGGGCGCGGCGAAGGTTCTCGCGCAGCGTGGCATCGTCGCCTGCGACCGGGTTGGCATATTCCTCGGTGAATACGGCAGGCGGCACCAGGTCGCGGACCGATTCGAGGATTTCGAGCTCTTCCCCCTGCGGCAGGCCATCCGAGGCGAAGGGCAGTCCGAAGAAGTAGCTGTCGACCCGGTGGTACTCGCCATAGAAGAGCGTCGCGTTCAGCTGCTCGAAGTCGAAGGCGTAGTTCAGCGCCTCGCGGACGCGTTCGTCCTCGAAGATCGGGCGCCGCAGATTCGGAATGAAGCCGACCATGGCACCGGAGCGGGCGAAATCCTGGGGGAAGCGCTCCAGCACGATCCGGCCGTCACGGACCGCGGGAAAGTCGTACTGCGTGGCCCAGCGGCGCGCGGTGTTCTCGAACCACCAGTCGAACTGGTCGGCCTTGAAGGCTTCGAACTGCACGGTTTCATCGAGGAAAAACTCGATGCGGTACTCGTCGAAATTGTTGGTGCCGATGCGGGTGGGGTGGTCGGCACCCCAGTAGTCCTCGACCCGCTCGTAGACCATGGTGCGGCCCGGATCGAAACGGGCGACTCGGTAGGGGCCGGACCCCATGGGCGCCTCGAGCGTCGAGCGGGAGATGTCGCGCTGTTTGCCGTTCTCGTCGGTGCCCTCCCACCAATGCTGTGGCAGCACCAGCACCTGTCCCAGGATATGCGGCAGTTCGGCGTTTTCGGTGGTGTTGAAGGTGAAGGTCACCTCGCCCGGCGCGGTCACCGCCACGCTCTCCACATCGGCGTAGTAGCCGGCATTGTCCGGGTTGAGCTCGATGAGCTTGTTGAAGGACCACACGACGTCCTCCGCCGTCACCGGTTCACCATCGTGCCAGCGTGCGTCAGGATTCATGCGGAACGTGACGGCGCCATAGTCGTCCGCAACCCTCATGGCTTCGGCGAGAAGGCCATAATGGGCAGATGGCTCGTCTGCCGACGGCGTCATAAGCGTCTCGTAGACCAGCCCCAGTCCGGCGGCAGGCTGGCCCTGCGGCAGGAGTGGATTGAAGGTGTCGAAGCTGCCGCGGTTGCCGATGCGGACCGTGCCACCCTTGGGCGCTTCGGGATTGACGTAGTCGAAATGCGCGAAGCCTTCCGGATATTTCGGCTCCTCGATCAGGGAGTCGCCATGGAGCCAGACGCCGGTGGGGCTCTGTGCCGCGACGGGCGCTGCGAGTGCCAGTGCCGCAAGGCCGGCAAGGAGGAGGGGGGCGAGCTTCATGGGGGTCTCCACGGGCATTCGGGCCAGACTAGTCGGATTTCGATGACGGCGACAGGGCTTCGCCTCGTGGAGCGGCGGAGGCGCCGAACGCCGCCGCCATCAGTTCACGCGTATAGGGATCCTGCGGGTCGGAGAAGATCGCTTCCGCCGGCCCCCGTTCCACGACCACGCCGTTGCGCATGACGAGGACCCGGCTGGCGAGCGCCCGCACCACCCGCAGGTCATGCGAGATGAACACGTAGGAGAGGTTACGCCGCTCCTGGATGTCGCGCAGCAGGTCCACGATCTGCGCCTGGATCGACACATCGAGGGCCGAGGTCGGCTCGTCGAGCACGAGCAGGCGCGGCTCCAGCACGAGAGCGCGGGCAATGGCGATGCGCTGGCGCTGGCCGCCGGAGAATTCATGGGGGTAGCGGTGGCCCGCGGCGGGGTCGAGGCCGACTTCGGTGAGCGCGGCGGCGACGCGCCGGTCCCGCTCGCCGCGGGAAAGGTCACGGCGATGAACGCCCAGGCCTTCGCCCACGATGTCCGCCACCGACATGCGCGGGCTGAGCGAACCGTAGGGATCCTGGAAGACCACCTGCATATGCCGGCGCAGCGGGCGCAGTGCACGCGCAGTGCGATCATCGATGGGGGTGCCGAGAATGACGATGCTGCCGGTCGAGGGCAGGAGGCGGAGCAGGGCATAGCCGAGCGAGGACTTCCCGGAGCCGCTTTCGCCGACAATGCCGACGGTCTCTCCTTCCCTCACGGAGAGGTCGACGCCGTCGACGGCACGGATATGCCCCACGGTCCGGCGGAAGAGACCACGCTTGATCGGGTACCACACCCTGAGCCCCCGGGTCTCGGCGACCACCGGTGCGTCGGCGGGCGGTACGGCAGGGGCGCCGCGGGGCGCGGCCTCGAGCAGGTGCCGGGTGTAGGCGTGCTGCGGGTTGGAAAAGACCTCGCCGACCGGCCCGGTCTCGACGATCCTGCCTTCGGTCATGACCGCAACGCGGTCGGCCAGGCGGCGCACGATGCCAAGATCATGGGTGATGAACAGCATCGCCATGTTGCGCCGCCGCTGCTCGGCCTTGAGCAGCGCCAGGATCTGGGCCTGAACGGTCACGTCGAGCGCGGTGGTGGGCTCGTCGGCGATCAGCAGGGAGGGATTGTTGGCGAGCGCCATCGCAATCATCACCCGCTGGCGCTGCCCGCCCGAGAGCTGGTGTGGATAATCGTCGAGACGTCGCGCAGGGTCGGGGATGCCGACGCTGCGCAGCATCTCCAGCGCCCGCCCCCGGGCCGCGTTGGGCCGTAGACCCTGATGAACGGCCAGCACCTCGCCCACCTGCCGCCCCACGGTGTGCACCGGGTTGAGCGAGGTCATCGGCTCCTGGAAGATCATGCCGACCCGGTTGCCGCGGACGCCGCGCAGGGTGGCCTCCGGCGCCTCGGCCAGTTCACTGCCCTCGAAGCTGATCGAGCCGGTGACGGCTGCCTGCGGCGGCAACAGCCGCAGGATCGATGCGGCGGTGACCGACTTGCCGGAACCGCTCTCGCCGACCAGCGCCAGCGCTTCGCCCGCGTTCACGTCGAACCCGATGCCGTGGACCACCTCGGCGGTGCCGAAGCGGATGGTCAGGTCGCGCACGCTGAGCAGGGGGGTGGTCATGCGAAGGTCTTGCGCGGGTCGAAGGCATCGCGCACCGCCTCGCCGATGAAAACCAGGAGCGTCATCATGGTGGCGATAGTGACAAAGCCGGTAATGCCGAGCCAGGGAGCCTGCAGGTTGTTCTTGCCCTGCGCGAGGAGTTCCCCCAGCGAGGGCGAGCCGGGCGGCAGCCCGAAGCCGAGCAGATCGAGCGAGGTCAGCGTGACGACCGAGCCCGACAGGATGAATGGCATGAAGGTGAGTGTCGCAACCATGGCATTGGGCAGCAGGTGCCGGCCCATGATGGCGAAGTTGGAGACGCCGAGCGCGCGGGCCGCGGCCACATACTCGAAGTTGCGGGCCCGCAGGAACTCGGCGCGCACGATGCCGACCAGCGACACCCAGGAGAACAGCAGCAGGATGCCGAGCAGCACCCAGAAGCTGGGGGTGATGACGCTCGAGATGATGAGCAGCAGGTAGAGGGCGGGTATCGAGGTCCAGATCTCGATCAGCCGCTGGCCGAGGAGATCGATCCAGCCGCCGAAATAGCCCTGCACGGCACCCACGAACACGCCCACGATCGAGGACAGGATAGTGAGGGCGAAGCCGAACAGGATCGAGATGCGCAACCCGTAGAGCAGTCGCGCAAGGACGTCCCGGCCGCGGTCATCGGTCCCGAGCCAGTGGAAATTTCCCCAGTGGCAGTTGGGGTCGGCGGTGCCGCCGCGATACTGCGCGCAGATCTGGTCGCCCGGGACCAGCCATGCCGGCGGGGTGGCTCCCGACCCGGGCTGGTAGCGGTCCACGGTGCCGTAGCTGAACCGGACTGGCGGCCAGATGGCCCAGCCATTGTCCTCGATCTCGCCCGCTATGAAGTCGCTGCGATAATCGGGTGTCGCGAGAAAGCCGCCGAACTTGGCTTCGGGATAGTCCACGAACACCGGAAACAGCAGCTCGCCCTTGTAGGACGCGACGATGGGGCGGTCGTTGGCGATGAAGTCCGAGCCCATCGCGACGAGGAACATGGCGAGGAACAGCCACAGGGACCACCAGCCCCGGCGATTGGCGCGGAAGTTCTGCCAGCGCCTGCGGTTGAGCGGGGACAGCCGGCTGTTGCGGGGTGCCTCGAGGGCGGCGGCTTCGGCCATCATGTCGGTCATGTGGCCCGGCTCTCGAAGTCGAGGCGCGGGTCGACCCACATATAGGCGAGGTCCGACAGCAGCCCGAGCACCAGCCCCACCAGCGAGAAGATGTAGAGCGTGGCGAACACGACGGGATAGTCGCGCTGGACGACCGACTGGAAGCCGAGCAGCCCGAGCCCATCGAGCGAGAAGATGGTCTCGATCAGCAGCGAGCCGCCGAAGAAGGCCCCGATGAAGGCGGCGGGGAAGCTTGCGATGACCAGCATCATGGCGTTGCGGAAGACATGGCCGTAGAGCACCTGCCGTTCCGTCAGCCCCTTGGCGCGCGCCGTGGTGACGTATTGCTTGCCGATCTCGTCGATGAAGCTGTTCTTGGTGAGCAGCGTGGTGGTGGCGAACGCCCCCAGCCCCATGGCGGTGATCGGCAGCACCAGGTGCCAGAGATAGTCGAGGATCTGCCGCCACCACGGAAAGCTCTCCCAGCCGGGCGAGGTCAGGCCACGCAGCGGAAAGATCTGCAGGAAGCTGCCGCCGGCGAACAGCACCACCAGCAGGATGCCGATCATGAAGCCCGGTATGGCGTAGCCGATGATGACGATGGTCGAGGACCACACATCGAAGCGCGAGCCGTCGCGCACCGCCTTGCGGATGCCGAGCGGAATGGAGATGCCGTAGGCGATCAGCGTCATCCACAGCCCGAGCGAGATCGACACCGGCATCTTCTCGCGGATCAGGTCGATCACGGAGATGTCGCGGAAATAGCTCCGGCCGAAATCGAAGCGAAGGTAGTTGCCGATCATGGTGACGAAGCGCTCGAGCGGCGGCCTGTCGAAGCCGAACTGCTTCTCGATGCGTTCGACCAGTTCAGGGGGCAGGCCCTGACTGCCGCGATAGCCTCCCCCCCGGCCCCCCTGCGGCATGGTCGCAGCGTCGCCCTGGCCGCTGCCGGTCAGCCGATCCATGAAGCTCGAGTTCTGCCCTGAGAGGTTGGCAAGCGCCTGTTCCACCGGGCCGCCGGGGGCGAACTGGGTGATGACGAAGGAGATGGCCATGATGCCGAACAGGGTCGGGATCATCAGCAGCAGGCGGCGAAGGATATAGGCGCCCAATGACCTCTCCGGCCCGCAAATCAGCAGTTAGCTCACCGCGTCAGTGCAACACTTCGGTGAGGGCTTGGCAAGGGCAGGGAGGGGCGTCATCCCCGGCATCTGGCCGGGGATATCGCGTGCGTCGGGCGAGCGGGTGTAGCCCGATCAGATGTGGATTGCGCCGTCGCCCAGGCTCAGCGCCGCCTCGCGGATTGCTTCCGAGAGGGTCGGGTGGGCGTGTGTGGTGCGGGCGAGATCCTCCGAGGAGCCGGAGAACTCCATGAGCACGGTCAGCTCGTGGATCATCTCGCCGGCGTTCTTGCCGACGATGTGCGCGCCGAGCACGCGATCGGTGTTCACATCGGAGAGGATCTTCACGAAACCCTGGGTTGCGAGCATCGCCTTGGCGCGGCCGTTGGCGGTGAAGGGGAACTTGCCGACCTTGTAGTCTACCCCTTCTGCCTTCAGCTCGTCCTCGGTCTTACCGACGGATGCCACTTCCGGATTGGTGTAGACC
>JAEZHZ010000166.1 GCA_023436745.1 Pseudomonadota bacterium | reverse complement strand
TGACGGCGTAAACAAGGACCGGACCGTGATCGGCAGCAATGTCTTCATCGGATCCAACGCATCGCTGGTCGCACCCGTGACCATCGGCGATGGCGCCTACACCGCGTCCGGCAGCGTAATCACCGAGGACGTGCCGTCCGACGCCGTAGCCTTCGGCCGGGCACGCCAGCAGACCAAGCCAGGCTACGCGCCGAAGCTCCGCGAGAAGGCACTCGCCAAGAAAGCGGCCAAGGGGAAGTAAGAGATGTGCGGCATTGTTGGCATTGTTGGCACCGAGCCGGTTGCGGGTCGCCTGGTGGACGCGCTGAAGCGGCTTGAATATCGCGGCTATGACAGCGCCGGTGTCGCCACCCTCGAGGGCGGCAACATCGGCCGGCGCCGCGCCGAAGGGAAGCTTGGCAATTTGGCGCAGAAGCTGGCCTTCGAGCCGCTCGATGGCCGCGTGGGCATCGGCCACACCCGGTGGGCGACTCACGGGGCGCCGACGGAGGGCAACGCCCATCCGCACGCCACCGACCGGGTTGCCATCGTTCATAACGGCATCATCGAGAATTTTCGCGAGCTGCTGGCAGATCTCGCCAAGGACGGGTACCTGCCGCAGACGCAGACCGATACAGAGTCCGTTGCGCTATGGGTCACGCGCGAACTGGCGCGCGGTGCAGATCCCGAACTGGCCGTCGCCCGCACGCTGAAGCAGCTCAAGGGTGCCTTCGCGCTCGCCTTCATGTTCCGCGGTCACGAGGGGCTGCTGATCGCGGCCCGGCATGGCGCGCCGCTGGCCGTCGGCTACGGCACCACGGAGATGTACCTTGGCTCCGACGCCATGGCACTGGCGCCTTTCACGTCGCGCCTGACCTATCTCGAAGACGGCGACTGGGCAGTGATCACCCAAGAGGGCGTCACCATCCGCGACGGGCGCGATGCCATCGTGGAGCGCGAGCTGATGATCTCGCAGGCCTCCGCGCTGCTGGTGGACAAGGGTAACCACCGCCACTTCATGGCGAAGGAGATCTACGAGCAGCCCG
Organism: Pseudomonadota bacterium; assembly: GCA_023436745.1. GTDB lineage: Bacteria > Pseudomonadota > Alphaproteobacteria > Rhizobiales > Devosiaceae > Devosia. The sequence goes on along the minus strand of JAEZHZ010000166.1, from coordinate 2,058 downwards.
AGACCATCTCGCACACGCTCAGCCACTATGTGGACATGGGCGCCGAGCGCGTCGCCATTCGTGAGGCTCTGCCCTTCGATTTCGCGCAACTGAGCCGGCTGACCATGAGCGCCTGCGGCACGGCGTACTATGCGGCTGCGGTCGCCAAGTACTGGTTCGAGCGGTATGCGCGCATGCCGGTCGACATCGACGTCGCCTCGGAGTTCCGCTACCGCGAGCCGCCGCTGCAGCCCGGTGGTCTGTCGCTGTTCATTTCCCAGTCGGGCGAGACTGCCGACACGCTGGCGGCGCTGCGGTATTGCGCAGGGCAGGGGCAGCACGTGGCGAGCCTCGTCAACAGCATCGAATCGACAATCGCCCGTGAGTCCGGGGTGGTGTTTCCGATCCTCTGCGGTCCGGAGATCGGGGTGGCGTCCACCAAGGCGCTCACGGCGCAACTGACGGCTCTCGCGAGCCTGGCGATTGCCGCGGGGCGCGCGCGCGGTGCCATCTCCGAGGCACAGGAAGCGGAACTGGTGCGGGCACTTGTGCGCCTGCCCACGGCCGTCTCGGCTGCCCTCGGCACCGAAACGCAGATCATGGAGATCGCGAAGCGCCTGTCCAAGGCGAAGGACGTGCTCTACCTGGGGCGCGGACCGATGTATCCCATCGCCCTTGAGGGGGCGCTAAAGCTCAAGGAAATCAGCTATATTCACGCCGAAGGTTACGCGGCGGGTGAGCTCAAGCACGGGCCGATTGCCCTGGTCGACGAAGACATGCCTGTGATCGTCGTCGCGCCCTCGGACGAACTGGTCGACAAGACCCTGAGCAACATGCAGGAGGTCGCCGCGCGCGGCGGCAACATCATCCTCATCACTGACCAGAAGGGTGCCGACACGGTGGGGCAGGATGTCGCCGAAATCATCCTCATCCCGGAAGTGTCAAGCTTCGTGGCGCCGATCCTGGCCACCATTCCGGTACAGCTGCTCGCCTACCACACGGCCGTGTTCATGGGCACGGACGTGGATCAGCCGCGCAATCTCGCCAAATCGGTGACAGTGGAGTAGGGAGCCTCAGGCCCCATCTGACTGCGAGGCCCAACATCGCAACGGGGCCACTCAGTACGCGGCTGAGGCTCAAGCCGGTCCCCGGGCAACCCCGAGGACATGGTCAATGTCGGGTAGCGCCGCAAGCGCTCAGGTGCGCTTGCCGCTTCCGAAGCCATGCATGCGGTTCGCCCACTGCATGCCGACGATCGCCCCCTTGATCGAGGGTAGCATGGCGAGCGGCAGCAGGATGGCCGCCGGCACCATGGTGTAGACGTAGACCATCGGGTTGACCTGGTAGACCATCTCGATGTGCAGCATGATCGCGACGAGCAGGTGGCCAACGATCATGATGGCGATGTAAGGCGGGAAGTCATCCGCGCGATGCAGGTTGAGCTGTTCGCCGCAGGCATCGCAGTTGTCGACGACCTTCAGGTACGACCGGAAGAGCTTGCCCTGTCCACAGTGGGGGCACTTGCACAGAGTACCACGCCAAATCGCCTGGCTGGCACGACGGTCATCGACGGCAGGAGAGTACTCGGTCATCTCTATCGCTTCCTTCGGCCCTTCGGGCCGTAACTAGTTGGTCGCCTTTGTCCGCGTTTAACAGATGACGGATTGACGCGTTCCCCCTCGGACAGCAGTTCGAAACTCATGCTGCCGGCCACGGGTGCCGCCTCCATCAGGCGAACGGTGACACGGTCGCCGAGGCCGAACTTCTCTCCGGTACGGTCCCCGATCAGCGCCTGCCGGTCCTCGTGGTAGCGGAAGTAATCGTCGCCGACGGTGGACGCGGGAATGAACCCGTCCGCCCCTGTCTCGAGCAGGCGCACGAACAGGCCGGACTTGGTAACGCCCGAGACTCGCCCCTCGAACTTGGCGCCGATCTTGGTCGAGAGGAACTGCGCCAGGAGCCGATCCGAAGTCTCACGCTCGGCCAGCATGGCGCGCCGTTCCGTCGCCGAGATGTGCTGGGCGATACCTTCGAGCCGCAGGGCTTCCTCTTCCGTCAGCCCGTCGTTACCGAAGCCCA
>JAEZHZ010000135.1 GCA_023436745.1 Pseudomonadota bacterium | reverse complement strand
CGCACAGCTTCAACATCGTCGGCGACAAGGAGCACCTTGCCGTGGTGTGCCGCAATCTCGCGACTCCAGTCCTGACGTGCCTCCGGAAGCACTGTCACGACTTCCGCGCCGAGTTCCGCCAGCATGCGCCCGCCGAAATCGGTCAGGCCATCTGCGATCTCGAGGACGCTGACACCGGCGAGCATGGTCATGCGAGCACCCCTTCGCCGGCCAGTGCTTCGAACTCGTCGCAGGAGAGGCCAAGCATATCCACGAACACCTCGCGGTTGTGCTCACCCAGAAGTGGCGCACGCCGGACCTTGGCGGGCGTACCATGGAGCTGGTAGGGCGGCGACGGCATGCTGGACAGACCGAGCACGGGGTGGCCCACCCGAAGGAAGTGGCCGGCCGACAGGAGTTCGGGGTTCTCTGCAACACCCTTCCCGTCAAGAACCGGGCCCGCCGGCACGCCGGCGGCGCTCAGCCGCTCGAACAGATCAAGCTTGTCGTGCCCCACGGTTGCGGCGGCGACTGTGGCGTGTTCGACATCGGCGATGCCAAGTTCTGCCTTGAGAGCTTCCGCCTGCCCAGCGTTCTCCAGCACGATTGCGATCCACTGATCCTGCCCCAGAGCGGGAAAGACGCCGTGAAGCAGGAAGCTATCGTCGTCGTTGCCGGTCTTGGCGGGAGCGTCCTGTGCGTAGAGGTCGCTGATCACGTGGATCATCGGCTCGATCTGAGAAACGTCGAGATGCTGCCCCTGCCCCGTCCTCGCGCGATGCTCGAGTGCGGCAAGGATGGCGACGGTCAGGAACATGGGAGCGACCACGTCTCCATAGGCCAGCGGGGGCATGTGAGGCGGCTGATCGGCATTGCCTGTGAGCCATGCGTGGCCAGAGTGGGCTGCTGCAGAGTTGCCGTAGCCACGGAACCCGCTCATCGGCCCGGTCTTGCCGGCCACCGACACGCTGGCCAGGATGATGTCCGGCCTGATTTCGCGCAGGACTTCATAGCCCAGCCCGATCCTGTCCATGAACCCGGGACCGAAGTTCTCAACGACCACGTCCGCCCAGGCCACGAGCTTCTTCGCGGCCGCGACGCCGCGGGGATCGGACAGGTTGATGGTGACGCCGAGCTTGGAGGTGTTGGTCTGGGCGAAGAAGGCAGACCCGTTGAAGTCCTTCGGGTCACCGGCAAAGGGCGGCGACATCCGCCCGAGGTCGAGCCGCCGGCGGGACTCGACCTTCACCACGATGGCGCCATTGTCGGCGAGGTCCTTGGTGGCGCGCGGTCCCGCGCCCACCCAAGAGAAATCGGCGATCTTCACATCAGCCAACGCGCCCACTGCGCACCCCTCCCCTACGCCAGCCACAAGTGCCGATCTTATTGTCGACAATATTGGTTCAGCAAATGAACTATGTCAAACGCTTTTCGGTGAGGACTGCGTCGAGTTCGGGCACAATCCGCGCGAGCATTCCGTCCCGGTTCCACTGCCGCGGGTCGACCATGTCGGACCACACCTCGATGACCCTCACGCCCGCTTCTTCGAGCGCTTGCTTGGCGAAGAGCGAGCCGTGACCAGAGAAGCGGTCATGTTCGGGAATGAGCATCAGGGCCACATCGATGCGGTAGCGCCTCGCCTGCTCCACCATCCAGCTGTTGATCCACGGCGGCTGGTGGAGCTGCTCGTTCATGGCGGAGACCCGGGCCGCCAACGCGCGCAACGGACCGCCCCTGCTCTCGCGGATATAGCCGTCCGAGGCGAAAGGCAGATACATCGACCAGGCGAAGACAGCCCCGTGGCTTTGCTCGAAGGCCGAATAGAAACTCGTGTCGAACCATAGCCCGGCACCGATCCACATCATGCGGATCCGCTCGTTCTCGACTACCGAGACGCCTGAGTTGATCCGTGCCGCCACTTCGTCGCGAAAGCGGGTCGCATGCGCCACGGCCCAGTCTGAGCCGCGGTGCCACTGCGGGATCATCACGTTGGGTATCTGCTCAGAGATGCGGATCGGACACCGTGGCGCACGCGCGATCAACTCGGACGCTTCCTCGTAGATGCGCTCCTGCAAGTTGATGCGATCCATGTAGTGGGCGAAGCCCTCGTGGTCGAAGCGGCGTCCCGTGAGGTCCTCGAGTTGGGCGATGAGCGCCTCGAACTCCGCGACCATGAGGTCGAGGCGATCGGTGTGATAGAGGCTCTCCCAGTCCTCCCGTGCCAGGCGCCACCAATCCGGCTGGGGTGACTGCACGGCGGGAGAAGAGATCAGAGCGAGCGGAGCGCCGGTGATCTCCGCCCAGAGCGAGAAGATCTTCTGGTGATCGTCGGCGCTCTGCCGGGCGCAGAGGATGGACGGAGTCGGCAATCCACCCCAGGGCTGGCGAGACTTGTCGCCTTCCAGCTCCGCTATCAGCGGCAGGCTGGAATAGCGCGCCAGCCGCTCATGAAAGCCCGCTGCTTCCATGTAGTCGAAGTAGTACTCCGAGAGCTGCTTGGCGGCGATGATCGCCGACCACCACTGGTTGGTGACGATCGGCAGGCCGATGTGGTGGAACAACTCGTGCGGCGTGTCGGCATTGACGAAGGCGTACTGCTCGCCCGAGGTGATCTGGGCCCGGAGGCCCCTGGCCCATTCGCGCTGATGATCGGTTGCGGCAGCCGTGGCTTGCAGTGGCGTGTATTCGTGGGTCACGAGCAGGCCTCCAGTGCCGCGGCGATCTTCGTCTTTGATTCATCCAGCCACCGGCTGGAGGGCTCCGCATCACGGAACCCGAGGTTGACGCACGCCACCCCCCGCGCCTTCAGCTCGTCGAACAGGCGCGGGATTTCCCAGCCGAAGGTGTCGTCGGTCTGGGCAAGCTGGCAGACCACGAGTTCGCATCGGGCCTCCACCAGGCGAGCCACCATGCCTGCGCGATAGTCAGTGGCTGGTGAGATACGAGGACACGAGGCATCCGCCGCCGTTCGCGCGAGGATGTCCTCCAGATCGGCAGCCAGGTTGCCGGGGCCCGGCCAAACGCTTCCCAGAGGTTGCAGGTCGCAGACCACCTGACCGAAGCTCTCCAGCATGGCGTAGGTGGGGGCCGAGGCCAGCGGCGACCCGACAAGGCCGATCCTCAGTCCAGCGGGATGGCTATCGGAATTCTGCGCAAGCCCC
>JAEZHZ010000125.1 GCA_023436745.1 Pseudomonadota bacterium | reverse complement strand
GCCCAGGGCATCCGGGCGCGGCTGGGTGACGAGCCGACCACGCCGTTTCGTTACAGGCACAAGGGCGACCTTGCCACCATCGGCCGGCGAGCCGCGGTGATCGATTTCGGGTGGATCCGGCTTCGCGGCTGGGTGGCGTGGTGGGTGTGGGGCATCGCCCACATCTACTTCCTGATCGACCTCAAGAACCGCCTGTTCGTGGCCATGAGCTGGCTGTGGATCTACCTCTCCGGCCAGCGCAGTTCCCGTCTGATCACCCAGGGTGATGCCGACAAGCGCGCCCCGATCAAGGAAGTGACGGAAGGTGCCGAGGGCTAGCGCACCTCGGCCACCGGCATCACCACACGCGCCAGCCTGCGCTCGCGCAGCCAGATGTAGAGGCCGCTGGCGATAACGATGGGGGCGCCCAGATAGAGCCAGATATCGGGCGGCTGGCCGAATATCAGCCAGCTCGATGCCGCCATGAACAGGATCTGGATGTACGAGAACGGCGCCAGCACCGAAGCCGGAGCGTAGCCGAGCGCCACGGTAGAAAGCTGGTGGCCGATGAAGCCGAACAGGCCGACCGTGAAGAAGGCAACCCATGTGGCCGGGTCCGAGGGCCAGGTCCAGCCGGGCAGCGCGAGCGGTGCGAGCACCACGGTGGCGCAGATGCCGACATAGAACTGCTGGGTCGCGGCAGAGTCCCGGCCCGCCATGCGGCGGGTCAGCAGGAAGTAGAAGGCCGAGAACAGCGCACCTGCAAGACAAAGCAGCGCCGCCGGATGGAAGGCCTCGGATCCGGGCCTGACAATGATCAGGACGCCGACGAATCCCACCCCGATCGCGGCCCAGCGCCGCCAGCCCACGCTTTCGCCCAGCATCGGCACGGAGAGAGCGCAGATGAACAGCGGCATGGTGAAGGCAATGGCTCCAGTGACCGTCAGCGGCAGGTAGAGCACGGCGACGAAATTGCAGGTCGTCGCGCCGAGAAGCATCGCCGCCCGGATCACCTGTATCGGGAGGCTGGCGGTGCGGAACAATGCCGTGCCCATGGACGGCATGTTGATGCCGGCGGTAATCCCCAGATGGATGACATAGCGCAGGAACACCACCTGTATGGCCGGAATGCCGGCCAGTCCCAGCCACTTGGCCGAGCTGTCGATGCCCGTGAACATGAGATAGGACGCGAGCGCGAGCCCGATGCCCAATAGTCGGCGCTCCTCGGGGAGCGCGAATGCAGGTGGCATGGCAAGTCCGAGCGCCGGCGGAGGGTGGGTAGGACCGGCTGCCGACTAGGGTTGAAGGATGCTGCCACCGCTGTCAACAGCAGCGGCAGCATCTTGTATGGAAAGCCTAGAAGGTCTCGGCAAGGTTGCGGATGCGCAGGCTTGCCGCCAACTCGGCCGCCGTAACTGACGCGCCATGACGCGGCAGGAAGGTGATCTCGGTCACCTCGCCGGGCAGCAGCGTGATGGCGTTGTCCGAGAAGTAGCCGGGCACCTCCACAGTTGCGGTGGTGAAGAAGGCCGGCCTGTCGGTTTCCAGCGTCAGAACCACGCTGCCATCGCGATCTTCAAGTGAGCCGGTGACCTCCGGACGGGCGAGTTCGTAGGCCTTGTAGGGCTTGGGGAAGTAGTCGTTGGTGCCCAGAACCTCGCCGGAGCCGTCCTTCCAGGCGAAGTACAGGAACTCGTCGGCGCCAATGTCGGCATAGGGAAGCGAGACCACCGCGACGGCAGCGTCCGGCCCAACCTCCGCATTGCCGGTGAACACCACCCGACTGCCGCCACCCACCCTCACCGCGCGAACCTCGAGCATCACGGCCACCGGCGCACCGGTGTCGTTGATCGCACGCAGTTCGATGAAGTCGGGCGGCGCTCCCTCCACGGGCGTGCCGCGGCTGTTGGTGAGCACCTCGTTCTGGCGAGGCACGGCGACGACGTTGACGGGGTAGTAGAAGCGGCGCGCCATGTAATGCATCAGCTTCCACTGCCCGCCATAGTCGAGGCTCGACCACGACGCCACCGGCCAGATGTCGTTGATCTGCCAGTAGAGCGTGCCCATGCAGCGCGGCTTGGTCGAGCGCCAGTATTCAATGGCGGTCTTGATGGCGAGGCCCTGCTGAATCTGGGACAGGAAGACCATCTGGTCGAAGTCACGCGGGAAGCGGAAGTAGCGCGTCATCGTCTCGAGGATGCGTGCATTGCCGCCGGCGTTGCGCTGATGGTTTTCCATCACCGGGGATGACGGGTTGAGGTCAGCCTCTTCGGCGAAGGTCCTCGCCACGTTCATCGAGGTGAAGCTCTGGAAGCCAAACTCGGAGGCAAAGCGCGGGTTCACGGTGCGATAGGCCTCGAAGCTCTTGGCCGAGTGCCACACGTCCCAGTAGTGCAGGTCACCCCGGGTATCCGAGTGCCAGCCATCGGAGAAGTCCATGTAGCCGAGCGAGGGCGAGGACGGCCAGAAGCGGCGGGCCGGGTCCTCGTCCTCCACGATCCGGTGGAGCATCGAATTCAACCGGTCGTAGTTGGCGATGTAGCGCTCCTTGTCGGCGCGCGTCTCCGGGTACCAGTCGAGCGAGCCGATGACCTCGTTGTCACCGCACCAGAGCGCGATCGAGGCATGGTGCGACAGGCGGCGGACCTGCTGGGTCACCTCCAGTTCGACGCTCCGGAGAAACTCCCGGTTGGACGGGTAGCTCATGCAGGCAAACATGAAGTCGTGCCAGATGAGGATGCCGAGTTCGTCGCACAGGTCGTAGAAATAGTCCGGCTCGTACCGACCGCCGCCCCAGATGCGGAGCATGTTCATGTTGGCGGCCCTGGCGCTGTCGAGCAGGTCGCGAATGACCGCAGGCGTGATGCGCGATGGAATGGCGTCCGCCGGGATCCAGTTCGCGCCCATCATGGTGATGTCGCGGCCGTTGATGCGGCACTTGAACGTGTGGTCGATCTCATCGGGCTCGACCACCCATTCCAGCTTTCGCAGGCCGAGCCTGCGGGAGGTGATCTCGCCTTCAAGGTTTGTGGTCAGGTCATAGAGGGGCTGCTCCCCCTGCCCTGCGGGCCACCAGAGCTTCGGATTGCGGATAGTGACGTTGTGGACAACGACATTCTCGCCCGCCTGCACCGCGATCTTGTCGGTGATCACCTGGCCGTCGATAATGTGCTCGAGTTCAACTTCACCATGGGCGAAGGCAAAGAGGCGCGTCCTGATCGAGAGTTCGACGGAGTTCTCGCCATGCGCCTGGTCAACCTCCACGCTCTCCTGGCGGGCTAGACGCGATTTCCTCAGGCTCATGGTGCCATAGACGCCGATGGGCATGAGGCAGATTCCCCAGTCCCACCCCGCATGGCACGCAGCCTTGCGGATGAAGTTCATGTGGATGCCCTTGAGCCCGTTGGTCTGGTAGTTCTTGGTGAACGGGATCGGGAACGGATGGGCATCGGCCCTGGCCCTGGCAACATCCGGGGCAACGTCGAAGTCGATGCGCAGCGTGTTCTCGCCGGCGCGCACCTTGCCGGTGACGTCGATGTCGTTGCGAACGAAGCTGTTGTCCGTCCGGGCCACCACTTCGCCGTTGAGCATAATCGTGGCGATGCAGTCCACCTCCGACAGGGTCAGAGTCAGATAGCCATCGATGTCCGCCTCGCTGGCGGTAAAGCGGCGTTCTGCCGACCACGGGGCCTCGTTGACCCACATCACCAGCTTCTCGTTCTCACCGAAATAGGGGTCGGGGATCTCGCCTGCAGCGAGCAATGCTGCATGCACGTCACCAGGCAAGGCGAGCGGCAGCGCCAGCTCCGGACGGGCCGGCGTGGTCAAGTCGTAGGCGCCGGTGAGGTCCAGGGCGCTATAAGTGGAAGGGATTGTCATTGGAGCTCCGAGACGCGGCGACTTCGCAGCCGAAATCGTTACAGGCCGCGTTTATCCGAGAGCCACGAGGCGCTCCAACGGAAAACAGCGCCCCATCGGCGATTGTTCTACTTGACCGCACGGATCGATGTAACGTTGCAATAGGGGCAAGTCGACGGTTCGTATTACCGGTGGCTTAGGGAATTTCTCTCATAGACTGGTCTCCTTTGGTCCCCCTTTGCCGGGCGTGGAATGTTGTTTGAGAGTATCCTACGGCGGCTCGCAGTGCCGGATGACCCCGACCTGGTGCAGGCGCAGGCGCGCGCCCTCAGCCGGCAGGTGCCGCTCATGTACAGCATGCTGCTGGCGAATACCCTGATCCTGGCGGCAACGTACCTGCATTCCGCGCCTGCCCTGCTCACCGCCTATATCCCTTCGGCACTCGTCATCGTTTGCCTTGTGCGGATCGTTCACTGGTGGCGCCAGCGCGGAACCCTGCAGGATCCGGCGTCGGCACGAAAAGTCCTGCAACGCATGATCTGGGTCGCGATCTTCCTGGGGATCGGCTTCGCGTCATGGTCGATGGCACTCTTCCCCTATGGCGACACCTACCAGCGGTCCCACGTCGCCTTCTACATGGGCATAACCACCATCGGCTGCATGTTCTGCCTGATGCACGTGCGAACCGCATCGTTCGTGGTAGGCGCCGTGGTGTTGGTTCCGGTCGCGGTGTTCTTCACCTCGACCGGCGTGCCGGTCTTCGCGGCAATCGCGGTGAACATGGTGCTGGTCGTCGCCGCCCTGACGGTGATCCTCCTCGGCAACTATCGCGACTTCTCCGCCCTGGTCGCCTCGCGCAGCGAAATGGCCCGGCGGCACGCCGAGACCGAGCGGCTGTCGAACGAGAACTTCCGTCTCGCCAATCTCGACGGCCTCACTGGGCTGCCGAACCGCCGGTCGTTCCTGCAGACCCTGGAGGGCGCGTTGGCCGACGCAGCCAGCTCGGGGCGCGGGCTAGCGGTCGTCTGGCTCGACATCGACAGCTTCAAGGCCATCAACGACACCTTCGGCCACACGACCGGCAATCGGGTGCTGGTGGGCCTCGCCAGTCGCATCAGGGAGCTCAACCTGCCCATCCTCACCATGGCCCGGCTGGAGGCGGATGTGTTCGTGCTGATCCTCGAGGGGATCACCCAGCCAGCGGAACTGGAGGCTGCCGGCCAGCGCCTCTGCGCTTCGGTCCGCGAGGTTCTCGAACTGCCCGGCGCCAGCATCCATATCACGGCCTCCCTGGGCCTCGCCGCCGCCCGCCCGGACGATACGGCTGAGGCCATCTTCGACCGGGCGGACTACGTGAATACCGTCTGCAAGCGGGAATCCCGCGGAAGAGCAGTGGTTTTCGCCGAGCGCCACGAGCGCGAGATCAGCAAGGTTCGCGCCCTGGAGCACGCCCTGCACACCGCCGAGCTCGACCGGGAAATCTATGTTCTGCTGCAGCCGCAGTTCGACGTGACGCTGGATCGCACCATCGGCTTCGAGGTTCTCGCCCGCTGGCGGAGCCCGGTGCTGGGCGAGGTTTCGCCCGCCGAGTTCATTCCGCTGGCCGAGCGCCTCGGGCTGGTGTCGCGCATCACCCGCACCGTCCTGCGCAAGGCGCTGACGGTGTCCACCCAGTTGCCGCGATCCATACGCCTGTCGGTGAACCTGTCGGCGCATGACCTGAGTTCGACCCAGGCGATAGAAGACATCGTCGCCATCGTGACAGAGGCAGGCAAGCCGTGCCGCATCGACTTCGAGATCACGGAAACCGCGGTGATGCGCGACATCGGGCAGGCCAATGCGGCGCTGGTGTCCCTGCTGGCTCTCGGATCGCGGATTTCGCTGGATGACTTCGGCACCGGCCACTCCAGCCTCACGCATGTGCAGAAGCTGCCGCTCGACCGCATCAAGATCGACCGCAGCTTCGTGTCCGACGCACCGCACGACCCCACCAGCCGTGCGATCGTCAAGACCATGCTCGACCTATGCCGCAATCTCGGCATCGGCTGCGTGTTCGAGGGGATCGAGACCGAGCAGCAGCTCGAAACGTTGCTCGCGCTTGGTGGCTCGGTGATGCAGGGGTACCTGTTCGGCCGCCCCATGCCGCCTGAGGCAGCAATCAAGTCGCTGCAGACCGAACAAGCCCGCCGCGTGGGTGCGGCGGGCTGATCGGGATCACTGCGCCGCCTGCTCCGTCTGGTCGGCGTCGATGAAGCCGCCTGACTGGCGCTGCCAGAGCTGGGAGTAGATCCCCCCGGTGCCCACCAGTTCCGCGTGGGTCCCCTGCTCGACGATGCGGCCCTTATCGAGAACCACCAGCCGATCCATCATGGCGATGGTGGACAGGCGGTGCGCGATGGCAATGACCGTCTTGCCCTGCATCAGCAGTTGCAGCTGCGACTGGATCGCAGCCTCGACCTCGGAATCGAGGGCGGAGGTCGCCTCGTCGAGGATGAGGATCGGCGCGTTCTTGAGCAGCACGCGGGCGATGGCGATGCGCTGGCGCTGGCCGCCCGAAAGCTTCACGCCGCGCTCGCCGACATGGGCGTCATAGCCCTTACGGCCCTTCGCATCGGACAGTCCGAGGATGAACTCGTCGGCTTCCGCCAGTTTCGCGGCGTGACGCATCTGCTCCTCGGTGGCATCCGGGCGGCCATAGATGATGTTGTCGCGCACGGAGCGGTGGAGCAGCGAGGTGTCCTGTGTCACCACGCCGATATTGGCGCGCAGCGAGTCCTGGGTGACATGGGCGATATCGTGCCCGTCCACCAGGATGCGGCCGTCCGCCCGGTCATAGAAGCGCAGCAGAAGGTTGACGATGGTCGACTTACCCGCGCCGGAGCGGCCGACGAGCCCGATCTTCTCGCCCGCTTTGATCTCGAGGTTGAGGTGATCGATCACGCCGGCGGACTTGCCGTAGTGGAAGGACACGTTCTCGAAGCGGATGTCGCCCTTGACCTTGCCGATCGGCTTGGCATCGGGCGCGTCCTTCACCACCGACGGCAGCGACAGCGAGTTGATGCCGTCGCGGACCACGCCGATGTTCTCGAACAGCGCCGACATTTCCCACATCACCCACTGGCTCATGCCCTGGAAACGCAGCACCAGCGCCGCAGCGACGGCAACGGCGCCCGGCGTCATGTTGCCGTTCAGCCATTGGCCTATGCCTACGGCGAACACGCCGAACAGCAGCGAGCAGTTCATCACCGTGATCGCGGATTGCAGCAGCGTCACCATCCGCATCTGCCGGTGGACGGTACCGAGGAACTCCTCCATGGCCTCGTTTGCATAGCGTTCCTCCCGATGGGAATGGGAGAACAGCTTGACCGTGGCGATGTTGGTGTAGCTGTCGACGATGCGGCCGGTCATCAGCGAGCGGGCATCCGCCTGTGCTTCGGAAATCTTGCCGAGCCGCGGGATGAAGTAGCGCAGCAGCGCGACATAGCAGACCAGCCAGACGAGGAACGGAACGGCAAGCCAGATGTCGCTCATCGCCGCCAGCACCACCGCGCCGGTGAAGTAGACGACGACGTAGACGGTCACGTCGAGGACCTTCATCACCACTTCGCGGACGGCGAGCGCGGTCTGCATCAGCTTCGCGCCGATGCGGCCGGCAAACTCGTCCTGGAAGTAGCTCATCGACTGGCGGATCAGGTAGCGGTGCGCCATCCAGCGAATGCGCTGCGGGAAATTGCCGAGCAGCGTCTGGTGGATGATCAACGCGTCGACGATCTGCAGGCCCGGGATGGCGATCATCAGCACGAACGCCATGCCCGCCAGCTTCCAGCCTTCCTCGGCGAGGAACGTGTCAGGGTTGGCTGCACTGAGCCAATCGACGATCGATCCCATGAAGCCGAACAGCGTGATCTCGAGAATCGAGATGACCGCGCCCAGCAGCGACATCGCCAGGAGGTAGCGCTTGGCGCCCTTGGAGTAGTGCAGGCAGAAGGCCAGCAGGCCTTTCGGCGGCTGCTCGGGCTCGCTCACGGGATAGGGATTGAGGCGCTGCTCGAACCAGCGGAACATGATTGATCACCACTCGTTTGCCCAGAAGGGCGAAGGGACTGTGCCAAAGCCTCTACAACCTCAAGCGCAGTTGAGGTCAAGGCCGGCAGGGCCGTATTGGCCACGGGAACGTCAGACGGAGTCGGCAGGGCGGCGGACCCGACGGAGGTTCGCGCGCCGGACCGGCAATGCCCCTCCCCAATGCCGTTGGTTTCGGCGTAGAAGAGAGGCCGCAGTAGCGGGCCCGGCAGAATACACAAACAGGCCGAGTCTGCTGTAGCGACCGGGCCACAATCCTGGAACCAGAACTGATTCAGAGCGGACCTGCCATTATGCGTACCGAGACCGAACAGACGATCTACCTCAAGGACTATGCGCCGAGCCCGTACCGGATCGTGTCAGTAGAGCTCGACTTCCGAATTCTTGAGGAAAACACGCGGGTGCGTGCGCAACTGACGGTGGAACCCGCACCGGATACGGCGCCGGGCACGCCACTGGTCCTTGATGGCGAGGAACTGAAACTCACCTCGATCGCCATCGACGGTCTACCGCTGGTGCTCTCCGCCTATGCTGCGGATGACCATGGCCTTGCCATCTTCGAGCCACCGCTGCGGCGTTTCGTGCTCGAGACCGAGGTGACCATCGATCCCGAGAAGAACACCAGGCTCATGGGCCTCTACCGATCGAGCGGCACCTGGTGCACGCAGTGCGAACCGGAGGGCTTCCGCCGCATCACCTATTACCTCGACCGGCCGGACGTGCTGGCGACGTTCCGCGTGCGCATCACCGCTCCCGTCGCTGCTGCACCCGTCCTGCTCGCCAACGGCAACCTGATCGACCGCGGGGAGGCTGGAGACGGGCTGCACTACGCGGTCTGGGAGGATCCGTTCCCCAAGCCGGCCTACCTGTTCGCGCTGGTCGCCGGCGACCTCGGCTCGATCACCGACAGCTATACGACGGGGTCCGGTCGCCGGATCGCCCTCGCCATCTACTGCGCTCACGGCAAGGAGGAGCAGTGCCGCTGGGCCATGGACTCGCTGAAGCGCTCGATGCTCTGGGACGAGCGCCGCTTCGGGCGCGAGTATGACCTCGACATGTTCAACATCGTTGCCGTGAACGATTTCAATTTCGGCGCGATGGAGAACAAGGGCCTCAACATCTTCAACGACAAGCTGGTCTTCGCCGAGCCGCAGAGCGCCACCGACGCCGACTACGAGAATATCGAGCGCGTCATCGCTCACGAATACTTCCACAACTGGACCGGCAACCGCATCACCTGCCGCGACTGGTTCCAGCTGTGCCTCAAGGAGGGCCTGACGGTCTACCGCGACCAGGAGTTCACCAGCGACGAACGCTCGCGCGCGGTGAAGCGCATCTCGGATGTCGTCACCCTGCGCTCGGCCCAGTTCCCCGAGGACGGAGGCCCGCTGGCCCACCCCGCGCGGCCGGACCAGTATCGCGAGATCAACAACTTCTACACGGCCACCGTCTACGACAAGGGCGCCGAGATCGTGCGCATGCTCGCGACGCTCCTCGGGGAGTCCGGCTTCCGCAAGGGCATGGATCTCTACTTCGAGCGTCATGATGGCGAGGCAACGACCATCGAAGCGTTCCTCAAGGTGTTCGAGGATGCCTGCAGCGTCGATCTCGAGCAGTTCAAGACCTGGTACCTGCAGGCCGGCACACCCCGACTGTCGGTCAGCGAAAGCTATGACGCGGCGGCGCAGACCTACACGCTGAGGCTGAAGCAGGAGACGCCGCCCACACCCGGCCAGCCCACGAAGGAGCCGCTGGCCATGCCGATCCGCTTCGGGTTGATCGGGCCCAACGGCAGCCCGATGGACTGGAGCGGTGTCAGCGGCGCCGCGGTGCAGGACGACCTCATCATCCTCGACACCGCCGAGGCGGAGGTCACCTTCACCGGCGTCGCCAACAAGCCGGTTCCGTCGCTGCTGCGGGAATTCTCGGCCCCTGTCATCCTTGACATGCCGCTGTCACAGCAGGACCGGCTGTTCCTGGCCCGGCACGACAGCGACCCCTTCAACCGCTGGCAGGCGCTGCAGGATGTCGGCCTCGCCCTCGCAGTCGCCGCGGTGAGCGGCCGGCGCTGGAGCGATGAGGACGCATCGGCTCTCAGCGCCGCAATGGCTGAAACCCTCGCCAGCCCGGACCTCGATGACGCCTTTAAGTCGCTGGCCCTCACCCTGCCAGGGGAGTCTCAGATCGCCCGCGCCATCGGCAGGGATGTCGACCCGGAGAAGGTGCATGCCGTCCGGCACGAACTGACTGCCGCAGTGTTTGGGCCGCTGGCCCCCACCCTGACTGCAGCGCATGCCGGCCTCGACTCCGACGCACCCTACGCCCCGGATCCGGCAGCCACCGGGCGCCGGGCGCTGCGCAACCGCCTGCTGTCGCTGCTGGTGGGCAGTGGCGCGGAGGGCGCAGCAGCCCTGTCCTCCGAGCGGTACCATGAGGCCCGCAACATGACCGACCGGCTGGCGGCCCTGTCGGTGGCGGCGACATACTGGACTGCGGACGCGCCGGCTCTGCTCGAGGATTTCCGCACCCGTTTCGGCGCCAATCCACTGGTCTTCGACAAGTGGCTCAGCGTCAATGCCAGCGTGCCGGAGGCAGGCGTGATCGAGCGGCTGCGCGGCATTCTCGCTGACCCGGCCTTCCCGCGCACCAATCCGAACCGCCTGCGGTCGCTGATGGGCACGTTCGCACTCAACAACCCCACCCAGTTCGCACGGGCCGACGGCGCCGGCTTCCGCTTCGTGACCGACTTCGTGGCCGAGGTCGACAAGGTGAACCCGCAGGTCGCGGCGCGCGTCCTCACCGGCTTCCGCATCTGGCCGACACTCGAAGCCGGCAGGCGCGACGCCGCTCGCACGGCACTGACCGGCCTGCAGGCGGTGGAGGGGCTGAGCCGCAACACTGCCGACATCCTCGTGCGGATGCTTGCCGGTTAGCGGACAAGGCGGCGCACCGCCTTATCCGTCACCGCCCGGAGCGCCACAGTGCGGCGCCCCGGCCCATTCCCCGCCAACCTGTGGAGAAGAATTTTTCTCTCCCGCTAAGTGATTCCGCCGACTCGCGTTTTCCCGCTCGCGGCCGGCCTCGTGCCGGAGGGGGTCTGGACACGATTCACGCCGTGATTCATTGTTCGTTAAGGGCAAATCGTTCGGGGTCCAACCCTCAGTCATGGTGGAGAATTTCATGCGGTCGACGGAGAAATCCGGCGTCGGCGCTACCGGATTCGGCGCGGGCAAAGATACCACTGGCGGAACGTCGGAACCGGAGCCTACCCGACCGACATTGCAGGTGCCTCCGATCGCTGCCGCCGTAGCGGCGACCGCCTTTCTCGCTGCCACCTTGTTCACGGCCTATGACGCCTTCCGCACCCTCGATGACCAGCGCCGCCACCTGGACCTGATAGGTTCTGCACTGGTCCAGGAAATCATGGAGCTCGACACCCAGGCCGCTGCAGCGCGCGTGGATCACTCCCTCGAACGCTTTGCGCCGGTGGTGCAGGCGAGCCTGGTTTCGGACAGGACGCCGGCCAACGCCGCCTCCCCTTTCGCGCAGGTCAAACAAGCTGGCAGCCACGGCGCCATCATGCTGGAGCCCACCGGCAACGAGGCGGTCACCGGCGTGATGCAGCGCGGGGCCGGTGCCTTCGCCCTTGCGGCGCTCATGTCCGTCGCCGCATGGCGCCGCCGTCCGGCCGCCGGCCAGGACCCTATTCTCAAGCAGAGCTATCGCACTCTTGCCGCCGCCATCCCGATGGGCGTGGCGTGCTGGACCCGGACGGGCGACCTGATCGTCTGCAACCAGCAGTATCGCGACAGCATCGACATGGAGGACCGCGAGGTCACCTACCACGAGGCAGTAAAGCGGCTCATCGCTGGCGGCTACATGAAGTTGCTGCGGGAGGGCGACAGCGGGCGCCTGCTGGAACTGCATCGCGAGGACGGCTCCTGCCTGCTGATCGACGAGCGGCCGCTGGGCGGCGACGGGTTCATGACCCTGGTCAGCGACATCACCGAGGCAAAGCGGACCGATACCCTTTTGCACGCGATCCGCGAGGAGCAGCGGCATCTCGCCCGCCGCTACCACGAGGAGAAGCTGAAGGCCGAGGCCGCCAGCCGCGCCAAGACGAACTTCCTCGCGCATCTCAGCCACGACATCCGCACGCCGCTCAACCACATCATCGGCTTTGCCGACCTGATGCGGCACGAGACCTATGGCGCCCTGGGCGACAAGCGCTACCTCGA
>JAEZHZ010000111.1 GCA_023436745.1 Pseudomonadota bacterium | reverse complement strand
CCGTAGTCCACTGCGCCCTGCCGGCCGAAGGCAGCATAGAGGCCGACGGACATCGGAAAGCCGGCCTCGACGCGCGAGAAGATCAGCGGCAGCAGGAACTCGTTCCAGGCGCTGGTGAAGCCGAAGAACCAGACGACCGCGATGCCGGCCTTGGACATTGGCAGCACGATGCCCGTGACGATCTGCCGGAGCGAGGCGCCGTCGACATAGGCCGCCTCCTCGAGTTCGACCGGCACGGTGTCGAAGAAGTTCTTGAGCAGCAGCAGCGTGAACGGCAGGTTCAGTACCGTCAGCGCTATGATGACGCCGAGCTGGTTCAGCAGGCCCGTGCGCTGGGCCGCGAAGTAGAGCGGCACGAGGATGCCGGCCGAGGGCAGCATGCGCAGCAGCACCAGCGTCCAGAGGAGGGCGTTGCGGCCGGGAATCTTCAGCCGGGACAGCGGATAGGCAGCGGCAACGCCGACGATCACCGACAGCGTTGCGGTGCCGGCGGCGATCAGCAGTGAGTTGAGGAACTGCCGGCCCGCATTGCCGCTGAGGGCGAGGGCGAAATTGTCGAAGCCGATGGCTTCGGGGAGCGTCAGCCTGCCGGTGGAGGCGGGATTGAAGGCGTTGAGGAACAGCCATGAAAACGGGCTGACCCAGATAAGCGCGAGGAAAGCCAGCGCGAGAGCGGAGAGGCGGGAGTGCCCGGTGTTTTCCATCACTTCGGCTCCCTCAGCAATCGCAGGTAGAACAGCGACAGCACCCCGACGATGACCAGCATGGCCACCGAGATGGCGCTGCCGAACCCGAGGTTCCCGCGTGAAAAGCTCTGGTTGTAGAGGAAGATGGCCAGGGTCTCGGTCTGCCGGCCCGGCCCACCGCCCGTCAGGGCGAAGATCAGCGGGAAGTAGGTGAAGGTCCAGATGGTGATGAACAGCATGTTGGTTGCGATGTGCGGCCGGATGATCGGCAACATCACCAGCCACATGCGCTGAAAGCCGGTGGCTCCATCGACCTTGGCCGCCTCGACCACCTCGCGCGAGACGGAGTCGAGCGCGGCCGAGAACAGCAGATAGCTCCAGGCAGTGCCCTTCCAGACATTGGCGACGGTGACGACGGGCAGGGCGTAGTCGTTGATGAAGTTGATCGGCGGCAGGCCGAGCGGAACCACGATCAACTGGTTGATGAGGCCCGTCTGCGAGGTCGTGGCCGACCACAGGAAGGCGGCGACGATATCGGGAAGCAGCCAGCCGAGCATGATCGAGACCTCGACGATGCTGCGCAGCGTGGACCGCGTGCCGCGCAGGGCAGCCGCGAGGAGGAAGCCCAGCACGGATTGCCCGACGATGGCCGAGAAGAACACGAAGATAACTGTGGTCCACAGTGACTCGAGAAAGCCCCGGCGAGTGAACAGGCGCTCGTAGTTCTCGAGGCCGACCCAGCTCCATTCAACCGACTTGCGCCCCACGAGCGCGAGGTCGGTGAAGCTGAAGGCGAACGCCCAGGCGGTAAAGTAGAGCAGCACCCCGATCAGGATTACCGCCGGCAGCATGCCGATGAGCAGGACCGGCAGGTTGGAGGTGAGCCAGGGATTGGCCTGGTCCTTCATCACGCGGGGTGCTCCCTGTGGCGTTGGCAGACTGATCGGCGTCCCCGCGCGAAGCGGGATGCCGGAGGCTTCCGGATTCCCTCGACGCTGAGGCCAAGGTGCATCCGGTGGGGTACCGCACCCACCCTTGGCGTCGCCTGCCTCCGCTTGGGAGGAAGGCGTGCCAGCCGGGCGGGGGCGATGTGGCCGCAGATGAGAAAGCAGCGGCGCCCGGGAGGACAGTCGGGCGCCGCCGAGTTGGCTATTCGTAGGTGATGACGTTCTCTTCGCCGAACTCGTCGACGAGGGAGTCGTGGTATTCCTGGATGACCTCTTCTGGATCGGCACCGTCGAGCAGGTCGGTCGTTGCCTGCTGGATCAGGGCGGACACCGTCTGGTAGCCGGGCACGGTATCGCGGCCGGTGGTGTCGGCAGCGAGTTCGGTGGCGGCGGCCAGGAACGCGTCGGAGGTGTACTCAGGCGACTCCGAGATGTCGGTGCGGACCGCCATGCGGTGGTTGGCGAGCGTCCACGCCTTGAAGTTGTCGTGGTCGAAGATGGCCTTGACCAGTTCGAACGCCATGTCCTTGTCGGCGGCATTGGCATTGATGCCGATGGCCCAGCCGCCGGAGATGTTGGTCGTCTCCTTGGTACCCGGTTCCCCCGAGCCCGGCCACGGTGTCCAGGCGACGGTGGCATCGCGTTCCTCGCGGCTCGGCGGGGCGTTGCAGTCCCACAGGCACGCGTCTTCCCACGAGCCCGAGGCGAGGATGCCGAGCTGGTCGTTGGCCAGAGCCTCGCGGACGGCCACGGAGATGTCGGTGGCGTAGTTGAGGTCGGCCGGGTTCAACTCGCGGGCGACATAGACCTGGTGGTAGAGATCGAAGACGCGGCGGAGCGCCGGGCTGTCGCCGATCCACTGGTTGGTCTCGCGGTTGAGGAGGCGGTTACGGTCGCCCTCCGGGACGTCCGCCCCGAGCAGCGCCATGTAGACCCCCTGCATGGTGGTGGCTTCCGCCTGCTTGGTGCCCGCCGGGATCTGGAAGGCATACTGCACGCCCGCGTCCTTGAGCTTCTGCGCGGCGTCGAGGATGTCGTTCCAGTTCTTCGGCTCCCACGGCACCGGGATGCCGGCCTTCTCGAAATTGGACAGGTCGTACCAGAGCATGCGCACGTCGGTGTCGGTGGGCAGGGCATAGACTTCGCCCTGGTAGGACGATACTTCCAGGAGCCCGGGCAGGTAGTACTGGTACTGGTCCCAGCCGGAGGCGAGTTCGCCGAGGGGGTGGAGGTATCCGGCCGAGGCCAGCTCCGACACCATGAAGGAATCCATGAGATTGACGTCGGCGGCTGTGCCCGCCGCCAGGTCGAGGGCGATGCGCCGGTCATAGCCCTGGTCGGGCAGCTTGATGGCGTTGACGGTCTCGCCGGTGGCGGCCTCGAAGGCCTCGATGCCGGGTTCGACCAGCGATGAGGTCCATTCGGCGTACATCAGCGACACCTCGGCCTGTGCGGGCAGGGATGCGGCAGTCATAAGGGCCAGGGTGGCAGCCCCGGCCAGCAAACTCCTCTTGAGCATCAATTCCTCCTCGTGGTGCTCCGGC
This sequence comes from Pseudomonadota bacterium, assembly GCA_023436745.1. Lineage (GTDB taxonomy): Bacteria > Pseudomonadota > Alphaproteobacteria > Rhizobiales > Devosiaceae > Devosia. The sequence goes on along the minus strand of JAEZHZ010000111.1, from coordinate 1,415 downwards.
CATGCCGTTCCGATGGCCCGGCGTCCGCCCTCGGCGAGCGCTCCAAAAGGTAAGCACAGGGTGTGCAACGTTGCAATGCAATCTGCCGATTGGTCAGTATTGATGACTGATGGTGCAGTAAGTCGCAGAAAACCAACAACTTTAGAATTGTGAAATCGTTTCCCTTCGACATGCATCGTTGCAATTTTTTCGCATTTGGGTTCGGGGTGCGCGTGTGTAGGATCGAACAGGACACACAACCGCGCCCATGACCGACAAGACCAGACCAACTCCCCCGAGCGTTCCCCTTCCCGGCCAGCGCGTCACGCTCCGCACCATTGCCGAGGTGACCGGGCTCAGCCTTTCCACGGTTTCGCTGTCGTTGCGTGGCGGCACGACGCTGAAGCAGGAAACCCGTGACAAGGTGAACGAGGCGGCGCGGGCGCTCGGCTATGTGCCGGACCGGGCAGGCGTGCGCCTCAGGACCGGCAAGACCAATGTGGTGGCGCTGGTGCTGGATGGATCGGAGGATTCGATCGACTTCGCGCGCCAGATGATCCAGGGGATCGGCAGCGCCATTCGCGGCAGCAGCTACCACCTGACGGTGATGCCCGAGTTCGAGCGCATGCTGTCGTCGGACACGGTGCGCTACATCCTGCAGAACAGGACAGCCGACGGCGTGATCATCACCCACACCGGCCCGCGCGACCGCCGGGTGCAGATGCTGATCGATGCGGGCTTTCCGTTCGTGAGCCACGGGCGGACGGAGTTCTACACGCCCCATCCGTATCACGATTTCCATTCCGAGCGGTTCGCCACCATGGCGGTGGAACGGCTGGCGGCGAAGGGCTGCCGCAAGCTCCTGCTGGTGATCGGAGACGACAGCACCACCAACTACCACAACATCGTCACCGCCTTTCACCGGGCGGTGGCCCGCACCGGCATGGAGAGCGAGGTGCTGGACGGCGCCCGCACCAGGACGCCGGCGGAGATGCGCCAGTTCGGGCTGGAGCTGGCAGGCCGCGGCGACCGGCCGGACGGCATCATCTGCGACAGCGAGATGCGGACCATCGCCATGGTGGGCGGGCTGGAGGAAGGCGGGATCAAGCCGGGGGCCGGGATCGAACTGGTGTACAAGCAGACCTCCGACATCCTGCCGACGCTGTTCCCGCGGGTCGACAGCGTGCGCGAGGACGTGTTCGCCGCCGGTGTGGAACTGACGCGGCTGCTGTTGCGGCGGATCGAGGGCGATCCGGTCGAGCAGTTGCAGACCCTGGCGGAACCGGTGCCGCACTGGCGCAGCGGCGACTGACGCGGCCCACGCTTCTCTCATCGGGAGGACGGAATCCCCTTCACCTTTGCGACCGGATCAGCCAAAGGATCGCCCGGTGCGGTGCGGCCATTCGGGCCAGATGGAGGTGCGCGATGGGCAGGTT
>JAEZHZ010000087.1 GCA_023436745.1 Pseudomonadota bacterium | reverse complement strand
CGTTCGCATCGATGTAGGCCAGTTCCTCGACCGACGAGAACCCTTCCGAAGCCAATAGCTGGGCAACCATCTCGTCAACGTCAAGGGCCTGCATGAACAGGCTCGAGCGCTCGGTGAATTCCTTCTGCCGACGCTCGGACTCTTCCTGCTCGGTCAGGATGTCGATATCCCAGCCGATCAGCTGGCTGGCAAGGCGCACGTTCTGGCCGCGGCGGCCGATGGCCAGGGACAGCTGCTCGTCCGGCACGACCACTTCGATGCGCTCGGCCTGCTCGTCCAGCACCACCTTGGCGACGTCGGCCGGCTGCAGCGCCGAAACCACGAGATCGGCGATGTTGTCGGTCCACGGGATGATGTCGATCTTCTCGCCCTGCAGTTCGGCAACGACCGCCTGCACGCGCGAACCACGCATACCCACGCACGCGCCGACCGGATCGATCGAGGAGTCGTTGCTGGTCACGGCGATCTTGGCGCGGCTGCCCGGATCGCGGGCGATCGAACGGATGGTGATGACGCCGTCGTAGATTTCCGGCACTTCCTGCATGAACAGCTTGGCCATGAACTGCGGATGGGTGCGGCTGAGGAAGATCTGCGGGCCGCGCTGCTCGCGGCGCACGTCGTAGATATAGGCGCGGACGCGGTCTCCATAACGGAACTGCTCGCGCGGGATCAGCTCGTCGCGGCGGATGATGGCTTCGCCACGGCCGAGATCGACGATCACATTGCCGTACTCGACGCGCTTGACCGTGCCATTGACGATCTCGCCAACGCGGCCAGAATATTCCTCGTACATGCGGTCGCGCTCGGCTTCGCGCAGTTTGTGGACGATGACCTGCTTGGCCGACTGCGCCGCAATGCGGCCGAATTCCATCGGCGGCAGCGGCTCGGTGAGGAAGTCGCCGACCTTGGCCTGGGGAGACTTGGACTGGGCGTAGGCGAGGCCGACCTGACGGCTCGGCTCCTCGACATTGTCGACGATCTCGAGCAGGCGCCACATGCGGGTCTCGCCGGTGCGCGGGTTGATCTCGACCTTGATCTCGGTTTCGGCGCCGTAGCGGCCCTTGGCGGCCTTCTCCATGGCGTCCTGCATCGCTTCGATCACGACCATCCGGTCGATCGACTTTTCGCGGGCAACCGCGTCGGCGATCTGCAACAGCTCGAGCCGGTTCGCGCTAACGGCCATCTCAGTTGGTCTCCTTGGACACGTCTTCGTCGTCGTCGGTATCGACGTCGGCATACTCGACCGTCTCGGTCTCGTCGTCGTCGATCGGGTTCTGTTCCTGCTCCTTGCGAGCCATCTCGAACAGCTTGTCGGTCATCACCAGCTTGGCTTCGGCAATATTGGCGAGGGCCAGCCGGTAGTCCGGATCCGTGCCGCCGGGGGCATCGGGCAGGGTGATGGTGACGCTCTCGTCGTCCACGGCCTTGATCAGCCCGCGGAAGCGCTTGCGGCCGTTGACGAGATCGGCCAGTTCCACCTTGGCCTCATGGCCGAGATAGCGCTCATAGTCGCGCCGGCGGACCAGCGGCCGGTCGATGCCCGGCGAGGACACCTCGAGATGATACTCCCGATCGATCGGATCTTCCACATCGAGCACCGGCGAAAGGTCCTTGCTCAGGGTCTCGCAGTCCACGATCGAGAAGCGGCCGTTCTGGTCTTCCGCCATGATCTGCAGCGTGGTGCCGTTCTCGGGCGTGATCTTCACCCGCACCAGCGAGTAGCCGAGCCCGTTGGCCACCGGCTCGACGATCCGGGCGATCCGGGCCTCGAGCCCGGTCTCCTTGATGTAGCGCTTTTCGGTAAGATCGAACGCCATCGGTCCTTCAGGTAACAAAAAAGAGCGGGGCCGGCCGGCTCCCACTCTCGCAAGCATGCTAGAGATGATGGGCTCTATATAGCGCCGCTCCGCCGATCCTGCAAGTCACGCCTAGAGACTCCTGCCTCATGACTATCCCGCTGCTGCTGATTCCCGGCCTCAATTGTACCGAACGCGCCTTCATGCCGACGCTCGAGTCCGTGTGGCCGCTGGCCTCGGTCACCATCGTCAACCACTGGCGTGGCGACAGCATGGCCGCCATCGCCCGGGGCATCCTAGCCGAGGCCCCGCCGCGCTTTGCGCTGCTCGGCTTCTCAATGGGCGGCTATGTTGCCTTCGAGATGTGGCGGCAGGCGCCGCGGCGCATCGATCGCCTCTGCTGTCTCGCCACCCAGGCCCGGCCGGACACGCCCGAGCAGGCTGAAAACCGTCGCCGCATGATCGCGCTGGCGGCCCAGGGGCGCTTCGAGCAGGTGTTCGGCGCCAACTACGCGAACACCGTTCATCCAGACCATGTGAACAATGCCCAGTTGCGGGAGGTCCATGCGCGGATGGCCCGCGAGACGGGCTCCGAAACCTATGTGGCCCAGCAGACCGCAATCCTCGGCCGTCCGGATTCCCGGCCGGACCTTGCCGGCATCCGCGTGCCCACGAGCGTCATCGTCGGCGAAGCGGACATGGTGACGGGCGTGGACGGCGCCCGCGAAATCGCCCAGGGCGTGCCGGGGGCAACCTTCACCATCGTGCCCGGCGCAGGCCACATGGTACCGCTGGAGCGGCCCGCCGCAGTGGGGACGGCGCTGGCCGAGTGGCTGCGCCGGTAGGTACATCCCGGGGAGAAACCCGGTTCCTTTGCGGGTACCGAGGTGCGTCGGAAACCCTTGATTTCCTTTGAAAAACTCTCGGCGTGAATGGGCGGATTTCAAGAGGAGGAATCCGTTGTTTCGAGACTTGAGGGCCCAAGCGCGGGCCCACATCTGCCTTGGTGTTCAACTGAAAGGAACACCAAAATGCTCAAGAACACCGCTATCGCCCTGGTCGCCGCCGTTTCCCTGGCCGGCATCGCTGCACCTGCCATGGCAGACTCCGAAGGGCTGTTCTCCGGTTCCCAGGAGTGGCAGCAGTTCCAGGCGGATTCGATCGTCTCGCAGTTGCAGCGTCAGGGCGTGAACGCCACTGCAGTCGAGGAATGGAGCGGGCTGGTCCGTGCATACGTGACCGAGGCCGATGGTACCCAGTCCATGCAGTTCTTCGTCCCCGGGTCCCTCGAGCGGGTCACTCTCTAGCGCCGATGCAAAGGTGCCGCCGGTCTGTTCCAGCGGCGCCTGATGCGCTACGGGTGGTTGAGCCTGACTTCTGGCTCGCCACCCGAGGCATCGAAACGCTCCCGCGCCGCCTCCATCTGTGAACGGGTTCGCTGGAAGAAGTCCCTGAACCCGTCGGAGAGCTGCAACAGTTCCTGCCCCAGTTCGGTCAACTCATACTCCACACGGGGTGGAATGGTCGCGAACAGCGTACGGACAAGGAAGCCGTTCCGCTCCAGTTCCCTGAGAGTATTGGTGAGCGTCTTCTGGGAAATACCGGACTGACGCTTGAGGGCGTTGAACCGCTGGGGTCCGTCCCGAAGCAGTGCGACTACGGTCATCGTCCACTTTCCGGGCCGCACCACAAGAAGGTCGTCGTCGTCCTCGCGGGTCCTGGAAGCGGCAGACATGGAAAACCTCAACGCCTTGAGTGAGGCTCTGAGATAGGTGGCTTTGTCTTCGGTTCCAGACGGCTGGAGGAATAAATCCAGATCAATCCCTCCGCGGGAAGCTGAAGTAGAAGCTTCTCATCCGACCTTCACGCCGCGCCTTCTGCTCATAGCGCGTCGGCTGCCATCCGGGATACGGCTCATGCCAAATCCCCGCTCGCTCGGGCAGAAACTCGAAGTGCGGTGAACGTACGACATGCGCCAGCGTCCAGTCGGCGTAGTCCTCGATGTCGGTGGCGAAATAGAAGACTCCGCCCGGGCGGATGACCCGGCCGAGCTCGGACAGTGTCGTTGGTGACACGAAGCGTCGCTTGTGGTGGCGGGTCTTGGGCCAGGGGTCGGGATAGAGCAGATAGACGGCATCAAGACCTGCATCGGGCAGCGCCACCAGGAGCTTTAGCGCATCGTCGGTGAACAGCCGGACATTGCCGAGACCGTCCTGGGCGATCGCCTGCACCATCTTGCCGATGCCGCCGGTAAACACCTCACAGCCGATGAACCCGGTGCCCGGCTCCTCGGCCGCCTTGCGCGCCAGGTGCTCCCCGCCGCCATAGCCGATCTCCACGACGATACGGTTGGCATCCGGGAACAGTGTCCGCGGGTCGAGCGTCCCCTCGAGCTTGATCTCGAGTTCCGGCAAGGCTGCGTCGACCACGGCCTTCTGCCCGCCATGCAGCTTCTTGCCGGAGCGGCGGCCGAAGAAGGCACGCGGTTCGCCGGAGCGGGTCAGTGGAAGCTGGTGGTCGGTCATCAGGGTCTCGTCGAAAACGCAAACGGCGCCACCCGAAGGTAGCGCCGCCGCATATCATGGATGGGTCGCGGGTGACTACCGCACCGCTTCCTTGAGGGCCTTGACCAGGTCGGTCTTCTCCCAGGAGAAGCTGCCGTCGCGCCCTGCCTTGCGGCCGAAATGCCCGTAGGCGGATGTCTTGGCGTAGATAGGCTTGTTGAGATCGAGATGGGTGCGGATGCCGCGGGGGGTGAGGTCCATCACCTCGCCAAGGGCCCTCTCGAGGCGGGCCTCCTCCACCTTGCCGGTCCCGTGCAGGTCGACATAGATCGACAGCGGTTCGGCCACGCCGATGGCATAGCTGAGCTGGATCGTGGCCCGATCTGCAAGGCCGGCAGCAACCACGTTCTTTGCCAGGTAGCGGGCCGCATAGGCTGCCGAGCGGTCGACCTTTGTCGGGTCCTTGCCCGAGAACGCACCGCCACCATGGGGCGCAGCTCCGCCATAGGTGTCGACGATGATCTTGCGGCCGGTCAGGCCGGCATCGCCATCCGGACCCCCGACGACGAACTTGCCGGTGGGATTGACGTGCCATACGGTCTCGTCGCTGATCCAGCCTTCCGGCAGCGCTTCGCGCACATACGGTTCGACGATCTCGCGCACGTCGGACGAGGACAGGTCCTCGTCGAGATGCTGGGTGGACAGCACGATCTGGGTCACCCCGACCGGCTTGCCATCCTCGTATCGCACCGTGACCTGTGACTTGGCGTCAGGCCCGAGCTTTCCGGCAGGGCCGTGGTTCGCCTTGCGGGCGGTTGTCAGGGTCTCGAGGATCTTGTGGGCATAGTAGATCGGCGCCGGCAGCAACTCGGGGGTCTCCCGGCTGGCGTAGCCGAACATGATGCCTTGGTCGCCGGCACCGACATCCTTGTTGCCGGCTTCGTCGACACCTTGGGCGATGTCCGCCGACTGGCCGTGCAGCAGCACATCGATCTTGCAGGTTTTCCAGTGAAAGCCCGACTGCTCGTAGCCGATGGCCCGGATGGCCTTGCGCGCGGTCGACTTGAACTTGGCAGGATTGACCACCGGATGGCCGGCGGCGTCGAGCAGCACCTTGCCGTCCTTGCCCTTCTTCAGCAGCGTCTCCGGGACTCGGACCTCGCCTGCGATGATCACACGGTTGGTCGTCGCCAGCGTCTCACAGGCTATGCGAACCTGAGCGGGATCCATGCCGGCCTTGGCCGCTTCCTTGAAGACGAGATCGACGATCTCGTCGCTGATGCGGTCGCAGACCTTGTCGGGATGGCCCTCGGAGACGGATTCCGAAGTGAACAGATAGGACGAACGCGCCAAGCCAAATCTCCCAAAGAGAGTGGAAACCGCCTGCTATCTGGCGATCAGGAGCGTTTTGGCACCCTGAACACCTTGGGTCAAGGAGGATATAAAGAAATCTTGATATCCCGTAGAGCCATTCGACGGCAAGTTTTTGCCGGGTTCAGGAACGTCCCGCCAGTCTCTTCGGTCGACTGCCGCGATGCGCAACGATCGAAGCG
>JAEZHZ010000066.1 GCA_023436745.1 Pseudomonadota bacterium | reverse complement strand
CGTCTACCCCGCCCATGGCGTCGGCATGATCGTCGCCATTGAGGAGCAGGAAGTCGCTGGTCTGACTCTGGAGCTGTTCGTGATCAGCTTCGAGCAGGACAAGCTGACCCTTCGTGTCCCCGTCGCCAAGATCAAGTCCGTCGGCATGCGCAAGCTGGCCGAAGAAGACGAGATCAAGAAGGCGCTCGAGACCGTCACCGGTCGCGCCCGCGTCAAGCGCACCATGTGGTCGCGCCGCGCCCAGGAATATGAAGCCAAGATCAATTCCGGCGACCTGATCGCCATTTCGGAAGTGGTGCGCGACCTCTACCGTTCCGAGGAGCAGCCCGAGCAGAGCTATTCCGAGCGCCAGCTGTTCGAGCAGGCCATGGATCGCATGAGCCGCGAGATCGCCGCCGTGAACAGGCTCACCCTCACCGAGGCCGTGCAGCTGATCGAAAAGCAGCTCGCCAAGTCCCCCAAGCGCACCAAGGCCGCCGACGCCGAGGCTGAAGCCGAGGGCGACGAGGAAGCCGCGGCGTAAGCCCGCAACGGACACCAGAACGAGGAGGCCGGTGGAAACACCGGCCTCTTTTTTGTTCAGGCGGCGGTGCGGACCTGCAGCCGGCCGGCGTGGAGGAAGCAGGTCCAGTCGAAGACCGCGAGGTCCAGCGGATTGGGCAGCCGCACGTCGGCGAGGTCCGGCATGGGCCTTGCCGCCGGATCATAGCTGCGGTCGACTTGCGAGACGAAGGCGACGACGAGCTTGCGCTCGCGGGCGAAGCGACGGAGGGTCGAGAGCTGGTCGGCGAGCGGGGGGCTGGTCCGGCGCTGGTCGAGAAGCTGCAGGTAGTCGACGGCGATAACCGTGCCGGCCGGCGCCGAGGCAAGCTGCTCGACGATGTAGTCGGCGCTGATCGCGCCCGAGCAGTCTATACCGAGCCGATCGTCGAGCCCGGCAGGATCGAATCCCAGGTCCTGCAGTTGCCCGAGCACATCGGCAACCGTGTAGTCGAGGCTGAAGACCATGCCGTTGCGGCCCTGCCTCGCGGCGGATGCCACCAGTTCGAGCGCAAAGGCGGTCTTGCCCTGACCGGGGCGGGCGGCAACCAGCAGCAGGTCACCTCCCTTCAGCCGGCCGAGGAGCCTTTCGGCCGGGGACTCCGCGGCATGTCGTGCCGCGAGCAGGCTCCACGCTGCAAAGCCCTCGCGGCGGGCAAGCCGGTCGAGGGCGGCATGAAGTGGCAGATGCTGCTCGCGCGCCAGCAGCCGCGCCTCGCGCTTCAGCCGGTAGATGGGAACGGACAGGTTCATCGAGACCTCCTGATGCGAGCGGTGATCGCAATCCCTCCTTATGCGCAGCTCGACAGGTCGATGATGGGAACCCGATTGCCCTGCATGCGGTGTGCTTCCCCGGCTGGAGGGGGGAGGCGCGGGCGGCGCCGGACTCACACCCCAGCTGCGCCGCGAGCGGTTGACGAGAGCCCGGTTCAGGCGCGGCCCATGCTGTCGGGCAGCAGCACCACGCTTTCCTGCTCGTTGGGATCGGTGCGGGCGATCAGGGCGCGGGCGGTCCTGTCGGTCGGGTTGAACGGCTGGTGCGGCACCCCGGCCGGAATATAGACGTAGTCGCCCTCGGCGACATGGTCGAGGAATTCGAGGTTGGGGCCGTGGTAGAACGCGGTCGAGCCCTCGAGCTGGAAGATCGCGGTCTCGTGGTTCTCGTGGAAATGGGGCCTGGCCTTGCCGCCAGGCGGCAGCACCAGCATGTGCATGCAGATGCCGGTCGAGCCGGCGCTCTCCGCCGACACGCCTGCGAAATAGTCCATGTCCTGCTTGCCGTGGAAGGCGGCACCGCCGCGAACAACCTTGCACTGTTTCATCGGGACCTCCCCTGATGGGGGAAGTCTAGCACCGGCACGGGCCTTCGGCACCTGTCGCTGCTCAGGCGAGCCTGTAGCGGTCGCTTTCGACGGCGGCGATCACTGCGGCGAGGACCTGGGGGCGGTCCAGCCCCGCCGTGGGGAGCAGGTGGCGGGCGTGCTCGCCGAGATCGGCGAACTGGCGGTGAAGATCGGCGACGACCACCGGATCGGTGAGGCTGTCGCCGCCGCGGGCGAGGCACCGGGCGACGGCTTCGTCGGCTTCGGGGCGGAGTACGAGGTAGTGCGTCGGCACCCCGAGGCCCAGATAGGGCGGCAGCGACCAGGGGCCGATGACGCCATCGAGCGCAACGAGGTAGCCGGCGGCGGCGTAGCGTGCGGCAACGGCTGCGGCGATTTCCATGATCATGCGGTTCTGGTCCGCCGCCTCGGGCAGCCAGGGGTCGATGTGGCCGTGCTTGATGTAGCCCCAGAAGTCGTCGGTGTGGAGGTGGACCTTCGGCGTGCGGCCCGGCAGGCGCGCCATGGTCTCGGCGGTGGTGGTCTTGCCGGAGCCGGGGGAGCCGGACAGGATGACGATGTGGCCTGCGAACCGGTCCATTCAGCCCTGCTTGAGGATATCGGCGAGGCGGGTGGTGGCGCTGCCGGGCTTCAGCGGCTTCTGCTGCGATTCGTGCGGCACCCAGCCGGCGAGCCAGACGATCTCGAGCGTGGCCCGGACGCGGCCGTCCGGATCGGCATCATGGGCCTGGTAGGCATTGGCAGCGGCGGTGAGCAGGGTGGCGGTCGCGAGGCGCCGCGGCCGATCGGCGAGGGGGTTGGCGGCACCCAGCGCCTTGAGCTCGGCCATCAGCGCGAAGGGCGTCGAATAGCGCACGACATGGGTTTCCACGTCGGCGACGGGCAGGGCGAGCCCGGCGCGCTGGAGCAGCGAGCCGGCCTCGCGCACCTGCAGCATCGGGGCGACCCGGGCGGCGGCCCCGCCGAGCACCATGGCGTCGGCAGCAAGGAAGGCCTCGCGCAGTTCGGTGAGGGATTCCCCGCCGATGGTCGCGACCATCAGCAGGCCGTCCGGCTCGAGCCGGGCGCGGAGGCGGGCGAGATAGCCGGGGACGTCGTTGACGGCCTGCAGGTGCAGCAGCGACACGATGAGGTTGTACGAGCCCTCGCCGAGATCGGGCACTTCGTCCTCGCCGGCAAAGGCGCCGTAGCGCTCGAAGCGGATCGGGTGGCTGGCGGTGG
>JAEZHZ010000003.1 GCA_023436745.1 Pseudomonadota bacterium | reverse complement strand
CGTTCGCCCCTTCTGGGGGGGTGCTGACAACACGTCCATGCAATTCTCGGGCGCGCCTGTCTGGCGCCCGCGTCCTGTTGCGCGTGGGGGATGTTGGCCGGGGCCGCAAGGCGCGGGCGTTCGGTTCACTCCGCGGTCCAGCCGCCGTCGACCATGATGGCGGAGCCGGTGATGAGCGATGACGCTTCGGATGCGAGGAAGACGACCGGGCCCATGATGTCTTCCACCCGGCCGAGGCGCCGGAGGTGGATCTTGTCCAGCACCCGCTTGCGGAAGGCTTCGTCGGCAAGGCCAGGCGCGGTCAGATCGGTGAGGATGAAGGTGGGGCAGATGGTGTTCGCCCGAATGCCGTGTGGGCCCAGTTCGATGGCCATGCCCCGCGTCAGGCCCTCGAGGGCCGACTTGCTGGCCGAATAGACCGAGCGGTTCGGCCCGGACACGTGGGCCATCTGGGAGGAGATGGTGATAATCGAGCCCGGCGAGCCCAGGGCCACGAGGCGGCGCGCCACGTGCTGCGACACGGCCATGACCGCTTCCACGTTGAGGGCCATCACCACCTGATAGTCCCCCATCGGGGTTTCCAGGAACGGCGCGTGCCGGGCCGTGCCTGCACTGTTGACCAGGATGTCGAATGGTCGCGGAGCGCCGGAGACGAGGCTCTCAACCGCTTCCGTGTCGGTGATGTCGAGGGCAGCCCCTTCGGCGTCGTAGCCGGCGCCGCGAAGGCTCTCTACGGCTGCAGTCATGACCTCCGCATCGCGCCCGACGATGGTCACGGCCGCGCCAGCTTCCGCGAGCGCTGCGGCAGCGGCAAAGCCGATGCCCTTCGTGCCCCCGGTCACGAGCGCATTGCGGCCGTCGAGCCGAAAGGAGGGAGTCAGCGGGACGCCGGCCATCAGTCGAGCCTTGGCGCGGGCGAGCCGTAGGGAACATCGACGCCCCCATGACGGCGGACGCGGATATTTGCCTGTTCGGCGTGCCCCACGAAACCTTCCAGCATGGAAAGGCGCGACCCGTAGGCGCCGATCCGCGCGGAAGCCTCGTCGGTGGTGACGCGTTGCCAGGTGCAGGTCTTGAGGAAGCTGCCGACCCAGAGCCCGCCGGTGTAGCGCGCGGCGCCCAGCGTGGGCAGCGTGTGGTTGGTGCCGATGACCTTGTCGCCATAGGCGACGTTGGTGCGCGGCCCCAGGAACAGCGCCCCATAGTTCCGCATATGGTCGCGGAACCAGTCATCGCGATCCGTCATCACCTGCACATGTTCGGAGGCGATGCGGTTGGCCTCGGCGAGCATTTCCGCATGGTCGTCGCAGACGATGACCTGCCCATAATCCTCCCAGGACTGACGGGCGATGTCCGCAGTGGGCAATATGGCGAGGAGCCGCTCGACCTCGGCCATGGTATCGAGCGCGAGACGCTCGGAGGTGGTGAGGAGGATGGCGGGGCTGGTCGGGCCATGCTCGGCCTGGCCCAGCAGGTCGGTGGCGCAGAGCTCGCCGTCGACAGTCTCGTCGGCGATGACCAGCGTTTCGGTGGGGCCGGCGAATAGATCGATGCCGACGCGGCCGTAGAGCTGCCGCTTGGCTTCAGCCACGAAGGCGTTGCCGGGGCCGACCAGCATGTCGACCGGATCGATCGAGGCGGTGCCGAGCGCCATGGCGCCGATGGCCTGAATGCCGCCCAGCACGTAAATCTCGTCGGCCCCCGCCTTGGCCTGCGCAACGACAATCGCGGGGGCAGGACGGCCGCGGAACGGCGGGGCGCAGGTGACGACCCGCTCACAGCCGGCCACCTTGGCAGTCAGCACCGACATGTGGGCCGAGGCAAGAAGGGGGTACTTGCCGCCCGGTACGTAGCAGCCGACCGACTGGATGGGGACGTGCCGGTGCCCCAGGGTCACACCCGGCTGGGTCTCGATCTCGAGATCCTGCATGGTCTGGCGCTGGGCCCGTGCAAAGTTCCGCACCTGGGTCTGGGCGTAGTCGATGTCTTCGAGATCAGCCTTCGACAACTCGTCGAAACAGGCGTCGATCTGCTTCTGGGTGAGCCTGAAACTCTCGGGCGCCCAGTTGTCGAACCGGGCGGAAAGCTCCCGCACGGCGTCGTCCCCGCGCGCCTCGATGTCGGCCAGGATCGACTCGACCGTCTCCCTGACCTTCCTGAGTTCTGCGGGCCGCGCCTCGGCGGCCCTGGCCTGCTTCAGATGACGCGGCATGCTCCCCTCCCCGGTCTGATGTGATCCGCAACCCGGATTCTAATCGTCGACAAAGACTTCCTCGCGCTTGCGGCGCAGGGCCGGCGTCAGCGCCAGCACGAGCGCGATCAGGGCGATGGCCAGCATGGTGGCGCTGAGCGGCCGGGTGAGGAATACCATTGCGTCACCGCGCGAAAGGGTCAGCGCCCGGCGAACGTTCTCCTCGAAGAGCGGCCCGATGATGAAGCCGAGCAGGAGCGGAGCCGGCTCGCAGTCAAGCTTGGAGAACACCACGCCGACGACCGTAAAGGCCGCCATGACATAAATGTCGAAAACCGAGAAGCCGATGC
>JAEZHZ010000269.1 GCA_023436745.1 Pseudomonadota bacterium | reverse complement strand
CATCGTTATAGCATCTTCCAGATGATGGACGGCTGAAATACAGCACTTCCACATTCGACGGAGGAGGCGGTATGGCCGATATTCGTCTGTCCAGGGTGAGCAAGCGCTACGGCTCTGCTCTGGTGATCGAGGAACTGTCCCTGGACATCAAGTCTCGCGAGTTCGTGGTCTTCCTCGGACCTTCCGGCTGCGGAAAGTCCACCCTGCTGCGCATGATCGCGGGCCTGGAGGACATATCTGCAGGCGAGATCTCCATCGCCGGCGAGGTGGTCAACGAAGTTCCTGCCCGCCATCGGGGTGTGTCGATGGTTTTCCAGAACTACGCGCTCTACCCGCACATGTCGGTCTACGACAACATCAGCTTCGGGCTGCGCAATACCGGCGTCCCCAGGGATGAGATCAGGCGACGGGTCACAGAGGCGACCCGCATCCTGCGGATCGGGGAACTGCTGGACCGCAAGCCCCGTGACATGTCGGGCGGCCAGCGCCAGCGCGTTGCCATCGGCCGCGCCATCGTTCGCCAGCCGCGGGCCTTCCTCTTCGACGAGCCGCTTTCCAACCTCGATGCAGAACTGCGGGTGCAGATGCGTGCGGAAATCGCGCGGCTGCACCACTCGCTCAACACCACCATGGTCTTCGTCACCCACGACCAGGTGGAGGCCATGACCATGGCCGACCGCATCGTGGTGATGCGGAGCGGCCGGATCGAGCAGGTGGGCACGCCCATCGAACTCTACCGCCACCCTCGTAACCTGTTCGTTGCGGGTTTCCTCGGCAGCCCCAAGATGAACTTCCTTCCAGCCACCGTCGGTGGCAGCGGCGCCGGAAGCCTCTCTCTCGAGATCGGCGCGGGCCGCCCGGTCGAACTCGCCGTTGACACCTATCCCGGTGAGATCGGGAGCGCCGCAACGCTCGGCCTGCGACCGGAGCACCTGCACCTGACGTCGCCCGAGGACGGCGTCCTCGCAGGCAAGGTCGAGCTGGTCGAAAAGCTGGGCAGCACCACCCACCTCCATGTCGCCCTCGCCGACGACCGCCTGGTGATCGTTGAGGTGTCCGGGGAGTCCGAGGCCAGGGTAGACGACCTTGTCGGCCTCGATTTCCAGCCGGCGAGCGCTCACGTCTTCAACGCCGACGGCAACGCGCTGCCGAGGCCTGAGCCATGACTACGCAGGAACTCAGCGGCGCCCTTCCCGAGGCAACCACGAGCGGGCGCCCTGCGTGGTTTCGCCGGAGTGACGCCTGGCAGGGCTACCTGTTCATCGCGCCCTTCCTGCTCGTCTACTGCGTGTTCCTGGTCTACCCGCTGTTCAAGGGCTTCTGGATCAGCCTGCACGACTGGGAGCTTGTCGGCACCTACCGCGAGTTCATCGGGTTCCTGAACTACGAGGACCTCTGGTACGATTCCCTATTCTGGAAATCGCTCTGGAATACCATCCGCTTCGTCGCGGTCACGGTGCCGTCGATGACGATCCTTGCCCTGCTGCTGGCGCTGGCAGTCAGCAGGCGGACGCGCGCTCACGCCGTATTGCGGGCGGTGTTCTTCGGCTCGAGCGTGTTCTCAGTCAGCGTGGTCACCTTCATCTGGCAGATGATGCTGAACGGGGAGCGCGGCATGCTCGCCCACATATTCGAGGCGCTGGGGCTCGTGCCGATCGACTACCTCCGCGACAGTTTCTGGGCCATGCCCTCACTGGTGGTGACCACGCTATGGTGGGGCGTCGGGTTGCCGCTGGCGCTGTTCGTCGCCGCCCTGCAACAGATCCCCGAGGAGTTGTATGAAGCGGCGGAGCTGGACCACGCCTCCCGCTGGACCGTTCTGTGGCGGATCACCCTGCCATCAATCAGGCGGACCATCGTGCTGGTGCTCGTCCTGCAGATCGTGGCGCACTTCCAGATCTTCGGCCAGCCGCTGCTGCTGACCCGTGGCGGACCGGCGGACAGTACCCGCTCGCTCGTACAGCTGATCTACGACACCGGCTTCCGCGACTGGCAGATCGGCTACGCCGCCTCCATGGCCATAGTGCTGTTCGCGATCATGTTGGTGGTGTCGATGATCCAGCTCTTCCTGGGACGGGAGGAACGGTCATGAACGGCTTCAATCGCGCCATCAGGGTGCAGAATCCGTGGATCGACCGGCTGATCCTCGGCGCAACCATCCTGCTCGCGATCCTCTGGGTCATCCCGGCGCTGTGGATCGTGTCGCTGTCGTTCCGGCCCAACTTCCTGTTGATGCGATCGACGGCCGGCGTGCTCCCCATCCCCTTCACCACCGAGAACTACGAGTTGATCCTGAGGCTGTCCCGGGTGCCCGGCTGGTTCTTCAACAGCGCCATGACCGCGCTGCTGATGACCACCATGGTGCTGGTCGTCTCGTCACTGGCTGGTTACGCCTTCGCGCGCATCAGCTTCCCGGGTCGCCGCATCCTGTTCATCTTCGTGCTGACCGGGCTCATGGTGCCGGAACAGGCGGTGTTCATACCCCTGCACACGATGTTCGCCGATCTGGGGCTTCACAACACCTACGTCGCACTGGCGACCCCGCGCGTCGCCGTACCGATCGGTGTGTTCCTCATGACGCAGTTCTTCCGGGCGGTCCCGCGCGAGATCGAGGAAGCGGCCGAACTCGACAACGCCAGCCGCTTCACCATCTTCTGGAAGATCATGCTGCCGCTGGCGATCCCGGCGCTGACGACGCTTGGGCTCTTCACCTTCCTGCACGCCTGGAACGACTTCCTCTGGCCACTGGTGTCGGCGACCGACGACGACTCCTACACGGTGACCGTGGGCCTGGCCTCCATCCAGAGCAACTACGCCCAGACCGAAGGGCTCGGCATGGTGATGGCCTCGGCCGTGCTGGCGAGCCTGCCGGTCTTCATCCTCTACCTGATTTTCCAGCGCTACATCGTGAGCGGCGTGTCCATGGGAAGCAGCCGCTGACTTCTTGCGCCACGGGCGCGCCGGACGGACACGGCCACAGTGCCGTCAACGCAACATCAGGCGGGCAGGAACCCGCTGGTGTTCAAAGGGAGTGAGACTGAAATGAAGCTTGTTCATGGAGTAGCCGGCGTCCTGCTGGCGAGCACTACCCTCGGCATCGCGGCTCCTGCAGGGGCCGTGGACGTCGACTTCTTCCGCTTCTTCGGCGACTGCGCCGACGAGTACAACAACCAGACCGATGTTTCCGCCGCGATCGGCGAGTGCGGCATCATCCAGACCATCACCAACAAGTTCAACGCCGAGAACGGGCAGGACATCACCATCGATACCCAGTCGGTGGAATGGGGCCCCTACTACGACCTGCTGTCGGCCACCTACTCCACCGGCAACATTCCCGACATCGCCGTGATGCACCGCTCGGTGCTGCCCAACTTCGTCTCCCGCAACCTGGTGGAGCCGCTTGGGGATGACCTCGAGGCGGCGGGCGTCGACCTGTCCGACTTCATCCCGGCAGCGGCAGAAGCGGTGACGGTGGATGGCACTGTCTATGGCCTGCCAATGGACCTCCACACCATGCTGCTCCACATCAATATGGACATCATGGAAGAGGCAGGGCTGGTGGAGGACGGCAAGCCGATCCTGCCCACCACGCCCGAGGAGTTCCTGGCGCAGGCGCAGCAGGTCAAGGACCGTACAGGCAAGCTGTACTTCGCCATGGAGTCCCAGGCGGATTCCCCCTACCCCGTTCGCCTGTTCCTCTCCTGGATCTGGCAGCAGGGCGGAGACGTCTTCAGCGAAGATGGGAGCCAGGTGTCGATCGACACGCCGGAGGCACATGCCGCGGCCGAGTTGCTCCAGTCCATCTACACGGGCGGGTTCAACAACTCCGCCTTTGACGGCGCGGGTGCCGAGCAGGCCTTCATCAATGGGGAAGCGGCGATCCTGTTCAACGGTACTTGGGTGGTCAACGCCTATGACGACCACGCGGCCAATCCGGAATCCCCCCTCGAAAACTACTACGTGGCCCCGCTGCCGAGCCTGTTCGGCGAGGATGCAGTCTGGTCGGATACGCACATGTGGGTGATACCCACAGATCCGAACCGCCCCGAGGAGGAGAAGCAGGCGGCGCTCGCCTTCCTCAACTTCATCAACGACAACAACTTCGATTGGTCGCGCACCGGGCACCTCACGGTGCGCCAGTCGGTGCTCGATTCCGAGGAGTTCCAGAGCCTGCCGCATCGCGACGAGTACGGCTCCACCGCCGACATCGCCCGCGCCGTGCCGATGATCCAGAACCAGCGCGGCATCCAGGAAGACATGGCCACCGAACTTAGCGCCATTTGGCTGGCGAACGGCTCGGTCGATGACGCGTTAAGCAACATGCAGCGACGCGTCGAGCAGGCGGTGCGTCGCGGCAATCGCTGAGCTTCCGGACCAGCCGGAGGCGCTCAGTGCCTTCGGCCCCTCCTGCCGACAGATCGAGACCTCAATGAGCCACGACGCATCAGAGACGTCGCTTCACCCGCGCCCGCGCATGCGACGCCACCGCTGGACCGATCTGTGCGGCGTCTGGCAGTTCGCCTACGACGACGCCGACGTCGGACTGAGCGAGCGCTGGCATGGCCATCCGGAGCGTTTCGACCGTTCGATAAACGTGCCGTTCCCCCCGGAGTCCGAACTCTCGGGCATCAACGACAAGAGCTATCATCCGGTCGTCTGGTACCGGCGTGAGATCGAGGTCGAGGTCCCCGGCGACGAGCGCCTGCTGCTGCATTTCGGGGCCGTGGACTACATGGCCATGGTCTGGGTCAACGGTGACCTGGTGGCAAGGCACGAGGGCGGCCACACCCCCTTCTGCCGCGACATCACCAACAGCCTCGTGCCCGGCTCGAAGCAGGTGATCGTCGTTCGGGCGGAGGACCAGCCGCTCGACACCACCCAGCCGCGCGGCAAGCAGGACTGGCGCGAGCAGCCCCATTCCATCTGGTACAACCGGACAACGGGCATCTGGCAGCCGGTGTGGCTGGAGCCGGTTCCGATGGAGTACGTCTCCAAGGTCCAGTTCACGCCCGACCTCGTGCGGGGCATGGTTTCGGTCGAGATCGAGCTCGGGCGGCACCCGGTGGAGCCCATCGATTGCAGCATCGAGCTGCACCTGAGGGGCGAGAGCCTTGCGGTGCACCGCCTCACGCTCCGCAGCCCGCATGCGCTGACCGGCATCCACGTGCCCGGCTTCGAGCATGGGCAGGATCGCGGCCGTCTGATCTGGACGCCGGAGACCCCCAACCTCATCGACGTGACGGTCACGCTGATCGATGCTGCGGGCGAGGCGATCGACCAGGTCGAGAGCTATTTCGGCATGCGCAGCAGCGCGGCGCAGGAGCGCCGCTTCCTCCTCAACGACAGGCCCTACTTCATGCGCTCGGTTCTCGAGCAGGGATACTGGCCGCAATCCCACCTGGCCTCGCCCAGCCCGGAGGCGCTGAAGCGCGAGGTCGAACTCATCAAGTCGCTGGGCTTCAACGCCGTGCGCATCCACCAGAAGGTCGAGGATCCGCGGTTCCTCTACTGGTGCGACGTCCTGGGGCTGATGGTCTGGGGCGAAATGGCCAACGCCTACGAATTCTCCCCCCGCGCGGTGAACCGCTTCACCCGCGAATGGCTGGAGGCGGTCGAGCGCGACCGCAGCAACCCCTGCGTCGTGGCCTGGGTGCCCCTCAACGAGAGCTGGGGCGTGCCGGACATTGCCCTGCGCAAGGACCAGCAGGCATTTGCCACCGCCCTCTACTGCCTCACCAAGGCAATCGACCCCACCCGGCCCGTCATCTCCAACGACGGCTGGGAGCACACTGTGTCGGACATCCTGGGCATCCACGACTACGCCCTGCGCGGCGAACACCTAGTTCAGCGCTATCACACCACCCACCTGGTGGATCGCGTTCAGGTCGGCCACGGCCCCCAGCGCCGCCGGCTCGTCCTCATCCCGCAGGACCAGCGCGGCCAGCCGATCATGCTGACCGAGTTCGGCGGCGTCAGCTACCGGCCCGAGAAGGGGCAGAGCTGGTTCGGCTATGCGACCGTCGCCAACGACGGCGAATATCTTGACCTGCTGCGCCAGCTGTTCGACGCCGTTCACGACAGTCCCGAGCTTGCCGGCTACTGCTACACCCAGCTCACCGACACGCTGCACGAGCGCAATGGCCTGCTCGACGAGAACCGCCAGCCGAAGCTGCCCGTGGACGTGCTCCGCGACATCATCTCCCGCCCGTCCGCCGCCGTGGTGACCGAGCACCTCGACATGGCGCGCCAGAAGGTCTTCATCGAGACTGGCTTCGGTCCGTAACCTGCTTCCCGTCGGCCACGCAGTTCGTGACCACCTCCGGCACGCCATCACTCCAGCGCAGTTCATCGACGTTGAGGCCGCGCAGCTTCATGTCCTCCGACCAGCTGTGATAGACGACCACCGTCGACCCATCCTCGCGCCGGACGATGTCCTGCCCGCCCGGGCCGATCACCCCCTGCTCCACCGAACTGCGGAGCAACGGCGTTTCCGACTTGGTGTAGGGCCCGAGGATGTCGTCGGCCAGGGCATAGCCCATCGCATAGTTCTCGTTGAAGGCGTTGGCCGAGTAGAACAGGTAGTACCTCCCGTCCTCGAGCCACAGCGTCGGCGCCTCGACCACCCTGCCCTCCCACGGCAGCTCCTGCTGGATGAGCCGGGTGGCCTCCCCCACGAGCTGCAGCCCGTCGCCGGAAAGCTCCTGGATCGAGATCCAGGTGTCGATGCCGCAGCAATTGCCGTCGTTCTTCCACAGCAGGTACCGGCGCCCGTCGACATCCTCGAACGTGCTCGCGTCGATCGCGCCACCCTCGGCAATGGGACAGATCAGCGGCCCTTCCTCGATCGGTTCGAACGGCCCGGCCGGGTCCGCCGACGTGGCGACCCCGATGCACTGCATCGAGCCATGCCGCGCCGTGAAATAAAGGACATAGCTGTCCGATACCTCGAGATGCGTGACCTCCGGCGCCCAGGTGAAGCCCCGCCTCGCCCAGTCCGGCAGCCGCGGCAGGGCATCGCCCACCTCCTCGAACGAAATCAGGTCGTCCGACCGCAGCACCGGCACGTTCCCGAGTTCGCCGTTCGTCACGTAGACATGGTAGGCGCCTTCGGCAAACAGCGTGTCGGGGTCCGGCAGGTTCTGCTCCACGCGCGCCAGATGGCACGGAGAAGCGAAGACGGGTGCCGCCGCCGTCCAGCAGACGCAGCCGACGAGCGCCAGCGACTTCACTCTCGAGGACATCATCGCCGATATCTCCTGAAGCTCGTCGGACACGTTACCAGCTTCCCGATCAAATGCGTAACCGGCAAGTATCGCATTCGCTGCCGCTTCCATGCTCGCAATGGCTGGAAATCCGGATGAAAGGCATCTAATCTGCCCCAATGAATGACCTTTCGTCCGCCCCGCCC
>JAEZHZ010000253.1 GCA_023436745.1 Pseudomonadota bacterium | reverse complement strand
TGTGGAGGAACTGCGCCCCGAGCTCTGCAGCCTCGACTTCAACACCATGTATTCAGGCAACTCGGTGGTCATCAACACGCCGGCCAATGTCGAGATCATGTCTGAGCGCATTCAGGCCGCGGGGGGGCGCCCGGCACTGGAAGTGTTCGACAGCGGCGATATCCAGTTGGCCAATCACATGATCCAGCAGGGCAAGCTCGCCACTCCCGCCTTCTTCCAGATCGTGCTCGGGGTCCGCTATGGCGCGATCGCTACTCCCGAGACGCTCGCATATCTCAAGAGCCTGGTCCCCGCCGCATCGCACTGGAGCGCCTTCGGCGTAAGCCGCTGGGAGTTCCCGATGCTGGCGCAGAGCTGGCTGCTCGGCGGCCATGTGCGCGTCGGGCTCGAAGACAACATTTATCTCGAGAAGGGCGTGCTCGCCCGGGGGAACCGGCCACTGGTCGAAAAGGCCGTGCGCATCGTCCGGGAACTCGGCGGACGCATCGCCACGCCCGGCGAGGCTCGCGAAATCCTTCGCCTCAAGAAACAGGCCCCGCGCCCGGCCTGATCATACCATCAAGGGAGACCGCCATGTACAACTCGAGCGACCCACGTTCGACCCTAGCCCCGGCGCAGCAGAAGAGCAGCACCACCCGGCACGAGAGCTTCTTCGGCTCGCAGCTGGAACTGTTCTACGAAACGCCACCGCAGATCAGCGACGCCAATGGCGAGACCTGGATCGGCAGGGCGCAGAACCTCGTCGTTGCCTACAGCAAAGGACAAGAAGGCGGGGTATTCGAGCGTACCGGCCAGCCGGACGAATACGCGGTGATCATTCCGGATCGGGAGACCCGCGTGGAGATCACGACCGAGCACGGCACAGAGGTGGTTCCGGGCTACAGCGTCGCGTTCGTTCCACCGGGAGACAGTTCCATCCGCATGCTCTCGGCTGGCACCATCATCCGGCTGGTGACTCCGAGGTCGACCGATCTTGCCGAAGCGGCGTCCAACGCCGAGGCGTTCGGTGGCACGCACCCCAACGTGCCGGCGTTCGAGCCGTGGCCAGAACCGCCGGGCGGGCTTCGGCTCAAATGGTACACTCTGGACGTGCCGGACGATCCATCACGCTTCGGTCGAATCTACCGGTGCACGACGATGATGGTGAACTATCTCTCGCCGCGTATCGGACCGCGCGCCCGCGACAACGTCTCGCCGCACCACCACGACGATTTCGAACAGGTCTCCCTGGCGCTGACCGGAGCCTTCACCCATCACCTCCGCTGGCCCTGGACAACGAACATGAACGTCTGGCGGGAGGATGAGCACCTTTACTGCGAGTCACCGTCAATCTGCGTGATCCCGCCCCCATCGATCCACACCACCACCGCGGAAGGGTCCGGCGTGAACCAGCTCGTCGACCTGTTCGCCCCCCCGCGGTTGGACTTCTCGCTGAAGCCAGGCTGGGTACTGAACGCAGACGACTACCCGATGCCGCACAACTGATCGAGGACCTGCCTCGGCGCCGGGAGACTGGCGCCGAGTTCTTCGTCCACCAGCAGCACCACCTTGCCGATCTGAAGGTTCGCATCGAGGATCTCGTGTGCCTCCCGTACAGCTGCGAACGGTAGCGCCGCGTGGATACGGGTCCTGATCCGGCCATCCTCCAGCAGCGGCCACACCCGCCCGACCAGGTCGCGCGCAAGCCGGCTCTTGTAGGCGGTGGAGCGCGGCCGGAGGGTTGAACCGGCCACGATCAGATGCCGGCGCACGAGCTGGCGGATATTGACCTCCGCGATCTCGCCCTGATGGCTGGCGATGAACACCAACCGGCCGCCGCGCTTCAGTAGATCAAGATGGGTCTGGGTGCTCGGGCCCGCCTGACCATCGAGCACGACGTCGACGCCCTCTCCACGCGTAAGGGAGCGCACCTCCGCAGCCCAATCGCCCCTGTAATCCAGGGCCGCCGCGGTTCCAGCGTCGAGGCAGACGCTCCGCTTCTCCTCATCGCCAGCCGTCGCGAACACCGTGGCGGCGAAGAGCTGGCGGGCAATCTGGATGGCAGCAAGTCCCACCCCGCTCGAGCCGCCCTGCACCAGCAGCGTTTCAGCTGGCTGCAGTTGGGCAAGCCAGACGATATTGCTCCAGGCAGTGCAGAACACTTCCGGCAGGGAGGCCGCCTCGATGAAGCTGAGCCCACGGGGGATCGGCATGCACTGGCCGGCGGGCACCACCGAGAACTCGGCATAACCCCCGCCATTGACGAGCGCGCATACAGCGTCGCCGGGTTCCAGCCCCTCAACATCGGGCCCGACGGTCTCCACCACTCCGGCAACGTCCAGCCCGAGTATCGGTGAGGCTTCCGGCGGCGGCGGATAGAGCCCCCGCCGCTGCTGGACGTCGGGCCGATTGACGCCGGCAGCGACGACACGCACCAGCACCTCTCCGGAGCCGGGCACCGGGCGCGGCGCATCGGCAAGCTTGAGGACTTCAGGCCCCCCGAAGCCATCCGTGATGATAACGCGCATCTCAGCCGGCAAGTCCGACCAGCTTGGCAGGATTGTGCGAAACCATGGTGCGGACGTCGTCTTCGCTGAACCCCAGCGCTAGGCACAGCTTGATCGCCTGGCGCATGCCCTCGACAGGGCTGGGATTGTCCACCTGGCCGAGGTCGGAACCGATCGAGGATGCCGCTACACCAGCGGCCTCGATGTGCTCCTTCAGTTCCTGCGGTGAATACACGTTGAAGCGCGAGTCCACATACATCGCCGCCGAGCACTCGATGATGACGCCCTGATTGGCGAAATCGCGAATGTCCTCATAGGTGAAGTGGAGCCCGTACATCGGATGGTTGATCAGCAGGCGCTTGACCCCACGAGCCCGCGCCTCGTCGAACAGCCTCCAGATCTCCCAGACATGCAGGTGTCCGGAGGAGAGGATCACGTCGAACTCCGCGATCATGTCGAGGATGCGCTTCACAGGATCGATGATGTTGCCGAGCTCGTCGACCACCGTCAGCAGCGGCGAACTGGCCAGCTTGACGTTGGAGGCGAGGCGGGTCTTGCGATGGGAGCTGCGAATGTGGTTCGCCGACTGCGCCGTCGGCATCCAGATCAGCTTGGCGCCCATCTTGAGCTGGGCGTCGACCACATAGGGGTCGAACCCGCCGGTGGAATTGTTGAGCACCAGGCCGCTGAACATCGAGAACTCGGGCTTCTCCAGCACCCGATCCATGAGCGGTATGAACGGCGCCACCGAGTAGTGATGGTCCTTGAACAGGACCGCGCGCATGCCGGCCGCCGCTGCCTCCTCTGCCGCCTGGAGGTGATCCAGCTGGCGCGGCATGGTGGAGGGACCGGAGTGCACGTGAAGATCGAGCGCCCCCCTCAGCAGGTTTGCGGCGACCGCTTCATCCACACCCGCCATAAGGCGGCGTGCCTCCTCGCGATTGCGCTGTGACTGCTCTGCCTCGCCCATGGTCGTCTCCTGCTGATATGCAGTCGGAGGTACGGTTGACGCCTGAGGGTCTCAACTTATAGTCCCTCCCGTTTCGCAGCACGGAACCAACCGGGCGGCAGGAGGATAGTGTGGGAATTCGATCCGTAGAGCGGGCTTTACAGGTGCTGCTGGAGTTGAACCAGCAGCCGATCAACACCATCGCCCAATTGCATGCTCGCACGGGCCTGCCCAAGCCGACGCTGGTGCGTATCCTCAAGACGCTCGAGGAAGCTGGCTACGCTGAGAACGACGCCCGTCAGGGCGGCTATCAGGTCAGCGCCATGGTCACCTCCCTGAGCTCGGGCTACCACAAGGGCCCGCTGGTGGTGGAAGCGGGGCGCGCCTGGGCCATGGCCATCACCCGCAAGCACAAATGGCCCATCGCCATCGCCCTGCCCGACTATGACAGCGTAGTGGTGCGCTTCAGCACCGTACCCGACAGCCCGATCTCGCCGTTCCACAGCACGGTCAACCGCCGGCTGAAGCTGCTGACGCGCGGGCTGGGCCTCGGCTACATCGCCTTCGTTGAGCCGGAGGAACTGGATCTGATCCTCGACGTGCTACGCCGCTCGGATGACGTCGAGGATGGCCTCAGCCACCACCCTGACGAGGTGAAGCGGCTGCTGGCCCAGATTCGCAAGGTCGGTTACGCCACCCGCTCCTCAATGGTCGAGCCACGAAACTCCAACACCGTGGCCGTGCCCATCATCAGCCAGGAAGGCAGGGTCCTTGCGAGCCTCGGCCTCACCTACTTTACCTCGGCCTTCAGTTCGGAGCAGGAAGCCTGCGCCCGCTTTGCACCGATCCTCAAGGACGCCGCCGCGGCCATCTCCGACGACCTTGGCCGCCTCTCAAGGGACATGTCGGTCGACGTGACAGAGTTCAGCGGGGAGCAGGCGCGTTAGTCCCGCCCCTCCCGCACCACCTCCACCGCCAGCTGGCCTGCGGGCAGCGGCCGAAGCAGGTCCGCCTCGGGCCTGGTCAGGAACAGCCAGGCCGCCCATTCCGCCGGGGCCAGCACGCAGACCTGCCGGTCGTGAATCGGTGCCACGTCGGGTCCGGGCTCCGTGGTCAGCATGGTGAAGCTCAGCACGCCATCCTTGTCCTCGCTCCACAGTCCAGCGATGCCCATCACCGGAGAACCCGCAAGTACGAAGCGGTGCTTCGTCTTCGGGTACCTGGTGCCGGTGAACTCGAAGAAGCCGGACGCGACAACCACGCAGCGACGGGATTCGGCGAAGCTGCGCCCGTCCGACTTGAAGTTGAAGACCGGCCCGGCCTTGGGACGCGGCGGCGGGAAGCCGAACCGCATCGGAACGAGCTCAACCCCGTTTCCGCTCGCCCGGAGAACGGGGCCGGTGTCGCCTATGCGGACGTCGTCAGCGGACGCAAGCGCCGCCTCGTCGCCTGCCGATCCGGACAGCTCGGCAGCCGCCAGTGCGCGCAGGTACTCGGCGTATTTCACGTGCTGTTCGTAGTCGTTGCACATAACCCAAGCAAAGCACACTTGTCCGCACGGCGAAATCATCTCGACAACTGGATGCGGAAATCGCCTTGTTTCTGACACGGGATGGTGTCATTGTCCCAGCATACGTTTCAGCCTAAGTCGGCTGGCTGCTGCCGGAGTTCCGGTCCTTGGCTACCTGCTTCAATGCGAACGTTGACCCACCTCGCGCATGTCGCTCGAGGTAACCGCTCGTTCGCTGCTGCATCGAGCCAACTAGGATACATCTCATGTCGACCTACAAAGGCGTTGTGAAGTTCTTCAACACCACCAAGGGTTTCGGCTTCATCCAGCCTGAAGATGGTGGCAAGGACGCTTTCGTCCACATCTCTGCCGTTCAGCGTTCGGGCCTCGACGGCCTCTATGAGAACGACAAGGTCTCCTACGACCTCGAGACCGGTCGTGACGGCAAGGTCTCCGCGACCAACCTGTCGCTTCTCGACTAATTCGGCCCCCGTCAGGGAGCTCTTTGGAAG
>JAEZHZ010000238.1 GCA_023436745.1 Pseudomonadota bacterium | reverse complement strand
CACCCTGTTCCTGCGCGGGGGGGTGGGCGGGGGCAGTGCCCACGGCCTGGGGATAGGTCGGCACGCGCCGCAGGGGGAACAGGAACAGCCAGACCCCGATTGCCACCACGACAGCCGCGGCGACGAGAACAAGAATGGTGGTGGTCACGACGACTCTCCGGGAAGACGTAGACAGCCAAGGCTTTTAGGTGCTGGCAGCAATGGCCACAAGGGAAGCCGCCGCATTGACTTCGGCGCCGATACGACCCAATTGGAGCCCAACGTTTCTGGAGTTTACCCATGGGTTTCAAGATGGGCATCGTCGGCCTGCCGAATGTCGGCAAGTCGACGCTTTTCAACGCCCTGACGCGGACTGCCGCTGCGCAGGCCGCCAACTTTCCGTTCTGCACGATCGAGCCCAATGTGGGCGAGGTGTCGGTGCCCGACAGCCGGCTGGCAAAACTCGCCGCCATCGGCAAGTCGCAGCAGATCCTGCCGGCCCGCATCAGCTTCGTCGACATCGCCGGGCTGGTGAAGGGCGCCTCGCAGGGCGAGGGGCTGGGCAACCAGTTCCTGGCCAATATCCGTGAAGTCGACGCGATCGCCTATGTGCTGCGCTGCTTCGAGGATCCGAACGTCATCCACGTCGCGAACCGGGTCGACCCGATCGCCGATGCAGAGGTGGTCGAGACGGAGCTGATGCTGGCCGACCTCGAGTCGCTGGAGAAGCGCCGCGCCGGGGTGGAGAAGAAGGCCAAGGGCAACGACAAGGACGCCAAGGTCACGCTGGACCTGATCGACCGCTCGCTCGCGGTGCTGCGCGAGGGTCGTTCGGCCCGCTTCGTGAAGCGCGAGGCCGAAGAGGAGAAGGCGTTCCAGGAACTGCAGCTGCTGACCTCGAAGCCGGCTCTCTATGTCTGCAACGTGGACGAAGGTTCGGCGGCAGAGGGCAATGCACTGAGCCAGAAGGTCGCGGAGTACGCCAAGGCGAACGACGCCGGAATGGTGGTGATCTCGGCCGAGATCGAGTCCCAGCTGGCCCAGTTGCCGGAAGAAGAGGGCGCTGAATACCTGGGTTCGCTCGGGCTCGTGGAGCCGGGCCTCAACAGGCTCATCCGGGCGGCGTATGATCTTCTTGGACTGCAGACCTATTTCACGGTCGGTCCCAAGGAGACGCGCGCCTGGACCATCCACCGCGGCGACAAGGCCCCGCAGGCGGCCGGCGTGATCCATTCGGATTTCGAGCGTGGCTTCATCAGGGCGCAGACCATCAGCTACGACGATTTCGTGAACCTGGGCGGCGAAGTCGCGGCCAAGGAGGCCGGCAAGGCGCGCGATGAAGGCAAGGACTACGTCGTCAAGGATGGCGACGTGATGCTGTTCAAGTTCAACACCTGACAGGCAGGCCAGGCGTGATTGCGCCTGCGTCCGCTCCGCCCGACCGGGGGCGCATTGCGCGCGTGAGCGCCTCAGTTGCTGATTAGTCGAACAGGCTCGAGACGCTCTGCTCGCTCGCTGTGCGGGCGACGGCCTCGCCGATGAGCGGGGCGATGGAGAGGCGCCGGATGTTGGCGGCGGAGCGGGTGGCCTCGGTCTCATCGATCGAGTCCGTCACCACCAGTTCCTTGAGCTTGCTCTTCGCGATGCGCTCGGCCGCGCCTTCGGACAGCACGCCATGGGTGATGTAGGCGGAGACGGCGGTGGCGCCCGCCTTGAGCAGCGCCTCGGCGGCGTTCACCAGGGTGCCGCCCGAGTCGACGATGTCGTCGATGAGAATGCAGCTCTGGCCCGAGACATCGCCGATGATGTTCATCACTTCGGAGACGCCTGCGCGCGGACGGCGCTTGTCGACGATTGCAAGGCTGGCGCCGATGCGTTCGGCGACGTTGCGGGCGCGAACCACGCCGCCGACGTCCGGCGAGACGATCATGACGTTCTTGACGTCGTAGTTGTCGCGGATGTCGCGCACCATCACCGGGGCGGCGGTGAGGTTGTCGGTCGGGATGTCGAAGAAGCCCTGGATCTGGGCAGCGTGCAGGTCGAGGGTCAGGACCCGGTTGGCGCCCGCCTGGGTGATGAGGTTGGAGACGAGCTTGGCGGAGATCGGCGTGCGCGGTGCCGACTTGCGATCCTGGCGGGCATATCCGAAATAGGGAAGCACGGCGGTGATGCGGCGGGCCGAGGAGCGGCGCAGCGCATCGGTGAGGATCAGCAGCTCCATCAGGTTGTCGTTTGCCGGGTAGCTCGTCGACTGGATGATGAAGGCATCCTCGCCGCGAACGTTCTCGTGCACCTCGACATACACTTCCTTGTCGGCGAAGCGCTTGACGGTACAGTCGGTGAGCGGCAGTTCGAGGTAGCTGGCGATGGCCTGGGCAAGGGCCCGGTTGGAGTTGCCGGTCACCAGCTTCATGGACGCGATCCTGTCTCAACCAGCCCTCGGGAACGAGAGCCATCCAGTTTCGCGGGCAGCTTTAGCGACTCGGTATCAGACTCGCAACGCAGCTTTTGACGCACGGCTAAAGTTTAAGTCAGTCCGATGACGGCAACCTGGCGTCCGGTGCGGGTGCCCCGGTGGGTGGCATAGCGGTGGGAGAAGTAGCGGTCGGGGTGCCGGTAGGTGCAGCCGCCGACGCGATCAATAGCGGTGATGCCGGCGCCGCGGAGCTGGTCCTCGACGAAGCCGGGAAGATCGAAATGCGGGCGGCCGCCATCCGGCGTAGCGAAAAACCTGTCACCGCTGGGGTGCAGGGCCAGGAAGCCGGAGCGGAACTGCTCGCCCACTTCGTAGCTGTGCTGGGTGATGGTGGGCCCGATCGCGGCAACGATGCGAGCGGGGTCGGCTCCAAGG
>JAEZHZ010000223.1 GCA_023436745.1 Pseudomonadota bacterium | reverse complement strand
CCGAAGGGGCGGCCGTCCAAACTTCATGGTCCCGGGCAGTCCGGGGGGTGGAATTGGACAGATGGCCTATATTCTGAGACGCATCGCCTTCTACCTGGCGGCATTCTTTGTGGCGGTTACGCTCAACTTCTTCATTCCGCGCGTCATGCCGGGTGATCCATCGGCGCGGATCATCGCCTCGTTCCAGGGGCGCCTCAACGATGCTCAGGTGGAAGCTATTCGCGCCTCCTACGGGACCAGCGGATCCCTTTGGGACCAGTATGTGGGCTATGTCGGCCAGGTGCTGCGCATGGATTTCGGCATCTCGACCGTTCAGTTCCCCGAGCCGACCTCCTCGCTCCTGTTTTATGGTGCGACTTGGACGCTGGTTCTTGTCGGCATCTCGATAGCCTTCGCATTCCTGATCGGCACAATGATGGGTATCCACGCCGCCTGGAACCGCGGCGGCTTCTTCGACAGCGTGTTCACGCCCATCAACGTCATGCTCAATGCGTTCACGCCGGCGGTCGTAGCGCTGGTGCTGTTCTACGCGTTTTCCTTGCAGCTACAGTGGTTTCCGCTTGGTCGGGCGCATTCGACGGGGCTTTCACCCTCCTGGGATCCCCGGTTTATTGCCAACGTGCTCCACCACGCGACCCTGCCGGTCCTGTCCATCCTCATCGTCAGCTTCGGCGGCTGGCACCTGGGGATGCGCAACATGATGATCAACCTCCTCAACGAGGACTTCGTGATCCTGGCCCGGGCCAAGGGCCTGAGCGACAGGCGCGTGCGGTATCGCTATGTGGCCCGCAACGCCATCCTTCCGCAGATCACCTCGCTGGCGCTCTCGATCGGGTTCCTGCTCGGCGGAGCGCTCGTCACCGAGCAGGTGTTCAATTATCCCGGCCTCGGCAAGTTCACCGTCACCGCCATCGAGAGCCGTGACTACTCCTTCATCCAGGCACAACTGCTGCTTCTGACGATGTCGGTGCTGGTCGCCAATCTCCTGTCCGACATCGCCAACGTCATACTCGATCCTCGCCTTCGAAAGGGCTGATCCATGGCTGACATCACCCATAATCCGCCCCTGACAGTGCTGGATCGCCTGGATGAGGCAGCGATCGCCAGTTCTGCTCCCACCCAGTCCGAGTTGATGCGTGAACTGCGGATCAAGGCGCAGCCGGGATGGACCAGCCGATTGCCCGCATCGCTGGCAGCCTTTGTCACCAATCCCAAGGGCATGATCGGCGTGTTCGTGCTGCTTGCGATCGTCCTCTTCTCACTGCTCGGGCCGATGTTCTCCGAGTACAACCCCCAGCGCCGGGCGGGTAAACCCCACGTCGCGCCGGGGTATGAGCACGTGATGGGCACGACCCGCATGGGCAAGGACGTGTTCACCCAACTTGCCTACGGCGGTCGGACGAGCCTTGCCGTCGGTTTCGGGGCCGGGCTTGCTTCCGCTCTCATCGGGCTCGCAGTGGGCATCTCGGCGGGCTACTTCGGGGGCCGGGTCGATGACGTTCTGACGTTCCTGGTCAATGTCGTTCTGGTCTTGCCCGGCCTGCCGCTAATCATCGTCATAGCGAGCCTGGTGGATAGCGCTGGACCCCTTGTGATCGGCATGGTCCTGGCACTGACCGGCTGGGGCTGGTCGGCCCGAACGATCCGGACCCAGACGCTCTCCTTGCGGACACGGGAGTTCATCCTCGCCGCCGAACTCATGGGCGAACGGAAGTGGCGCATCATCTTCAAGGAAATCTTCCCCAACATGCTGAGCTTCTTCATGGGGGGGCTCGTACTCGGCACTATCGCTGCGATCCTTGCGGAAGCGGCGCTCAGCTTCATCGGGCTCGGCGATTCCAACGCCGTCACCTGGGGTACGATGCTGTACTGGGCTCAGAACAACATGGCGCTGCAGGTCGGCGCGTGGTGGGAGATCTGGCCGCCGGCCATCGCCATCATGCTGACAGGCGCCGCGCTGGTGATGATCAACTTCTCGGTGGACGAGATCACCAACCCCCAGCTCAGGGCCTCACGGAAGATAGGGCGCATCCGCCGCTTCCTCTCACGTCGCGGGAGAAGCGCTGATGTGTTCTGATCGCGTCCTGCTGGAGGTGCGCAACCTGACGGTCGACTACGTCGGCGACCACTCCGTGGCGCGCGCCGTCAACGGCATCAACTTCGACATCAGGGAGGGGGAGGCCTTCGGCCTCGCGGGAGAGTCTGGCTGCGGCAAGTCTACCGTTGCATTCGCGCTGGCGCGGCTGACCCGCCTGCCTGGCCTGGTGTCAGGCGGCGAAGTGCGTCTCAACGGTGAGGACGTGCTCAAGTTCGACACGTCCCGGCTTCGGGCATATCGCTGGAATGAAGTGAGCTTCGTATTCCAGTCGGCCATGAACGCGCTCAACCCGGTTATCCCGGTATCCGAGCAGATCATGGACGTGATCGAGACGCATAATCCCGATCTGGGCAAGAGCGGTGCACGGGAACGTGCCGCCGAGTTGTTCGACCTGGTCGGCATCCCCCCTAAGCGCCTTGAAGATTTTCCCCACCAGTTCTCTGGGGGCATGCGCCAGCGCATCTGCATCGCCATAGCGCTGGCGCTCAAGCCAAAGCTCATCATCATGGACGAGCCTACGACGGCGCTCGATGTGGTGGTGCAGCGCGACATCATCGAACAGATCGTGGAGCTCAAGGCCCGGCTGGGCTTCTCGGTCCTCTTCATCACCCACGACCTCGGGCTGATGATCGAGTTCTGCGACCGCATCGGTGTGATGTACTCGGGAGAGCTGGTGGAGGTCGCACCCGCAACCTCGATACTCACTGATCCCCGTCACCCATATACAAGGGCCCTCGGTAACAGTTTCCCGCCGCTGACAGGTCCGCGGATGCGGCTCGATGGCATTGCAGGATCACCGCCTGACCTCCGATCCCTGCCGGAGGGATGCCGCTTCGCTCCCCGTTGCGAGTTCGCCACCGACGTCTGCCGGACGGCTGTGCCCTTGCGGCGTTATTCTCCCGCACATGACAGCGAGGCCGCATGTCACTTGCTGAACTAGAGGCTGGCGAAACCACCGGCATTTCCGCTCCGGTGGTGGAGATGAGCGGCGTAGACAAGGAGTTCGTTCTGGGCGGCGCCTTCCTCAACCAGATTGTCCTGAAGGCGCTTTCGGGAGTGTCCCTGAAGCTC
>JAEZHZ010000204.1 GCA_023436745.1 Pseudomonadota bacterium | reverse complement strand
GCGGCATCCCGATCGGGTCGTAGCTCTTGGCGACGCGCGGATTGGAGCGGTCCGACGCCGTGAGGAACTGCACGAGGTCGTTCGAGCCGATCGAGACGAAATCGGCCTCCGGCATCAGCTGGTCGAGCTCGAACAGCAGCGAGGGCACTTCCACCATCGCGCCGAGTTCGAGCCGGCTGGGGATGCGCCGGCCCTGGCGGCGCAGGCGCTCGATCTCCTTGTGAACCACCAAGCGGGCCTGGGTGAACTCGAAGGTCTCGGTGACCATCGGCACCAGGATCTTGAGCGGCCGTCCGTCCGCCGCCAGCAGCAGCGCCCGGATCTGGGTGCGCAGCAGCCCCGGCCGGGCAAGGCCGAGCCGGATGGAGCGGAAGCCCATGGCCGGGTTCTCCTCGGCCATCGAGCGCTGGTAGGGCAGCACCTTGTCGCCGCCGATATCGAGCAGGCGGAACACCACGGGCCGCTCGCCGGCGATCTCCATCGCCTCGGCATAGAGGTCGCGCTGCTCCTCGAGCCGGGGCAGCTTGGAGGCGATCATGAACTGCAGTTCGGTGCGGAACAGGCCCACCCCGGCCGCGCCGGTATCGTCCAGCATCGGCAGGTCCGCGACGAGCCCGGAATTGTGCAGCAGGGTGATCTCCACCCCGTCGCGCGTGACGCTCGGCTTGTCGCGCAGGGCGGCATAATGGGCGCGGCGGCGTGCCGACACGCGCACCTTGTCGATATAGGTCTGCTCGATCTCGGGCGTCGGCCGCAGCTGCACGACACCGGCCGGCCCATCGATGATGATGTCATCGCCGGTTTCCGACATCGACACGATCGACTGCGCCTGCCCGACGGCGACCAGTCCGAGCGAGCGCGCGACGATCGCCACATGGGCGGTGGCGCCGCCCTCCTCCAGCACGAGGCCGCGCAGCTTGGTGCGGTCGTATTCCAGAAGCTCCGCCGGCCCCATGTTGCGGGCGACGAGAATGGCGTTGTCCGGCAGCTGCTTCTGCTTCAGCGCCTGGCCATCCCCCGTCAGCACCCGGAGCAGCCGGTTGGCGAGATCGTCGAGATCATGGAGCCGGTCGCGGATATAGGGGTCGGTCTGGCGCAGCATGCGGGCGCGGGTGTCGTTCTGCACTCGCTCCACCGCCGCCTCGGCCGACAGCCCGTTGTCGATCGCCTCGGTCAGCCGGTGCACCCAGCCCCGGTCGTTGGCGAACATGCGGTAGGTTTCGAGAATTTCGCGATGGTCGGTGGCGCCCGCCATGTCGCCGTGGTCGAGCATGGCGTCGATGGACACCCGCATGCGCTCGAGCGCGTGCTCCAGCCGGGCCTTTTCGGCATCGGTGTCCTCGGCGATGAAATTGGTGACCACGACGCGCGGGTCGTGCAGCACCACGGTGCCGAGCGCGATCCCGTCGGTGAAGCTGACACCGTTGAACATGCGCGGGCGCCGCAGGTCGATATCGGAGCCGGGCTTGATCAGGTTGTCGAAGTCGGAGGTCGCGACCATCTCGGCGAGAATGGTCGCCGTGGTCAGCATCGCCTCCGTCTCCTCCTCGCCGAAGTGCCGCCGCTCGGCATTCTGCACGGTGAGTACGCCCAGGGTCTGTCCTGCGCGCAGCACCGGCACACCGAGGAAGGCGTTGAACTTCTCCTCCCCCGTTTCGGGGCGATAGGCAAAGGCGGGATGGGAGGGCGCGTCGTCGAGGCTCAGCGGCTCGGCCTCGGCGGCGATGAGCCCGACCAGCCCCTCGCCCAGCCGCAGCGTGGTCATGTGCACCGATTCGGCCGCGAGACCCTTGGTTGCGAACAACTCGAGCGCGCCGTCGTCCCGCAGCACGTAGAACGAGCAGACGTCGGCCTGCATGTTTTCGGCGATCAGGGAGACGATCTTGTCGAGCCGCGCCTGCGAAGCCAGAGGCTCCGCCATGGTCTCGCGCAACTGTTTCAGCAGCACTCTCGGGCCGCCGATGGTGGTCACCATACACCCACGCAGACGGCCCGCCTGCCGTCCCCCTCCGAGGACGAGGCCATCCGCCAGCGTGGCGGGCTATTCGTCCTTCTTGTCGAGTCCGTAATACGTGTGCAGCGCACGGACGGCAAGCTCGGCATACTGCTCATCGATCAGCACCGAGGTCTTGATTTCCGAAGTGGTGATCAGCTGGATGTTGATGCCCTTGTCGGCCAGCGCCTTGAACATCGAGGAGGCAACCCCCGCATGCGAGCGCATGCCGACACCCACGACCGACACCTTGGCGCCGCCCTTGGCGCCGGTGATGCGGCCGTACTCGATCTTGTCGCCGGCGCCCTGCAGCGCCTTCATCGCCCGGTCATACTCGCTGTCGGGCACGGTGAAGGTGATGTCGGTGGTGGCGCCGTCATCGGCGATGTTCTGGACGATCATGTCGACCACGATGCCCTGGTCGGCCAGCGTGCCGAAGATGGCGGCGGCGACGCCCGGATTGTCCTTGACTGCGCGAAGGGTGATCTTGGCCTCGGCCTTGGCGAGGGTCACGCCCGAAACGATCTGCTTTTCCATGATCTCATCCTCATCGCATACCAGCGTGCCGGGAACCCCCGGGCTGCCGTCGGGCGCCACCTGCGGCGCGTCGGGGTCGTCGAAGCTCGAGCGGACCAGCAGGCGCACCTTCTGCGCCATCGCCAGCTCCACCGCGCGGATCATCAGCACCTTGGCCCCGAGCGAGGCCATCTCCAGCATCTCCTCGAAGGAGATCTTGGTCATGCGCCGGGCCCTGGGCACGATGCGCGGGTCGGTTGT
>JAEZHZ010000173.1 GCA_023436745.1 Pseudomonadota bacterium | reverse complement strand
CGCGCCTCGCCCGCCGCGATGCGGGTCGGCCGGAACATCGCAAACGGCAACAGCGCGCCGCCCACCGCCAGCACGGCTACAAGAATGCCGAGCTTGTCAAAGGCGAAGCGAGGAGCACGATCATGTGCCTGTGCAACAGCGGCCGTGCTCATCCAGCCTCATACTCCCCCGAGCCTTTGGCTCACATTGTTCCTCTCCCGGGCCAGGGAGGGCAGGACGGGCTTAGGCTCCGTCAAAGACGAACACACGCGCCGAGCCCTCCCCCCGAGGAGAGAGGCTCGGCGCGTGTCCTGATCGTTAGTCCAGGAACCCGTTCTGGGTCAGGTAGTCGGTCGCAACGGCGGCAGCCGCTTCGCCCCCAACCTGGACGCGGCCGTTGAGCTCCTGCAGGACTTCCAGGGTCAGCCCTTCGAAGACCGGCTTCAGCAGCTCTTCGATCTGTGGATACTCGTCGAGCACTTCCTCACGGATAATCGGAGCAGGCTGATACACCGGCTGCACGCCCTTGTCGTCTTCGAGCACGGTCAGGCCGGAGGGTGCGATACCGCCGTCGGTACCGTAAACCATGGCGGCGTTGACCCCGTCGGTCTGCTGCGCGGCGGCGGCGATCGTCGCGGCGGTGTCACCGCCGGAGAGGGTCACCAGCTGGTCGGGCGACAGGGTAAAGCCGTAGACTTCCTGGAACTTCGGCAGCGCGGCAGGCGAGTTCACGAACTCGGCGGACGCCGCGAGCTTCACGTCGCCACCACCGGCGACCCATTCACCGAATTCGGTGAAAGTCGACAGGCCGTTAGCCTCGGCAACGTCGTTGCGCACCGCTACGGCCCAGGTGTTGTTCGCCGGCGATGGCGTCAGCCAGACGATCTTGTTGGCGTCATAGTCTAGTTCGGCAGCCTCGGCGTAGGCGCTGGCCGCATCGTTCCAGATCGGCTCGTCCGCGCGTTCGAAGAAGAAGGCCGCGTTACCGGTGTATTCCGGGTAGATGTCGATCTCGCCCGCGATGATCGCCTCGCGCACGATCGGAGTGCCACCAAGCTGGATGCGGTCCTCGACGGGAATGTCGTTGGCCTCGAGCACCTGCTTGATGATGTTGCCGAGCACACCACCCTCGGTGTCGATCTTGGAAGAGACAACGACCTGAGCGCTTGCTGCGGTCGCCATCAGTGCAAACGCGGCCGCGCTTGCGAGGAGGGTAGAAAGACGCATTCGGTTTCTCCTTGTTGCCGGGCGTGCCCGGTCTCTCCTTAACCTAGCCTGTCCGTGCAATTGGGCGAGACGTTCCCTGTTCGAAAGGCTCCTCAAGTGCGAAAAACTCGTCCAACTCCATTATGCTCGAGTGAGAAATCAGTTCCCCGAGCAGCGCATCAGAGGCGAGTGCCTGCTCAACCGATTCCACCTCGGCCGATAGCGGCCGGTCGGCCACGTAGTAGTCGGCATGCCGGCGGACCAGTTCGTAGATCATGCCCGGCACATTACCGGGCCTGTCGCCGGAAATGTCCATCGCCTGTGCGGCGAGCAGACCTTCCAGCGCTGCGAGGCGGCGCAACGCGAGCACCTGGCGTTCGAAACGCTCCACGACGAGCGGCAGGAATGCGGCTTCGTCCTCGAGCCCACCTGCAACCACCATCGACTGTGGCGAGATGGGCGCCGTCATGGTCAGCACGCGCGCGAACAGTTCTCCTGCGAGCTTGATGATCGGGCCGAAGCCCGTCGCGATTGCTCCCGGTGCAACAAGGTTGACCGGAAGGCCGCGACGGCCCCCGTTGCCGAGCAGCACGCAGCGATTGAACGAATTGCGCGCCACGTGCGCAAGGCCCAGCTGCGCGGTCTGGAGGAAAACAGTTACATCGAGCGGCAGCGAGCCACCCGAAGTCAGCACATTGCCGCCCGCAACCACGGGATTGTCGTCGGTCCGGCCCGTGGCATCGAGCAGGGTTCGTCCGGCCACCACCAGGGTCTCGAACGCCGTCGCGAACACCTGGCTCATCATCCTGATGCTGAGCGGATCCTGGATGTGGGTGGCGTTGGGCCACTCCCAGCCCATGGCATTGAAATAGAGCCAGGCACCGATGCCGGCCTCGCGCTCCGTTCCCACATGGGCAACTGCCTTCCAAGGCTCGCGCGATGCACCCAGCGCACCCGCGGTGGTCAGGCCGGTCGCCAGCAGCACCCGGATCGTTGCCGCGGCCTCGCGGAGGGCGTGGGCAGCCGCGGAGTAGCCGACGGCATTGGTGGACACCGAGGCGAGCGAGTCCCGGGGCGCGAGCCGGAACGGGGCCAGTCCCGCCGCGGCAAGCGCTTCAAGCGCCGGCATCCGCCGGTTGTTGTAGTAGGCTTCCCCCACCCCGGTCAGCACCGCTCCGATCTGGCCCATCAGGCCGATATCGGCGCAGCCGATGGAGCCCGTCCGCCGGACGACCGGCACCACGTCGTGCTCGAGCAGCGCCAGATAGGCATCCACCAGGTCGCTGGTGCACCCGACCCGGCCGGTCAGGGCCATGTTGACGCGAATGGCCATGGCCGTCCGCACGGTAGCTGGGGAGAAGGCGTCGCCGGTGCCGAAATGATGTGCCCGCACCAGGCCGATATTGAAGGCGTCGAGTTCGTCCGAACTCCACTCCACATCCTTCATGGCGCCCACGCCCGTGGTCGACCCATAGACTGGGCGACCTGCCGCGATGGCGGTTTCCACGACGTCGCGCGCTGCCCGGACGCGCTCCATCGCCCCTGGGTCTGCCCGCAACGGGGCGCCGCGCGAGCCGATGCGCGCGATCTCTGAAAAACTCAGAGGGGCGCCGTGCAGCGTGATCGGCACGGCATGCAGGCTCGAAGATCGTTCGTTCATGCCTCCAGACTATGGGATCGGGAGCAGCATTCCTAGGCACTTGATGCCGCGCACCTGCGCCCGGAGGGTGAAGGAATCACTTCATCCAGAACATCGGGACGAGATCGGTCGACAGCGGCTCGTTCTGCTCGTTGGTGGCCATGATATCGGCCATGTGCGCCCACCAGCGCTTCATCACATCAGTGCCCGGCAGGGCGTCCATCGTATGGTCCACGCGCCGCCAGAGCACTCCGAACAGCGTGTTCGTCTCCTCATCGAGATGGATGGAGTAGTCCTTCACCCCCGCCTCGTGCAGCAGATCCACGAGTTCGGGGAATATCTCGTCATGACGCTTCCTGTACTCCGCCGCCATGCCGGGGTTCAGGTGCATCTTGAAGGCATGTTTCTCGTAGCCTTGGTCGGTAATCATGCGCGCGGCCTCAACAGCTGGAACACTCTCGGCAGCGCGATCACCACGATCAGCAGCGCGCCGATGAAGATGGACATGACGATGCCCGGCACGTTGAGCAGCCCGAGCCCGAAGGTGACGAGGCCCATGATCAGCGCCGCCAGCACCACCCCGAAGATCGAGCCCGCTCCGCCGAGAATGGAAACGC
>JAEZHZ010000266.1 GCA_023436745.1 Pseudomonadota bacterium | reverse complement strand
CTGCAGGGCATGGACGCCATGCTGGGGCCGGCCGTAGCTGCGGGTGCAGAACCCGCCCGCGTAGGGGCGATTGCGCGCGACCCTGAGCCCGGCAGCGGTGAACACGGTTTCCGCCAGGTCGACCAGGCCGGAAGCGCAGGTGGTGCCGTAGCGGTCGCCGAGCACGATGTCCGGTGCTGCCCGTTCGCTGGTGCGGGTGATGCGGGGCATGGAGTGGCAGTCGATCAGCAGGGCGACGCCGAAGGCGGAGATGGCCTCGCTCAGCAGCTTCTGCAGCGCCGCATGATAGGGGTGGTAGATGCCCTCGATGCGCATGCGAGCATCCTCGAGCGTCAGCCTGTGGCGATAGATCGGCTTGTTCTCGGCCACGACGCGCGCGAGCGTGCCGAGGCCCGCTGCGACGCGCGGTGAACTGGTGTTGAACCGGTCCGACAGCGGCTCATGGAACATGGTGGGGTCG
Source organism: Pseudomonadota bacterium (assembly GCA_023436745.1). Taxonomy (GTDB): domain Bacteria; phylum Pseudomonadota; class Alphaproteobacteria; order Rhizobiales; family Devosiaceae; genus Devosia. The sequence continues at coordinate 9,689 of JAEZHZ010000266.1, read as the reverse complement.
AGTTCCCACGGCTCGCGGTTCACATCGAGATAGGCGCGCGGGAAGTGGGCCCTCAGGAGCGGTGCGCCGAGATGGGGCGCGCGCGCGAACAGTTCATCGACATAGGCATCCTCGGACTGGCGTATCGACAGCTTGTCGAGCCTCGTCATGGCGAGGAAGCGCTCGGGGTAGACGCGGCCGGAATGTGGCGAGTTGAACACAACGGGAGCCAGCAACCGCCGCGGGCGGATCGTTTCGAACGCCGGTTGATCCCAATAGTCGGACCGCAAACTGGTCTCCCCCAAACCGGCGCAAAGAGCGGCGCCAGAGTGATTTGCCTCAACACTGTCGTCCTTTGCCGGCGCGTTGTCCAGCATCTGGGCAGACAACCGCGTCGCGGGCGGCTGGTTGCACCTTTGCAAACTTCGCTTAAACATGAGGCGCTAGAATCACCTGCCTGCCAGAGGGCGCCCGGAGACCCTGATGAAGCGAATCCTGCTCGCAGAAGACGACAACGACATGCGCAGCTTCCTCACCCGCGCGCTCAAGAACGCCGGCTATGAGGTGGTTTCGTTCGACAACGGTCTGTCGGCCTACGAGCGCCTGCGCGAGGAACCCTTCTCGCTGCTGCTGAGCGACATCGTCATGCCCGAAATGGACGGCATCGAACTGGCGCGGCGCGCCACCGAACTCGACCCCGACCTCAAGGTGATGTTCATCACCGGGTTCGCGGCCGTGGCTCTCAATCCCGACAGCGACGCGCCCAAGGAGGCGTCGGTGCTCTCCAAACCCTTCCATCTTCGCGATCTCGTCAACGAGGTGGAGCGGCTACTCGCAGCTTAGGAACTATCGCACGGCTCACAGCTTAGGAACTATCGCACGGCCCATCCGGGTCGAACACCAAAGGAGGAAGCGATGGGTTTTGACGGCGTAGGTTGGATTGCGGCGATCATTATCGGCGGTTTGGCCGGTTGGCTCGCCGGAAAGGTCATGGACACCAGCAACGGTGTGCTCATGAACATCGTGCTAGGCATTGTCGGGGCCATCATCGCGAGCCTCTTGCTCGGGCTGCTCGGCATCTCCTTCGGTGGCTGGGTCGGCTACCTGATCGCAGGCTTCATCGGCGCCTGCATCCTCATCATGATCGGACGCGCGGTAAGCGGAAACCGGGTGTAGCGGCGCGCTCGAAGACAAACACGGCTCCGGCGTTGCTGGCTTCCCTCCGGCAGCGCCGGTCCATACGCGCAACCAGAGTGCGTGGTGTGACGAGGCCATGGCGGAGCAGCCGGTGTTCGGCCTGTCGTCGCGGGCGGGCAAAGCTGCTATGGTGAGGCCCGGAGCGACCCATGAGCAGCTTGCCGCAACTAGAATACGTCGTTGAATCCTACAACACCGATCCGCTCGGACGGCCGCAGCAGTCGGACATGTGCAAAGTGTCGGCCGCTTCGCCCAAGGCCGCGGCCATGAAAGTGCTGCAGGAAGACCTGCACACCATCGGAAACACCCAGCGCCTGCGTGCACGGGTGACCCACACGAGCAGTTCCGGCGTGGAGACGGTGACGATGCTCTACAGCAAGATCTGACAAGCGAGGTTATCCTGATGGCTCAGCCGCCCCGACGACGAAGCACCGCCACCGAGACCGCCGAGGCGGCGTTCAAGGCGGTGACGAGCAAGCCGGCCGAAACCAGGCCCGCCGTGAACGTGCCGCCGGTCGGCAAGGAACTGGTATCCCTGCGCATAGACCGCGACGCACTCGCTCACTTCCAGCAGGATGGCCCGGGCTGGCAGGAGCGCATCAATGCGGCGCTCCGCGCTGCTGCAGGACTGGATTGATCCGCCCGGGGCCTCAGAGCGGCAGGCACCGGCGGAGGATCAGGCACGACGTGAGGAATGGGTGTTTCGGGGAAGTTGCTCCGCGATCCATGGGCGCGGGTCTTCTTGCGGGCTGCAGGCCACAGAAACACGTCAGGCTCTGCAGCAGGCCGATTGCGCATCAGGGAGGCTGTTGCGGATTTCAGAACACCACTGGCCGGAGCTAGATGGTGGGTGCGACAGGGATTGAACCTGTGACCCCTGCCGTGTGAAGGCAGTGCTCTCCCGCTGAGCTACGCACCCGCTGCCCGAGGCAGGGAAACAGAGAGATGGTGGGCGTGACAAGGATCGAACTTGTGACCCCTACGATGTCAACGTAGTGCTCTCCCGCTGAGCTACACGCCCATCTCTCCGGGAGAAGCGGACGAGCCGCTTCGGTGGCGGGATAGACCATGAAATCGCGGCGGGGGTCAAGGGGGAATGCGCAGGCTGTGGATGCGATATCCACTTCCAGCTGCGGGCTGGGGAAAACCGGGTGCCGGGAGCCGTTTGCGATTACGCCTTGTTCCAAACACTTTCAGCTGTCATAAGGTGCGCATACGTTTTCAGCCTAAGTCGGCTGCCGCTGCCGGTCATCTCCGGTCCTTGGCTCACTGATCTATCATGCGAACGTTTGTAGTCCCCTCCTGCATGTCGCGGAGGGAAACCGCTCGTTCGCTTCGGCTCCGAGCTTTAAGGAATATCCAAATGGCCACCATCAACGGTACCGTCAAGTTCTTCAACGCCACCAAGGGTTTTGGTTTCATCACCCCGGAAAACGGCGGCAAGGACCACTTCGTGCACGTTTCGGCTGTCCAGCGCTCGGGCGTTGACGGTCTCTACGAGAACGACAAGGTCACCTACGAAGTCGAGACCGGTCGCGATGGTCGCGAATCCGCGATCAACCTGACCCTGGTTCAGTAAGCTTCGGCATCTCAGATGCATGACGAAAGCCGCCCCTCGGGGCGGCTTTTTTCGTTTCAGGTGGTGCTGTTGGTGCTGCGGCGGCCAAGGGCAGGCGCCAGAAACAGGAAGGCCCAGCCAGGAGGTGGAATCTCAGGCTGGGCCAAGCCAGTTGATCGGCGAGATCAACCGGCAGCCAGTGCATAGGGTATCCCGCGTCCGAGCGCAACGCACCATGTGGTGAGATGCCGAGACGTCAGTTGATTCCGTCGAACCGCTTCCGGGCCTCTGCCACCCGCGCATTGTTGCGGTCGGCCCAGATGGCGATCGCCTGTATGGGAGCGCAGATCTCCTCGCCCATCGCTGTTAGTTGATAATCGACGCGGGGCGGGATGATGGGGGTGACGTGGCGCTGCACCAGGCCGTCGCGCTCGAGATCACGCAGGGTCTGCGTCAGCATCTTCTGCGATACGCCGGGTATCTCCCGCTTGAGGTCGGAGAAGCGGCGGGGGCCGGCGACCAGAGCGACGATGACGAAGACCGCCCACTTGCTCCCCATGACCGACAGGGTCTCGTTGATGGACCCGACATAGCCGCGGCAGGCTATGGCTTCAGGTTTCGTGTGGGTGACCGTGATCTCCATCGGGTGCCTCCGGTGAGAAAATAGTGCCGTCTTGTGCCGCTGATCGGCAGGCACGATCATAGAGTGAGTTACAGGTTGTAACCAAGTCTCTATTTGTTTCCAATCAAGCGCAAGGTGCATTTCCATGTCAGCCCACTCCATCGGCATCATCATCTCCAGCACGCGGGACGGCCGCTTCGGCGAGCGCGTCGCGCAGTGGATCAGCGAACTCGCGGCGGGGCGTGGCGCCATGGTCGCGGAGGTGGTCGATGTTTGAGACTATCCGCTGCCGTTCTACGAAACTCCGACCTCGCCGCGTTTCGCCGAGCTGGACACCAGCGGAGTCAGGGCGTGGGCGGCGAAAATGGCGTCGCTCGACGGCTATGTGTTCGTCAGCGCCGAGTACAATCATGGGCCCACTGCGGTGTTGAAGAATGCACTGGACCACATCTACCAGGAGCCGGCGCGCAAGCCGGCGGCATTCGTGGGCTACGGCTCGGTGGGCGGCGCGCGGGCGGTGGAGCAGTTGCGGCTGGTGGCGGTGGAACTCGGCATGGTGCCGCTCAAGAGCGCCGTCCACATCAACATGGAGCCCTTCGTCGGGCTGGCCCGCGAGGGGAAGACGTTCGAGGACTACCCTTACCTGGCGCCGGCGGTGGCGGCGATGTTCGACGATCTCAGCTGGTATGCGGCGACGCTGAAGGCCGGGCGGGAAGCGACGGACCAGCGTTCGGCGGCCTGATCATTCGCCACCCGCCTGGCACGGCGGGTGGCTGTTCCCTCGCGCGGCTCAGGTGCCGAGGCGGGAGGAGGTGCTGCCGTCCGGCGGCACGAAGTCGGCCATCGCGTCGAGGTCTGCCAGAGCGGCACGCAGATCATCGACAGTGGCGGTGACGCCTGCGCCGGAGCGGCGGAGTCCAGGCGCCCCGCGCACCGCATTGAAATCTGACAGCCAGAAGGACACGAGTTCGCGCCGCCGCCGGACGGTCAGGCTCATGTCGGCGACGATCTCGCGGGGATGGTAGTAGCCGATCAGATCGGCGCGGGTGACGCCGTCCTCGGCGTCCAGGATGTCCAGGTCTTCGAACCAGGTGTCCGTCCTCATCTATATCCTCGTTGAGCAACATAAATGACGGGCGCAGCAGGTGCGCCCGGACAAACGCGCAACCCGATGTTCGGGTTGAGCATGATCGATCTGGTTTGCTGCCGGATCGCTGTCAAGATGCGACCGGAGTTCGAATTTCCTGACCATGACCGGCTGCACAGCCGCAAAAGCCGTGCATGGCAGGCCGTGGTAAGATCATTGCCGCGGCTACCACATGGTCTGGCGGGCACGCTCTGGCCAGGCCTCGTCATAGGCGCGGCCGCCGACTTCTCCGGCGGTGATTCCCGCGAGGATATCCCCCGGAGTGGGTAGATCAGCAGTGGGAATGTGGCGCGCCGGGTTCCAGAGCTCGGAGCGAATGATGGCGCGGGCGCACTGGAAGTACACTTCCTCGATGGCGATCACGACGACGGAGCGGGGGCGCTTTTCCTCGACGGCGAAGCTGTCGAGCAGGTCGGGATCGATGCTGATGGTCGCGCGGCCGTTGAGGCGCAGCGTGGTGCCCGAGCCGGGCAGCAGGAACAGGAGCGCGCAGCGTGGATCGCGGATGAGGTTGCGCAGGGAATCGATGCGGTTGTTACCACGCCGGTCGGGCAGCAGCAGGGTGCGGTCGTCCGCAATGCGCACCACCCCGCCGCGATCCCCGCGCGGGGAACAGTCGCGCCCCTCGGGGCCGACGGTGGCGAGGGTTACGAAGGGGCTGAGTTCGATCAGGCGCCGGTATTCGGGGGTGAGCCGGTCCGTCACCTTGGCGGTCGAGGCCGGGGCGGGTGCGGGCTGGTAGAGCGCTTCCAGCGCTTCGAGCGTAGTCACAGTGGTCATCGTTCCGCCTGACGTGAGAAGGCACTGGTTGGGACTGGGCGCAGCAAAGCCTATATCATGGCACAAAGACAGCCCGACAAAGGAGTGACGCCGTGGATGCCCATACTTATCCCGTGACCCGCACCGACGCAGAATGGCGGGCCCGGCTGACCCCCGAACAGTACCACATCATGCGCGAGCACGGTACGGAGCGGCCCGGCTCCTGCGCACTGCTGCACGAGACGCGGCAGGGTTCGTTCACCTGCGCCGGCTGCGACACGCCGCTGTTTCAGTCGACGCTGAAGTTCGAGAGCGGCACCGGCTGGCCGAGCTTCAACGACCCGCTGCCAGGGGCGGTGGAGACCGAGACCGACCGCTCCTATGGAATGGTGCGCACCGAGGTGCACTGCGCCACCTGCGGTAGCCATCTAGGCCACGTGTTCCCCGATGGTCCCCCGCCGACGGGGCTGCGCTACTGCATCAACGGCGTGGCGCTGAACTTCCAGCCTGCCGAGTGAGATCAAGGCCCCGGACCAAGGTTCGGGGCCTGCTTCCTCGCTATGTGCCGCGCGGCTTGGCGCGATTGGTCGGCGGGGCGGCGAGGGGATCGTCCGGCCAGGGGTGGCGCGGATAGCGCCCCTTGAGGTCGCGAGCAACGTCGCGCCACGAGCCGCGCCAGAAGCCGGGCAGGTCGCGCGTAGTCTGGATCGGCCGATGGGCGGGTGACAGCAGCACGACGAGCAGCGGCACCTTGCCGCCAGCCACGGATGGGTGGCGGTCGAGGCCGAACAGTTCCTGCACCCGGATCTCGAGCGTCGGGCCGTTCTCGGCGGCATAGTCGATGGGAACGTGGCTGCCGGAGGGGGCCGTGAAGTGGCTCGGCAGGAGCCGCTCCATCTCCTGACGCTGCGGGTAGGGGATGAGCCCGTCGAGGGCGTTGCCGAGATGGGCGGCGGTGATGTCGCCGAGACGGGTGAGGCCGCTGACATAGGGGGCGAGCCAATCCGGCGAGCGCGCGAGAGCGGCGTCCGACAGGTCCGGCCAGCTGTCGCCGAGATGTCCGCGCAGAAAGCTGGACCGTCCTCGCAGCGCCAGCTGGTCACGGCTCCACGGGAGCGCGGCGACCCGTTCGGCGGCAGCCTGTGCGAGGAGGCGGCTCGCGGCCTCGGGATCGGGAATGGCAACGGGCTCGTCCGCAAGCACCAGCGCATCGAGGCGGCGAAGGCGGCGGGCGCGAACACTGCCGGAGGCAGCATCGAAAGCAAGGCGGATGTCAGCCTCGATGCGGTGGGCGAAGAGCTCTTCAAGCTCGACCGCATCGAGCGCCGCCGCGCCCCGGATACGCGCCGTGGCGGCGCTGCCGGTGATTTCGGTGACGACGAGGAAGGGCTCGCGGGCAAGGGCATCCGTCTCCTCGACGGCGGCCTGGCGACCGTTGGCGAGGCGGAACCGGCCCCGCGCCCCGGCTGCCTGGGCGACGCGATCGGGGAAGGCGCGGGCGAGATGGCGTCCCGGTGACAGCGGATCGCCCTCGGCGCCACCGACTGAGCGCGCCCAGCGCCGGGCGAGGTTGCGAGCGTCGTCGGCGCGCCGCGCGCGGTCGCGACGGAAACCATCGAGCCGGTGAGCAAGGTCCGTCGAATTGCCGCCGAGGCCGCGTTCGGTGACGAGGACGGCAAGTTCTGCGGCGGTGCGCGCATCGCCATCGGCAGCGCCGGCAACGACCATGTGCGCGAGCCGCGGGTGAAGGGGCAGTCGAGCGAGCCGGCGACCCATCGCGGTGATGCGGCCCTCTTCATCGAGCGCATCGAGGCGCTGCAACAGGGCGGTGGCCTCGGCCCACGCGGGTGCGGGCGGGGGATCGAGAAAGCGCAGTTGATCCGGATCGGTGACGCCCCAGGCGGCGAGGTCGAGTGCGAGCCCTGCAAGGTCAGCGGCGAGAATCTCCGGCGTATCGTAGGGCACCAGCGCCGCGGTCTGGCCCTCGTTCCAGAGGCGGATCGCAACGCCGGGCTCGGTGCGGCCGGCGCGGCCGCGGCGCTGGTCGGCCCCGGCGCGGGAGACACGTCGGGTTTCGAGGGTCGAGAGGCCGGTGGCCGGCTCGTAGACCGGTACGCGGCGGAAGCCGGAGTCGATGACGATGCGCACGCCCTCGATGGTGAGGGAGGTCTCGGCGATCGAAGTGGCGAGCACGACCTTGCGGCGGCCCGGGGCGGCGGGTCGGATGGCGCGGTCCTGCTCGGCAGGGCTGAGCTGGCCGTAGAGCGGGGCGAGGTCGGTATCGGCCGGCAGGCGCCCCGCGAGGCGCTCGGCAGTGCGGGTGATTTCTCCCTGGCCGGGGAGGAACACGAGGGCGGAGCCGGGATGGGTGCGAAGCGCCGCGAGCGTTGCGGTGGTGACCTGATCCTCGAGGCGCTGGAGCGGATCGGGCTCGGTGTAGAGTGTTTCCACCGGAAAGGCGCGCCCCTCGCTCGTGATGACGGGAGCGTCGTCCAAGAGGCTGGCCACGCGGGCCCCGTCGATGGTGGCGGACATGACCAGCAGCCTGAGATCGGGCCGGAGGGCAGTCGCATCAAGCGCCAGTGCGAGGCCCAAGTCGCCGTCGAGGCTACGCTCGTGGAACTCATCGAACAGCACTGCGGCGGTGCCGGTCAGTTCGGGGTCATCGAGCAGCATGCGGGTGAACACGCCTTCGGTGACGACCTCGATGCGCGTGTTCGCCGAGACGCGGGAATCCATGCGGACGCGGTAGCCGACCGTGCCGCCGACCTCTTCACCCAGAAGGCGCGCCATCTGCGCTGCTGCGGCACGGGCGGCTAGCCGGCGCGGCTCGAGCAGGATGATGCGGCCATCCCCTCGCCAGGAGGCTTCGAGCAGGGCGAGGGGAACGCGGGTGGTCTTGCCTGCGCCGGGCGGAGCAACGAGGACCGCGGCGGGGCGCTGCTCCAGGGCTTCGAGCAGGGCTGGCAAGGCGTCGTCGATGGGGAGCGGCGGCAGGGACATGATGGTCGGGATAACGGCTGGTGGGATGCCGGGCAAGCGGCGCGCAACGGGGCGGGGGGCGGCAGTGTTCACCAGCGGACCAACGAGGGGCAGAGCTTGACCAATCACGGCGATATCCGCATCGGGGTTTCGGGGTGGACGTACCGGCCGTGGCGGGGGAACTTCTATCCAAAGGGCGTGGCACAGAAACGCGAGCTGGCCTTCGCCGCGACACAGTTCAACGCCCTTGAGATCAATGGCACGTTCTATGGCATGCAGACGCCCAAGGCCTTTCGGCAGTGGGCCGAGGCAGTGCCCGAGCGCTTCGTGTTCGCGGTCAAGGGGCCACGCTACCTGACGCATATGCTGAAGCTGACCAATCCCGAGCCACCGCTGGCGAACTTCTTCGCCTCGGGGCCACTGGCGATGGGACCGACGCTCGGGCCGATCCTGTGGCAGTTCCCCGAGCGGTTCGGGTTCAACCGGGAGCGGATCGAGGCGTTCTTCCGGCTGTTGCCGCGGGACACCGCCGAAGCTGCGGCGCTGGCAAGGCGGCACGATCATCGCCTGAAGGCGCCGGCGGATTTCGGCGACGGTGTGGTGCGCCCGATCCGCCACGCGATGGAAATCCGCAGCGAGAGCTTCCGCGATCCCGCCTTCATCGAACTGCTGCAGCGCTATCGCGTGGCGCTGGTGTGCGCCGATACGGTGGATTGGCCCCTGCTGATGGATGTCACGGCGGATTTCGTCTATTGCCGCCTTCACGGCTCGGTCGAGCTCTACAATTCCGGCTATACCGAAGACGAACTCGACATATGGGCCGAACGGGTGCGGAACTGGTCCGTGGGTGCGGCGACGGACGGCAGTTTCGTCACTGCCCCGACCGCAGATGGCGAGGCGCGTGACGTTTTCGTATTCTTCGACAATACCGACAAGCTGATGGCGCCGGGTGACGCACGCGGCCTGATGCAGCGGCTCGGCGTGGAATGGGCACCGGCGACGGAATGAGGTGGATATGGACGTCGTGACCATCGGCAATGACGATCTGACAGTGACGGTCTCGCCGCTCGGCGCGGAAATGCAGTCACTGGTGACGGCCGACGGACGCAACTGGCTGTGGTCCGGTGATCCCCGGTTCTGGGCAGGCCGATCGCCCATCCTGTTCCCGATCGTCGGCCGCGCCCCCGGTGACCAGGTGTCGATCGATGGCCGGCGCTACGGCATGAACCAGCACGGGTTTGCCCGCCGGAGCATGTTCGCGCTGGCAAAGCAGGAGGAGGGTTCCTGCCACTTCGTCCTCACGAGCGATGCGGCAAGCCGCACGGTCTATCCGTTCGACTTCACCCTGTCGGTCGAACACCGGGTGGACGGCAGGGCCGTGATCGTGACGGCGGAGGTCGAGAACCGGGACAGCCGGCCGATGCCGTTCGGCATCGGGTTTCACC
>JAEZHZ010000162.1 GCA_023436745.1 Pseudomonadota bacterium | reverse complement strand
GTTCGGGCGCAGTGGCGGGGTCGGGCAGGGCGGCGTTTTGCCGGTTCATGGCCGGCAGATTGTCATGGTGAGCCCCCCCTGCAAGAGGCAGGGGAACACAAATGTGACTGTATCAGTGTGGACTGGGCAACGGCTCGTCCGCCCCGGCCGTCCTGGTGGATGGCATCCGGTTCACCATGGCGAACGCAGCAATCCCTGCGAGCATGGCTATTGCGATCCCCGTAGCGAACAGCGGCAGGATGGCTGCAAGCACCTCGGGCTCGGTCGTAGCCACGGCATAGCCGGCAGCATTGGCTGCAAGGCCCGCGATTGCAGCGCCGATGGCATTTCCCGCCGACTGTGTGGTGGGGATCAGCGCGGAGGTGCGGTCGCGGTCTTCCGCGCTGGATGCTTCGATGAGCGCCAGCATGGTGTACCCATTCGATATTCCAAAACCCATGCCGATCAGCGCCTGGGCAATCATCAGCAGCGGCGGCAGGTGCATCTGCAGCCCCATGAGCACGCCGAACAGCCCCACTGCGAGCAGCACCGGGCCGGTGCGGATCAGGACCTTGCGGGTGGAACGTTTGCGCACATTGGCCACTGTGACCGACGCGCAGCTCCAGCCGATGGCCATGATGGCGCCAACTGCGCCGGCGAGGGTGGGGCCATAGCCCCACAGCTGCTGCAGCAGCATCACCAGGTATACGGCAGTCACCGCGCCGGCGATTGGCATCAGCAGCACGACCCAGAAGCCGGGTCCAAGCGCCGTGTCCGACCAGAACGCGCCGGTGGGCGTCAGTGGTGCCACGCTCTTGCGGTCACGGCGGATTGCCCACACCAGCACCAGTGCCGCGGCGGCGGTCAGGCCCACCGCTGGCACGAAGGGCAGTATGGAGGCTACGGCAATCATCAGGATGCCGCCGCCGATTGCAGTGAGGCGCACACCGGGAAAGCCCGCACGGACCTCGCCGCTTCTTCCCGGAGGGACCACCCGCATCACCATCAGGCAGAACATCAGCACCAGCGGGACGTTCACAAGGAAGGTCGCGCGCCAGGATACGAACTCGGTCAGGGCGCCTGCGCCAGCGGGCCCGCCAAAGCCGGCGATGGCCCAGATAACTGCCTGCATGCCGAACACCTTGGGCACCAGCCGGTTGGGATAGAGTTCGGGGATCAGCGCGAAGCAGAGCGCCGCTACTACCCCCTCGCCGAGTCCCTGCACCGCGCGGCCGACCAGCACCTGGGGCATGTCTGCGGCGGCGGCGGCGATGAGCGAGCCCGCGAGAAAGACCAGCGCCATGCTGAGCAGCGCCCAGCGCGAGCCGAGCCGTTCCTTGACGATGACCGCTCCCGCCCCGCCGACGATCGCGAACACCAGGTAAAGCGTCGTGGCCCACGAGATCAGCTCTATGCCCTGCAGTTCGTTGACCGCAGACGGCAGAGCCGTGCTGGACAGGAAAGCGTTGAAGGCGAACAGCGCCACACCCAGACAGAGGATGATGGTCGCCGGCAGATAGCGCGGCCCGAAGATTTCGGCCCAGCGCCCCTCTACGTTGTCCGACATCTCCATCTCCGCCGATTAACCAAGAGAGTGCTTGGTAAATACCGGCAGAGCAAAAGGCAACCGTTGTTCGCGCTGAACGGCGCGCTAGAGCCCCAGCTCCCGGGCGACTTCGAGCGCGAAATAGGTCAGCACGCCGTTGGCGCCAGCGCGTTTGAACGCGATGAGGCTCTCCAGAATGGCGCCCTTGCGATCGATCGCCCCTGCCGCCGCTGCCATCTCGATCATCGCGAATTCGCCGCTCACCTGGTAGGCATAGACCGGCACGTTGAAGCTGTCCTTCACCCGCCGGACGATGTCGAGATAGGGGAGGCCCGGCTTGACCATCACGCTGTCGGCGCCTTCGGCCAGGTCCTGTTCCACTTCCCGCAGCGCCTCGTCGGAATTGCCGTAATCCATCTGGTAGGTGCGCTTGTCGCCCGTCAGGCGGCTGCCCGAGCCCACGGCTTCGCGGAACGGACCATAATAGTAAGAGGCATACTTGGCCGCGTAGGACATGATCTGGGTCGAATCGAACCCGTCGCCGTCCAGCGCTGCCCGGATGGCCGCTACCCGGCCGTCCATCATGTCGGACGGAGCGATGATGTCGGCGCCCGCGCTGGCCTGAACCAGAGCCGAGCGAACCATGACGTCCACGGTCTCGTCGTTGAGGATCTCCCCGTCCCGCACCAACCCGTCCTGGCCGTCGCTGGAATATTCGTCCAGCGCCACGTCTGCGATCAGCCCGACCTCCGGCACCGCCGACTTGATGGCGCTGAGCGCCCGGCACATCAGGTTGTCCGGATTGTAGGCTTCGGTGGCGTTCTCGTTGCGCAGATGGTCAGGGGTGTTCGGGAATAGTGCCAGCGCCGGTATGCCCGCATCCCGCGCAGCCTTGGCGGCCTCGACGCAGAGGTCGATGCTCAGCCGTTCCACACCTGGCATAGTCCGAATCTGGGTGCGCTCGTTTTGCCCCTCGATGACGAACAGCGGCCAGATGAGGTCCGAAGGTGTCAGCACAGTCTCGCGCACCATGGCCCGGCTCCAGGCCGTGCTCCTCGTCCGCCGCAGCCGCCTTCCGGCGAGGAACTGCATGTCGTGCTTGGGCCAGGTGTCCGTCATAGCTGCCTCCGGGGAAGTGCGGGTTTGATACCAGCCTCGCCCGCTGCGACCAAGCTCCGGCTTGTCGCATCGCATTCCCGCGGGCTAGAAGTGCGATCGATGGAACCCTCCACTCAGGCCCTCGGCATTTATGTGCGTATCGTTGCGCTGATCAGCCTCGCGCTGGGGCTGAGCGACGCCGCGCGTGTGCTCGGCATAAACCTGGGGCCCATCAGCCCTCTCGACGCGTTCGGTGTCACCGGCTTCACCTATCTCGCGCTGTTCTCCCTGGCACGCCTGTTTGCTGCGGTGGGCCTCTGGATCAAGGCCAGTTGGGGCGCAGTGCTGCTGGTCGGGGCAACCGCCACCGAACTCGCGCTGTACCTGTCGGGGAGCCCGGAGATTCGCATGTCGCCATTTGGGTTCTCGGTGAGGCTGGTGTTGCTCGCCTCCATCCTGGTGATCTTCGTCTTCAGCTTTCGCCAGACGCGGGCCAGAGCTGCGGACTAGAGCGTTGACGGGCTCGTAAGGTTACAATTTTCGCAACGGGTGTAACGACCTGTAAAGCCAAATTCTCATTGCTTTTCAGTAATATGCTCTTAAGCACATGGCTTAGGGCGATCTTAGAAGCCCCGCCCTAGTGTAGCCCCATGAGATGCGAAAAATCGCACACGAATTGACAGTGAGGCACAAATGGCAACCAAGTCGAACGCCGCCGAGGCGCTGACACCGGAAAGCACCAAGGGCCTGAAGCCGCTCTATCTCGAAGCGGTTTCTCGCGTAGAGCGCCTCCACCGGCGCCTGCTCGATCTCATCAAGGATGAGTTCGACCGGATGGGCTGGGACGACATCAACCCCGTCCAGGCACTGCTCATGTTCAACATCGGCGATGCCGAGCTCACCGCGGGTGAACTGCGCTCTCGCGGCTACTACCTGGGCAGCAACGTTTCGTACAATCTGAAGAAGCTGGTCGAGACGGGTTACATCTTCCAGGAGCGCTCTCGCTCCGACCGTCGCTCGGTCCGTATCCGCCTCACGCCGAAGGGCGAGGAAGTCGCCGAGGTGATCGACGAACTCTATGACCGCCACCTGCGCTCCATCGAGAAGGTCGGCGGCCTCGGGGATGACGAGTTCGAAGGCCTCAACAAGGCGCTTGCTCGGCTCGAGCGGTTCTGGGTCGACCAGATCCTCTACAAGCTCTGATCTGAATCAGGGGCGGGAGCATGGCTTCCGCCCTTTTTTTCCATCGGTGGCGCCATGACCCATGCTGAAGCCCTGCTTCTCGACATCGGTAAATTGCCTTCCGGCCACGGGGTTCTGGCTGCCTATCGGCTGTTGCGACGGCACACCCTGCCACGGCATCAGGCTCCACAGAGGTTCCCTCATCTGTCGGATGCCGTGAACAGGCGCCTGGCGCTCGGACATCGGAGCGGCTGGGTCTGCTCCATCTGCAACAAGCCCTGCAGCCCCGCCACGGGAACCATTGACCACCACATACCACGTTCGAAGGGTGGAACTGGCGCTCCTGGCAATCTGCGTTGGGCACATAAGGCGTGCAACCAGAAGAAGGGCGACACTCTGCCCCACGGTGTCACGATAGTGGCCCCAGTTGCCGCTGATGCCCCGGGCAGGAGCCTCGAGACAGCTATCGTTTCGCCGGGGGTGTTCACGTTTGAGATCAAGCTCAGCATCACCATAAAACCCGACGGAAGCGTCAGCGTTCTGGCACCCGCCGGCCAGGGCATTGTTGCGGCCTGAACACACCGGGCGGCGGCGATGTGGTGGAAGCGGTCCCGCTCCGCATTTCTGCCGCAAACCACAAGCACCCCCGCCATGATTACGGGGTGGAAACCATTCCCGTCTAATCTGATGGTTGATGAACTCCTGCCTGGCTTCACATGCACTTGACTGCATTGGGGCAGGGGATGACCGGTGGTAAGTGCATTCTGCTTCGGCAGGATTCGTTTCAGGTGACTTGATGCGGCTAAACAGACGTTCTCTTCTCCGCTCCATGGCTGTCGCAGGCGCCTCCGCTGCTTTGGCAGGTGTGTCGCGCGGTCAGGAATCCATGTTCGACATGTTCTCGCGCAACTCGGTGCTGCGGGATGCCGACAAGGCCGGCAACATCTCCGCTGCCGAAGCGCTTGTCGCGACGAACGAGCCGATCCTGTCGTTCGACACGCTGAACAACCTGCAACTCGCCATTTCGCAGTACGAGCCGTTCGTGGCCCGGGGCGGCTGGGAGGAAATCCCGCAGGAAGCCTACGGTCTCGTTCTCGGCAATTCCAAGCCGTCCGTAATCCAGCTCAAGCGCCGCCTGATCTCGTCCGGCGACATGGCATGGGTCGAGCGCATCAACGACCTGTTCGATGCAGATACCGATCGAGGAGTGCGCACCTTCCAGGCCCGCCACGGCCTGGTCATGAACGGCCAGGTAGACGAAGCCACGTGGTACGCCATGAACGTGCCGGCTCAGCAGCGCCTGCAGCAGCTCTACCTGAACTACACCCGCGTTCAGAATATCGCTGCCAAGATCAGCCCGCGCTATGTTGTGGTCAACATTCCCGCAGCGACCATTGAAGCGGTTAACAACGGCATGGTCGAGCAGCGTCACACCGCTGTCGTGGGTCGCGTTGACCGCGCTACGCCGATCATGGCCAGCAATATCAGCCAGATCAATTTCAATCCCTATTGGCACGTCCCGAAGTCGCTGGTCCGCCAGGACCTCACCAAGTACATGCTCGAGAACCCCAACTACCTCACCGAGCAGAATATCTTCATCTATGACGGCTCGGGGCAAAAGGTCGACCCGCAGACCATCGACTGGGCCAACATCACCGATGCGCAGGTGAACTACATGTACCGGCAGGAGCCCGGTGCGGCCAATTCGATGGGCCACTGCAAGATCAACTTCTACAATCCCTACGACTGCTACCTGCACGACACGCCGACGAAGGCGCTGTTCGGCGAGAACTCGCGTTTCCACTCCTCCGGCTGCGTCCGCGTCGATGGTGTGAACCAGCTGGTCAGCTGGCTGCTGCGCGACAATGGCGATTGGGATCAGTCCAGGGTCGACTCGACCTTTGCCTCGCTGCAGCGTCTCGACGTCGAGTGCAAGGCGCGTGTGCCGATCCACACGACCTACATCACCGCCTGGGCTAACCGTCAGGGCACGGTCAGCTTCCGTGACGACGTCTACAACTTCGACGCCCAGGGCAAGGTCACCTTCGAGGCCTGACGGTTGGCACGATCAGTGGCAGGTCGCCCCCATGCGGCCGGCCGTCTTTCCCTCCGAGCCTGCATGCGCTAGCCTTGGGGAAGGGGAGAAGCCATGGCAGGCGGCGAGGTCTTTTTCGAGTTCATCCAGGTCGGCCAGCAGATGCGGGTCTCTGCGATCGATGCCGATACCGGCGTCGAGGTCGTCGTCGTGGCTCCGGTCGTTGCTACTCCTATCCAGATGCAGCAGCTCGCCATGGCGAAGCTGAGACGCAAGCTCGGAGAGACCGAGGCGGCGCCGTCTTCGTCCGGTCCTCGGCCGCCCTCCGGAAAGTTTGCCTGACCCGCCGCCCCTTTTCCTCGACGCGCACATGGTCCATAATTGGGATGTTCGCGCGACTGGCGAGAAGAGATGGGACACCATCGGGGAACGCGACCCGTGTAATGCCGCTCGCCTGGGCACCCATCCGCAACTCAGGGGAGCCCCATGCTTTCTCCAGGTCCATCCGCCCCGTGGCATTGCCTTCGCTGGCATGATACAGCCACCGCCAAGCCCTTCCTTTCTGTCTCTCGCGAGGTAATCGCCCGATGAGCGCTGCCACGTCACTCCCGCTGTTCCCCCACTTTTTCACCAACACCCTGGCTGAAAGCGATCCCGAAATCGCCGCCGCGATCCACGACGAACTCGGCCGCCAGCAGCACGAGATCGAACTGATCGCCTCGGAGAACATCGTCTCCCGCGCCGTGCTCGAGGCGCAGGGCTCGATCATGACCAACAAGTACGCAGAGGGTTACCCCGGCAAGCGCTATTACGGCGGCTGCCAGTTCGTCGATGTCGCCGAGACCCTCGCCATCGAGCGCGCCAAGCAGCTGTTCGGCGCCCAGTTCGCCAATGTCCAGCCCAACTCCGGTTCGCAGATGAACCAGGCCGTGTTCCTGGCGCTGCTGCAGCCGGGTGACACCTTCATGGGGCTGGATCTCAACTCCGGTGGGCACCTGACTCACGGCTCGCCCGTCAACATGAGCGGCAAGTGGTTCAACGTCGTGTCCTACGGAGTGCGCCAGGACGACCACCTGCTCGACATGGACGAGGTAGAGCGCAAGGCGCACGAGCATAAGCCCAAGCTCATCCTCGCCGGTGGCACCGCTTACTCCCGCATCTGGGACTGGAAGCGCTTCCGCGAGATCGCTGATTCCATTGGCGCTTACCTGATGGTGGACATGGCCCACATCGCGGGCCTTGTTGCCGGTGGTGTCCATCCGTCCCCGGTGCCGCACGCCCATGTGGTCACCACCACGACCCACAAGTCGCTGCGTGGCCCCCGTGGCGGCATGATCCTCACCAACGACGAGGATATTGCGAAGAAGGTCAACTCGGCGGTGTTTCCGGGGCTGCAGGGTGGCCCGCTCATGCACGTCATCGCCGCCAAGGCCGTCGCCTTCAAGGAAGCGCTTCAGCCGGAGTTCAAGGTCTATGCCCGCCAGGTCGTGGACAACGCCCGTGCCCTTGCCGAGACGTTGAAGTCCCGGGGGCTCGACATCGTCTCCGGAGGCACCGACAACCACCTGATGCTGGTCGATCTCAGGCCAAAGAACGCCACAGGCAAGC
This sequence comes from Pseudomonadota bacterium, assembly GCA_023436745.1. Taxonomy (GTDB): domain Bacteria; phylum Pseudomonadota; class Alphaproteobacteria; order Rhizobiales; family Devosiaceae; genus Devosia. The sequence goes on along the minus strand of JAEZHZ010000162.1, from coordinate 48,142 downwards.
GTGCCGAGCAGGCGCTGGGACGTGCCTTCATCACCACCAACAAGAACGGCATTCCGTTCGATCCGGAGAAGCCCTTCGTGACCTCCGGGATTCGTCTCGGCACTCCGGCGGGTACCACCCGCGGCTTCGGCGTGGCCGAGTTCCAGGAGATCGGTGGCCTCATCGTGGAGGTGCTCGACGGTTTGCGCGAAGCGAACTCCGACGAGGGCAATACCGCCGTCGAAGCGGCGGTGCGCGAAAAGGTGAAGGCGCTGACCGCCCGCTTCCCGATCTACAGCTGAACGCAGGTGAATTGAGACAATGCGCTGCCCGTACTGCGGCAATGACGACACCCAGGTGAAGGACTCGCGCCCGACGGAGGATTCGGGCGCGATCCGGCGCCGCCGCGTGTGCAACGCCTGCGGCGGCCGCTTTACAACCTTCGAACGCGTGCAGTTGCGCGATCTCACCGTGGTAAAGAAGTCCGGACGCAAGGTCCCCTTCGATCGCGAGAAGCTGGCTCGATCTGTCTACACTGCGCTGCGCAAGCGCCAGGTGGAGCCGGAGCGGGTTGAGCGGATGATCTCGGGGGTGGTTCGCCAACTCGAGAGCCTTGGCGAAGTCGAAGTCACCTCCGAGCAGATTGGCCAGTATGTAATGGATGGTCTCAAGAACCTGGACGATGTGGCCTTCGTCCGCTTCGCCTCGGTCTACCGCAACTTCTCGGCCGCCGACGATTTCCGCAGCTTTCTGGCCGAGTTGGCCGAGGACCAGACGACCATTGATGACGACGGCTGAGGCCGCTCTGTTGCTGTGGAAGCTGACGGGGACTAATGGTCTGCTGGACCGTTGTGGCGGTATAGTCCGCTCCAGCAGAGGCCCTTGCGCATATGGATTCTCACGCAGCCCGTTTTGAGATCGAGCCCGGCTCTGCCGACGGTTATCACTTCCTCATCGTCGAAGCCCGGGAACTTCCCGATCTCGCCGATGAGTTGCACCGGGGCGCCGTTGCCGCTCTCGATGCAGCGGGAGCAACACATGAGACAATCAGGGTGCCGAGTGCCCTGGAACTGCCAACGGCTGTAGCCATGGCTCTGGACGCACGCGATTTCGACGGCTACATCGCGCTTGGTTGCGTTGTTCGTAGCCATTCCGGGCACCCCGATGCCATTATCAGCCAGAGTGTGCGTGCGCTTGTCGATCTCTCGGTCGGCGATGCCGTGCCGCTTGGTATTGGGTTGCTTGTCGTTGAAAGCGAAGAGCAGGCACAGGCCGGTACCCGGCCAGAAGATCATGACCGCGGCGGTGACGCCGCCCGCGCGGCGCTGTCGCTCGCGGCTATCAAAGCGAAGTTGAACGATTAATGTCGCAAGCCCCCCGACGCGATCCCTCCGTCAATAGGCCCGCCAACCAGCGCGGAGCCGCGCGATTGGCTGCGGTGCAGGCGCTCTATCAGATGGACATCGGCCACCAGACCCTTGAGGACACTCTGGCGCAGTTCGGTGCGTTTCATCTTGGAAGGGAGATCGAGGGCGAGCAGTATCTGCCTGCGGACGCGGATTTCTTCCGCCAGATCGTGACCGGTGTAGCCCGGTACCAGCTCGATATTGACCCGTCCGTCGACAAGGCGCTGGCTGACAACTGGCCAGTGGACCGCATTGACGCCACTCTGCGCGCCATACTGCGGGCGGCAGCGTTCGAGCTTCTGCGCCGCAAGGACATTCCGGCTCGGGTAGTCATCACCGAGTATGTCGACGTCGCAAAGGCGTTCTATGACGACGATGCCACGGGCCTCGTCAATGCCACCCTCGACGCCATGGCTCGCCACGCCGGCAGTGACGTGTAGACACCCGGCGACATTGCAGCCGGGATACGGCGCGGCTATGGATGGCGTCTGCGGAGCCATTGTATGAGCCAGCCGTCTTCCCGAGAGTCCGTGCGCAACATCGGTCTGCTGGCCGTTGTCCAGGCGTTGGGCGGGTCGAATTCATCTATCGTCATGACTGTCGGCGCGCTCGCCGCCGTACGCTTGGCGCCTGACCCATCTCTCGCAACCGTGCCGGTCACGGCTATGATCGTGGGGCTGGCCCTCGCCACGTCTTCGGCGACCATGCTGATCTACCGGCTTGGTCGCACCCGCGGACTGCAGCTCGGCGCTGCTCTGGGTATCCCCGCCTCGCTCTTGGCGGCTCTGGCGCTGGTCATTGGCAACTTCTACCTGTTTGCAGCCGCACTGGCGTTGGTGGGCGTATCCGGCGCCTTCCTGCAGCAGGTCCGGTTCGCAGCGGCTGACAGTGTTGCCCCCGACCTCAAGAGCCGCGCCATCTCGTGGGTCCTGTTCGGCGGGGTGGCGGCCGGGTTCTTCGGCCCGCAACTGGGCTCACTGGCGCGCAACTGGATTCCAGGTGCCGAGTATGCCGCCAGCTTCCTCGTTATCGGCTGTCTGTCGGTTCTCTCGATCCTCGCGCTTGCTCCCACGCGCTTGGCCCCCACCGTGACCCCCGGGTTGGATGGGACGAAGGGGCGCTCCACCGGCGAGCTTCTGAGGCAGCCGGAGATCGTGCTGCCGATGGTCGGTGCCGCGCTGAGCTATGCATTGATGACCCTGATCATGGTTGCCGCCCCGCTGGCGATGGTCCACCTGTGCGGACATTCGCCGGCCGAGGCGAGCGGTGCGATCCAGTGGCATGTGGTGGCCATGTTCGCGCCGAGCTTCGTCACCGGCGCCGTGATCCGCGGGATCGGAGCGCCCCTTGTGACCGCAATCGGCCTGCTGATGATCATCGGATGTGCCGCCGCCGCCCTAAGCGGCATCACCGTCGCTCATTTCACTTTAGCGTTGATCCTGTTGGGCGTCGGGTGGAACTTCGGCTTCATAGGGTCGACAGCCATGCTGAGCACGGCCTACCGTCCGTCGGAGGCCAGTCGGGTGCAGGCCATCAATGAGCAGGTGGTGTTCGGCAGCAGCGCTGTGGCATCGCTCTGTTCTGGTGTGTTGCTGCAGACGATCGGCTGGGAGTCGATCAACATGCTCGCCATCCCACTGGCGACCTTGGCAATCCTGCTGCTGGGCTGGTCGAGCATGCGGTCTCGTAGCCAGCGGGCATAGCAAAAGCCCCGAACCACGGTCCGGGGCTTCACCAAGTGCTCGGTGTTGGGTCTTAGAACGACTGCAGGATCTGGTCGATGAAGGTGCGATCCTCGCCGAAGGAGGGTGTGCGCCGGGTTTCGATCGTGACGGTCTTGCCGTCTTCCAGGCCATATACGGCCTTGTCGATAACCTTGCCATTCCTGTCGAAATACACCGCCACCACTGTGCGTGAATCTATCATGGTCATGCCGAAGGAGGTCCTGCGGACCTTCGTTTCGACATAGTACCATGCAGTCTGATCACCGAAGGTGTTGGTGGATTGGGGCGAGCCGAGCACCAGGGTGACAAGCTGCTGGCTCTGGCCCGGCCGGATCTGCTGCAATGCCGTATCCGGAATCTCGTAGCCTTGGGTGCGGGTGCTGATCAACGAAGTGCTGCTTGTGCAGGCGGCGAGGGTCAGCGCGACGAGGGCCGCGGCGATCGGCGCTGAGACTGGACGCAGGAGCATGTGAAATTGACTTTCCCGATGGCACTCGACTATAGGCTCGACAACGATGTGGCGGCCTTCTCAGTCGCCGGAATGTGTAGCTGCCAACCTGTCGTTCTGGCAAGCTGGCAATGGTCTGCGGCAGTGGTTTATGTCCCGCCGGCGGATCAATGAAAGGCCTGGCGCCCTCCCATGATCTTGTCTCTGTTCCGCAGGAACACTGCCACCAAAGCAGTTTACGCCGTCTATAGCGCCATTGTGGCGCAATCCCGGCAACCCCGTTTCTACGCTGAGTGGCAGGTGCCTGATACGGTGACTGGCCGCTTCGACATGATCAGCCTGCACATGGCGCTGCTGTTCCGGCGGCTCCGCGCCGAGACCGGCCCGCAGAAGCAGTTCAGCCAGGCTGTGTTCGACCTATTCTTCAAGGACATGGATCGCTCGTTGCGGGAGATGGGCGTCACCGACCTTGGTGTGCCGAAGAAGATCCAGAAGATGGGCAATATCTTCTTCGGGCTGTTGGCCGCGCTCAACTCTGCGATGGATGCCAACGACGTCGGGGCGCTCGAGCAGGTCCTGTCGCGCAATATCTTCGACAATGCCGAGGGGCCGCATGTGCGCGCACTCGCCGAGTACCTGTTGGCCGAAGACGCCATACTCGCCTCTCAATCGCCCGAACAGATCACCGCGGGCAACATCCAGTTCGGGGCAGCGTCATGACCCGTCGAGAGGAACCGCTGTTTGACGCAATCGTGCGCATCGATCGTTTGCCTGCCGGCGGGCGTAGCGTCGACGTCGACCTGGACGATGCCCAGCGTGAGCAGCTGGCGGCAGTTCTCAAGCTGGACGCGGTGGAGCACTTCGCGGCTTCGTTGACCGTAGTCCCCTTGCGTGGCGGTCTGCGCGCCCAGGGGAGACTGAATGCCACGATCGTGCAGCCCTCGGTGGTGAGCTTTCAGCCGGTAACCCAGGTGATCGATGAGCAAATCGACCGGGTGTTCCTGCCGGCAGACAAGGGGACCGCTCCGGCACCCGGGTCCGAGATCTTCGTCGACCTTGAAGACGATGACTTCCCCGACCACATCGATGGACCCGAGGTGGACCTCAGCGCGTTGTTGATCGAATCCCTGGCCCTTGCCATTGATCCCTATCCCCGCCTTGAGGGAGAGAGCGTCGAGAGTCTGGGCCTGGGTGATCAGGCGGGCGAGACCGGTCCCTTCGCCGCTTTGTCGAAGCTCAAGGAACGTTAGGGCAGGGACCGGGCGACAGCTGCGGGGTTGCGCCGACTCACCTATGGGCTATCTTGGCGCGCCTCCGATAGAGAGGCGGCAGAACGGGCGCAAATGACCGACGCAATAACAATCTCCGTGGACGCCATGGGTGGCGACCACGCTCCCCGTGCAGTTATCCATGGCGCTCACATCGCCCTCAAGGAACGCCGGAACATCCGCTTCATCTTCCACGGCCGTGAAGAGCAGATTCTTCCGCTCCTCGACGAGTTTCCAGCACTGAAGCCGGCCAGCACGGTTCGCCATTGCGAGACCGTCATCGCCATGGACGAGAAGCCAAGCCAGGCATTGCGCAAGGGCAAGGGCACCTCCTCCATGTGGATGGCGATCCAGGCAGTGCGCGACGGAGAAGCGGACGTCGCGATCTCAGGTGGCAACACCGGCGCGCTGATGGCGATGGCCACGTTCTGCCTTCGCCCGATGAAGGGCATCTCCCGCCCGGGGATCGCGGCAATCTGGCCGACCCTGCGCAGCGACATCATCGTTCTCGATATGGGAGCGACCATCGGGGCCGATGCGAAGCAGCTCGTCGATTACGCCATTCTCGGCTCCGCTCTGGCCCGTTGCCTGTTCGATGATGCGAATCCGAGCGTGGGTCTGCTCAACGTCGGGACGGAGGAAGTGAAGGGACTTGATTCGATCAAGGAGGCCGGGCGCCTGCTTGGCGAGGCGAGCGGAAAGGGCTTCACCTATCACGGCTTCGTCGAGGGCGACGATATCGGCAAGGGAACGGTAGATGTCGTGGTCACCGAGGGCTTCGTCGGCAACATCGCCCTGAAGACGGCTGAGGGTACGGCGCGGCAGGTGGCAACCTACCTGCGAAGCGCCCTGAAATCGACTCTGCTTAGCCGCATCGGTGCTCTGTTCGCTACCGGTGCGCTGAACGCCTTGCGCCGCAAGATGGACCCGCGCACGGTGAATGGCGGGGTGTTCCTGGGTCTCAACGGCATCGTCATCAAGTCACATGGCGGCAGCGACGAGATCGGCTACAAGAGTGCGCTCGGCCTCGCCTACGAGATGGGCCGCAGCCGCCTGATGGACAAGATCACCGACACCATGAAGCGCTTCCCCGCGCAACCGGGGGAGCCTGTATCCGACACCCAATCCGAAGCGAGACCGGCGTGACAAGGACGCGTAGTATCATCCGCGGCGTGGGCAGCTACCTGCCCGAAAAAGTGCTGACCAATGCCGATCTGGAAAAGATCGTCGAAACCTCGGACGAGTGGATTCAGCAGCGCGTTGGCATCAAGCAGCGCCATATCGCGGCAGAGGGCCAGTTCACGTCCGACCTCGCCGTGGAAGCAGCACGGCGCGCGCTCGACAATGCCGGGTTGACGCCGGACGACATCGACCTGATCGTCGTCGCTACCACGACGCCCGACTACACATTTCCCGCTGCAGCCACGCTTGTGCAGATGAAGCTGGGCATCCACCACGGCATGGCGTTCGATATCCAGGCCGTGTGCTCGGGGTTTGTCTATGCTGTGGCCACCGCTGACAGCTACATGAAGAACGGTCTGGGTACCCGAGCGCTGGTGATCGGCGCCGAGACCTTCTCACGCCTGCTTGACTGGACGGACCGCTCCACCTGCGTGCTTTTTGGCGACGGGGCAGGGGCGGTGGTCATGGAAAAGGTGGAACTTGCCGACGGTGAGCCAGAGCGCGGCGTGCTTTCCAATGCCCTGCGTTCGGACGGCCACCACTGGGACAAGCTCTATGTCGATGGGGGACCATCGTCCACCGGCACAACCGGCCACGTGCACATGCAGGGGCCGGAGGTATTCCGCCACGCCGTCGGCAAGATCACCGATGTGGTGTACGCCGCGCTCGAACAGGCAGGGTACACGACGGACGATCTCGATTGGTTCGTCCCACATCAGGCCAATCGCCGCATCATCGACGGTGCCGGTGCAAAGCTCGGCCTGCCGCCGGAGAAGGTGGTGATAACGGTTGATCGCCACGCCAATACCTCGGCCGCTTCCGTGCCTTTGGCCCTCAGTGTTGCGGTGGCAGACGGACGCATCAAGCAGGGTGACCTGGTGATGCTGGAGGCTATGGGCGGTGGCTTCACTTGGGGGGCCTCTCTCATCCGCTGGTAAGGCAGCGGGACCCCGATTGACCTCAGTGCTATCAAGGCGTTAGTGTCTTTGTTAACGAACGGAGGAGGCGCCGGGCGGCTGGCGAACGCGCACGTTCGCGGCTTGTCTCGGCACGAGCGAGGGGAAATTCCCGCCCGTGGTCGGGCTGGGTCGCGGCCTGACACCGGCGCGTTCAACCAAAACAGGGCGGAAGATCGGCACGGTCCTTCCCGGACGAGTGCACCTATCGGCAAGAACGGGGGTACGAATGACGCAGAAAACCGTAACGCGGGCCGACCTGGCGGAGGCCGTCTACTCGACGGTGGGACTGTCCAGAACGGAATCTGCGGAACTGGTTGAGCGGGTCCTTGAGCTGATCACCGATGCTCTCGTCGCCGGGGCCAACGTTAAACTCTCGTCATTCGGCTCGTTTCAGGTTCGTTCCAAGAACGAGCGCATTGGTCGGAATCCCAAGACCGGCGAGGAAGTGCCGATCCTGCCGCGGCAGGTTCTTGTGTTCAAACCGTCCAATGTGTTGAAGTCCAAGATCAACAAATCTATGGTTCGTGCTGGAAAATAAGCCTCCAGCGAGTCTCAACCTTCCGTGGATAAGTCTCCAGACGCTTTCCGGACCATCTCCGAAGCCGCCGAGGAACTGGACCTGCCGCAGCACGTCCTGCGCTTCTGGGAGACTCGTTTCTCGGTCATCAAGCCCCTGAAGCGTGGTGGCGGGCGACGGTACTATCGCCCGGAAGACGTGATGCTGCTGCGCGGCATCCGGCATCTGCTCTACGAACAGGGTTTCACCATCAAGGGCGTCCAGCGCATCCTCAAGGATCAGGGGCAACGCTATGTCATCGCCGTGGGCGAGGGCAGGCCGCTGGAGGACATACTGCCCTTGATCGAGGAAGCTGAGGCCGTGGCCGATGCTGCCGAGGTTGAGGAGGCTCAGATGACGGCGAGCCCGGCACTCGATTCCGAATCCCGAGAGAAGCTGGCTGACGTGCTGCGTGAGCTTCTCGAGTGCAAGCGCATTCTCGAGCGCGCCCGCGACACTTGATCCAAGAAGCGCCCTAAGGTTCTCTTAACCTTTCGCAAGCGCTTTATTAACCATAATCACAAACTCTGGTCCCGTTGTTTTCGACTGCTTTGGGGCCAGCAGTGTCACGTTTCGGATCGCTACTGTCGCTGGCCGCATTGGCCGTACTTCTGCTCGGCGGATGCGCAAAGCCGCCGAGTTCGCAGCCGCAGCTCGTCTCTGCCTATCAGCCGGAACCGAGCCTCAGTACGGCCAGCATTGTCCCCGCATCCCTTTCGGTCCATCCGGCGTTTCAAACCGGCTCCCTCGCCGGTCGCACGCTCGAAGTCGCGTCAACCGAAGATCTCATCCTGCGGCCGGGCGAGGTGGTCCTGACCTTCGATGATGGCCCCAGGCCCGGCAAGACCGAAGCCATACTGGCCACACTCGATCGCTTCGGCGTGAGGGCAACGTTCCTGATGCTGGGCGAGGCTGCGACCCGTCACCCGGCGCTCGCCCGTAAGGTCGCGGCGCACGGGCACACTGTGGGCAGCCATACCTACAGCCACGCGGACCTGTCTACGCTGTCACGTCAGGCCGCCATTGATGAGATCGCACGTGGCGAGGACGCCGTGGCGGCCGCCTTGTCCGGCAGCGGTGACACCATGGCCCCCTTCTTCCGCTTCCCATATCTGTCCCAGACCGGCTTCCTGCGAACCAGCCTGGGCCACAGCGGGGCGGTAGTGCTGGATGTCGACATCGACAGCAAGGATTATTACCGCGACAGCGCCGAGGTAGTCGCTGAACGTACCCTTCAACGACTTGAAGCCCGTGGCAGTGGCATCATTCTGTTCCACGACATCCATCAGCGGACGGTGGACATGCTGCCGGGCTTTCTCGCCGAGCTGAAAGCCCGCGGCTATTCGGTAGTGCGCCTCGTGCCGCGCGATACCAGCATCTTTGGACGCGACCTCATCACGGCCGGCCTGATGTAGCGGTAAGAGGTCAGTCGTCCTCGTCTTCTTCCACGTCGGTCAGGTAAACGGAGAATTCGAGGTCTACGCCATGGCCGGCTATTGCCGCTGCAGCGTGAGCAGGGAGCCGGGCAGACATGGATTCACCGGCTTCAGGGTAGTCGAAGGCCATGTCGAGTACGGCGCGGCCGATCCGTCGGTCCGCGAGCATCGCGGCCAGCGTCGGCCCCGAGCGATCCGCCAGGTCGAGAATGGCTCGCACGGGATGCTGTACCGGAACGTCCACTTGCGCGTAGAAACTGCCATCGGCATCCTCAGGCTCATACCGCACGGTCAACTGCTTCAGGGCCATCTCCAACTCGCTCTGGGCAACAGTGACGCCCGAGAGCCTGAGAGCGATGGCGAATGGTTCGAACTGGCTCATTGCGAACTCCCAGCGGTCGCCGCAAACAGCGCAATCGCAGCAGCATTGGACACATTGAGTGACTTGATGGGGCCAGGCATGTCGAGTCGAACCATCTCGTCGCAGAGTTCGCGGGTGCGCTGACGCAGGCCCTTGCCTTCCGCTCCCAACACGATGGCGAGCGGTCCGTGGCTGGCGCGCGGTTTCAGTGGGGCAGGGGCTTCCGAGTCGAAGCCCAGCACCGTGACGCCACGGTCTTTGAGCGACTGCAAGGCATCTCCCAGGTTGCGGACCTCGACCATCGGTACCAGGTCGAGCGCACCTGATGCAGCCTTCGCCATCACTCCGGTCTCCCGGGGCGAGTGACGTGCTGTCGTTACCACGGCTTGAGCACCGAAAGCGCAGGCGGTTCGCAGGATCGCGCCTACGTTGTGCGGATCGGTGATCTGATCCAGGACGACAATGAGCTTCGGGTGCGTCAGGTCGTTCAGCCGAAAGCGGCTGACAGGATCCACTTCAAGGGCGACGCCCTGGTGCACAGCATCGGCACCCAGCAGCCGGTCCAGTTCCTTGGGCGTCGTTTCCTGAACCCGGACGCCGTCCACCGCCCCCGTTTCCCTTAGGCGATTGAGCGCATTGGGTGTGACCAGAAGGTTCTTCTTCACCCGCTGCGGGTTGTCCAGCGCCGCGCGCACGGTGTGGAGGCCATAGAGGTAGACCGGCCCGGTGTCCGGGTCGTACTTGGGCTTGGGAGGGAACTTGTTGATGCTCATGGCTTGGGCGTAGCGCCTTTGTCACGCCCCCGCAAGCAACAGCACTGCGGTGCGAGCTGCCACAGCCCTCGCTACGCGTCTTGTTATGGCGCGTCGCGTTCCACCGCATCTAGCGCGTCGGCGATCTTCATCGCCAGGGAAGGATTCACGTCACCCTCGGCTCTGGCCTGCTCATAAGCGGCGAGTTCCTGAGGCGAAACACCTGCTCGCGCCGCGAGGTCGTCCACGCTGACGCCGAGTTGCCCGCGGCGTTCGCGATCCATGCCCGGGGAGCGGTCGATGATGGGAATGGGCCTATCGCGCATGATCGGGTCCTTGGCTGATGGCCCGATCAACGTTCCTGCGGCGCACAGGTTCAACCGGTTGTCCATCGGCCGAAGATGAAGCGCCAAGCGGCGCACCGTTACCCGATGGCTGGACAGTTTTTTCTCTGGGGAAGGACCGCTGGTGGAGGGGACTGGATTCGAACCAGTGTAGCCTGAGGCGTCAGATTTACAGTCTGATGGATTTAACCACTCTCCCACCCCTCCACTACATCATCGCGGGTAGGAAGTCGTTGCCAGTGGGCAGCGACGCGCGGTTTATGGTGGGCCGGAGGCGAGGTGTCAACACCCTTGCTGCAGCATGGGGAAAACCATCGCTCGGTTCCGCGAAGCCGTGCCATCGTCCCGGCCCCACCCTTGCCACCCGGCATCAACCGCGCTAGGTGGAATTGCTCCCGGTTATCCGGTGATGCGGGTATAGCTCAATGGTAGAGCAGCAGCCTTCCAAGCTGAATATGCGGGTTCGATTCCCGCTACCCGCTCCAGACTTTCTGCATCAGAAATACTCTGTCCACGGCGGTTGCGCGCGACGTCCGCCACGAAGCGCCTGTCATGGTACTCTACATGGCGTGCTGCACCGCCGCCCATCGCATGCTCTGAAAAGGAGCCTTAATGTCGAGGATCATCCGCCTCAATCCGCCGGGAATCCCCGACGCATCTGGTTTGGGCTACTCGCAGGTGAGCATCGTCCAGCCCGGTCCAATGGCCTATATTTCCGGTCAGGTCGCCTCAACCAGCGACGGTATGCCGCCACCTGCGGGTCTTGCGGAGCAGGTGAAGCTGGCCACAGCCAATGCTCGCACAGCGCTGGAGGCGATCGGTGCTACCACCTCCGACATCGTCATGCTGCGGTGCTATGTCACTGCGCTCAACGATGACCGGCTGGCGGAGCTGTTCCCCCCTCTGCTGGAGTTTCTTCAAGGGGCGCAGCCAAGCCTGACCGGAGTTGGGGTTGAGGCCCTCGCAGGTCCTGGCCTTCAGTTCGAGATCGAGCTCGTGGTGCGGCTGCCGGATTGAGCGGCGACGCTGGAGCGGGGGGACGGTTCAGCTAGGCATCACGCCGGTGCATCTTCGGGCCCGATCGTCGTGTGGTCCTCGATCCCCGCGACGCCTGCGACGGTCTCAGCGATGACGCGGATGGCCTCCTTGGCGGCCTGTGAGCGAACACGTCCGGTCAAGCGTACAATGCCGCGGGCCACATCGACATCCGGCAAGGGGCCGATCAACTCCTCTGCCATCCGGAGCCTGGCGATAAGGCTGATCCGGATACGATCGTCGCCGACAATGCTGGGCTCAAGGGGCGCGGAGACCACCGCCTTGAGCAGATCGTGCCGGCTGACGATGCCGACAAGGCGCCCATTGCTCAACACCGGAACGCGCTTGATTCTCTCCCTGAGCAGGATCTCGCAGACGTCCGCCAGAGTGGCATTCGCATCCACCGTTTGAACGGAGGTGCTCATCACATCTGCAACGTTCCAGGCGTTCCTCTTGATGAATTCCCGGGTGCGCTCGGTGTCGGATGCCGTAGGGTCAGGGTGAGGGCTGAACTCGCCTCCGAGTTCACACCGGCGGAGCAGATCCCCTTCGGTCAGCATCCCGACCAGCGCCCCATTATCGTCCAGCACCGGTACACCGCTGATGTCATGCTCAAGCATGATCTCCGCAGCGTGCCGTATACTGTTGCCAGCGCTGACCGAAATGATCGTCGATGACATTACATCTCTGGCGCGCATCGGCTGCTCCTCTCTTCTCAAGTTTGAACAGGTTGACTCCAAGCAACTGCGAGGCGCCTGATCTACGTCAATTGCCCATGTCTTTTCTTGCGCGATCCTGAGCTTCGCTGATGCTCAAAGGAGAAGAGCACCGTGACAACCGGCACAACACCGATGAGTACGGCTGAGGTGGGCCTGATCGACCGCTACTGGCGGGCGGCCAACTATCTCTCTGTTGGTCAGATCTATCTGCTCGACAACCCGCTGCTGCGCGAGCCGTTGCGGCAGGAGCATGTAAAGCCACGCCTGTTGGGGCACTGGGGCACCACCCCCGGACTGAACTTCATCTATGCCCACCTGAACCGGCTCATCGCCACCCGCGACCTGGACATGATCTATGTCTGCGGTCCGGGACACGGGGGCCCCGCCATGGTTGCCAACACCTGGCTCGAGGGCAGCTACAGCGAGATCTATCCGCAGGTCGGAGAAGATCTTGAGGGCATGCGGCAGCTGTTCAGGCAGTTCTCGTTTCCGGGTGGTGTGCCGAGCCATGCGGCGCCGGAGACTCCCGGCTCCATCCACGAAGGGGGGGAACTCGGCTATTCACTGGCGCATGCCTTTGGGGCCGTCTTCGACAATCCCGGCCTGGTGGTAGCATGTGTGGTTGGTGACGGTGAGGCGGAGACCGGCCCGCTTGCTGCCTCCTGGCACTCCAACAAGTTCATCAATCCCGAACGCGATGGAGCTGTTTTGCCGATCCTCCATCTCAACGGGTACAAGATCGCGAACCCCACGATCCTCGCGAGGATGGGGGACGAGGAACTGACAAGCCTGTTCGTCGGGTACGGGTACCAGCCCATCTGGGTAGATGGCAGTGATCCCGCACCGATGCACGTGGCCATGGCTGCCGCGCTTGACGAAGCTGCCGACGCCATAGCCTCCATCCAGAAGCGCGCCAGAGCGGCCGACACACCTGCGATACGCCCGCGGTGGCCGATGATCATACTGCGCAGTCCCAAAGGCTGGACGGGCCCTAGGGAGGTTGACGGCAAGAAGGTGGAGGACTTCTGGCGCTCGCATCAGGTGCCCGTCAGCAACGCGCGGGGCGATGCCGAGCACCGGGCAATTCTGGAGGAATGGCTGCGGAGCTACCGGACAGAGGAACTGTTCGACGAGGATGGCCGGCTGCTGCCGGAGTTGCGGGCGCTGGCTCCCATCGGCGACCGCCGCATGGGCGCCAATCCTCACGCCAATGGCGGCTGGTTCCGGCGCGAACTCCACCTGCCCCGGTTGGAGGACCACGCCATAGAGGTTCCAGCACCAGGTGCGGTCGCCGCCGAGGCAACAAGGCGAATGGGAGCGTACCTGCGCGATGTGATGACGTTGAACGCGGAGGCCAGGAACTTCCGGCTGTTCGGGCCGGATGAGACGGCCTCAAACCGACTGGATGCTGTCTTCGAAGTTACGGACCGGACGTGGCTGGAGCCGATCTACGACTACGATGTGCATCTCGGCCCGGCCGGACGAGTGGTAGAAATTCTGAGTGAGCATCTCTGCCAGGGGTGGCTGGAGGGATACCTGCTCACCGGCCGGCATGGGTTGTTTTCCTGTTACGAGGCCTTCATCCACATCATCGACTCGATGTTCAGTCAGCACGCCAAGTGGCTGAAAGTCGCTCGGGACCTGCGCTGGCGCCACCCTATTGCGTCGCTGAACTATCTGCTGACCTCACATGTCTGGCGGCAGGATCATAACGGCTTCTCACATCAGGATCCCGGGTTTGTGGATCTGGTGGTCAACAAGAAGGCGGACATCGTTCGCGTCTACTTCCCGCCGGATGCCAACTGCCTGCTGTGGGTCACCGACCACTGCCTGAGAACCTACAACCGCATCAACGTCATAGTGGCGGGCAAGCAACCTGCACCGCAGTGGTTGTCGATGAGCGATGCTGTGGCTCACTGCGAGGCCGGCGTTGGCATTTGGGAGTGGGCGGGCACGGAGCCTCTCGACGGTGAGCCGGATGTGGTGCTCGCCTGTGCCGGGGACGTACCGACTCTGGAGACGCTGGCTGCGGCCGATCTGCTCCGCTGGGCCCTGCCGCACCTCAAGGTGCGTGTTGTGAACGTGGTCGACCTGATGGCGCTTCAACCCAGCGATGCCCACCCGCACGGGCTGAGTGACCGCGATTTCGACAGCATCTTCACCGCCAGCAAGCCGGTAATCTTCGCCTACCACGGCTATCCACACCTCATTCACAAGCTGACTTATCGGCGTGCCAATCACGACAACCTGCACGTCCATGGCTTTCAGGAGGAGGGGACCACCACGACGCCGTTCGACATGGCGGTGATGAATGGGATCGACCGCTACACCCTTGCAATGGCCGCCGTGGATCGGGTGGAGGGACTGGGCGTGAGGGCGGCACAGGCGAAGCAGGCTTGGCAGCACAAGCTGGCGCAGCACCATCGGTATGTGCGGGAGCATGGAGAGGACATGCCGGAGATACTGAGCTGGAGGTGGCGCGGCGATGCCGCCGAGGCACAGCCATGAGTCCTGAGCGGATCCTCGCGGTGAACGCCGGATCCTCGAGCCTGAAGTTCGCGCTCTATTCTGGCTCTACCGGAGACCAACCATACCCAGTGCTGCGGGGCAGGGTGGCCGGCCACCGGATCGTAGCTGCGGACAGCAGGGGGGCTTTGCTGCTGGACCGCGCCTGGACGTCCATGCCTGGCGAACGTCACGACATCATCGTCCTGCTCAACCTTATCGAGGAACTTGCCGGCAACACCATCACGGCGGCCGGACATCGCATCGTGCATGGTGGGTCACGTTTCCGCGGTCCTGCGCTTCTGACCCGCGAAGTGCTTGAAGAGGTGGAGACGCTCACACCGCTGGCGCCTCTGCACCAGCCTCTGGCGCTTGGACCTATGGTAGCCTTGATGGAAGCCCGCCCGGAACTCCCTCAGGTCTGCTGCTTCGACACGGCCTTTCATCACGACCTGATGCCGCCGGTTTCCCGATACGCGATTCCAAGGGCACTGGAGGAGCAGGGCATTCGCCGCTACGGCTTCCATGGCCTCTCCTACCGCTATGTCGCCCAGCGACTTGCACGGGATTGGCCGGAGTTATCCTCCGCGCGCGTGATTGCTGCACATCTGGGTAGCGGCGCCAGCCTGTGTGCCATGAGAGACGGGCGCAGCGTCGACACGACCATGGGCTTCAGTGCTTTGGATGGGGTGGTGATGGCCACGCGACCCGGCAGCATCGACCCTGGTATCCTGCTGCATCTGATGCGGTCTGGCGGGCTGTCCTTGGATCAGCTCGAGGACTTGCTTTACCATCAGTGCGGCTTGCTGGGAGTCTCGGGCCAGTCGGGAGACGTACGTACCCTGCTCGCCAGCGACCACCCGGCGGCGGCTGAAGCCGTGGATCTGTTCGTCTTCAGCATCGCGAAGCATATCGCAGCCCTCGCGGTCACCCTTGGAGGGTTGGATGTTCTGGTCTTTACGGGCGGCATCGGGGAGCACAGCGCTGCTATCCGCATGAGCATAGTTGAGCGTCTGGGGTGGCTGAGACTTCGCCTGGACCCAGAGGACAACAAGGCCGGCATATCGTCGATATCCGCCTCTGACAGCCGCGTGCTTGTGCTCGTAATTCCTACCGACGAGGAGCAGGTGATCGCAGAGCAGACCCTGTTTCTGCTTCAAGGCAGCGACGGTTGATCAGCGTCAAGGCAGTTGCTGTAGGCGGATGATCAAGTTGCGCCTTGCGAGTGTCGTTCGCTGCTCGCTTCACAAAACCTGAGGAGGCGATGGAATGTCTGGCCAAGAGCTTGCAACCCGCAGCGGCTTCGTGTTCGTCGTGCGACCCGCTGAACCGGAGGATCGAAGCGCTATTGAAGAGTTCTTCGACCACGTCACTCCGGAAGACATGCGGTTTCGTTTCCTCGGTGCCGTCAAGCCGGAGGGCGACCACAGGCTCGCCGCGATGATCGACGTCGATCACGAACGAACCGATACCTTCGTAGCGCGCGAACGGGATGATGGCCCCGTGATCGCCGTCGCCACACTCGTGTGTGACGCCGAGTTCACGAGGGCCGAGGTGGCCGTCTCCATCAGGGCGGACTACAAGAGCAGGGGTATTGGCTGGGAGCTTCTGGGTTTTGTGACCCGCATCGCCCAATCCAAGGGGGTAAAGCGCCTGCAGTCGCTTGAAAGCCGAGAAAACCGCTCCGCCATCGAACTGGAGCGGGAGCGGGGTTTTGTAGCCATCCCTTACGAGGGAGACAGGGCGCTTGTCATCCTCGAGAAAGTACTATCCCCTTGAGCGTGGGCACCAACTGGCTCTCGCTGGCACATGGGAGGGCCGCATAGATGGGCAGCGTACTTCTCAGAAACCTCTCCGAAGTCGTCCGTGCCGTGGCACCCCTCATCCTGACGGTGTGCGCGTTGCAGTTCACGCTGGTGTGGGCACCGCTGCATCAGTTCGCGCAGTTCATGGCGGGCACCGTCCTGGCCATGGTGGGAATGCTGCTGCTTTTCATCGGCATAGATCTTGGCCTGCTGCCTATGGGCCGGTTCGTTGGAGCCGAACTGCCGAGACGGGGCTCACTCGCCCTCATAGTGGTTGTGGCCTTCGCGCTCGGCTTTGCTCTCACGGTCGCGGAGCCGGACGTCATGGTGCTCGCCGATCAGGTCCAGAAGTCCTCTGAAGGGAGCATTCCCGCCGCCGCAGTGCTCTATACCACCGCTGTGGGAGTGGCGGTCCTGACCGCGGTGGCGCTGCCTCGCATCGTCTTTGGCTGGTCGATCAAGACCATAGTGGTGCTGTGCTTTGTCGCGATCCTGCTGCTGACCCTGTTCGCGCCTGCGGAGTTCGTGCCGCTGGCCTATGACGCCGGAAGTGTCACCACCGGCGTCCTTACGGCTCCAGTGATCATCGCCCTGGCCATGGGGCTGAGCGCGGTGCTGAGTGGGCGCGACAGCGTATCGGATGGCTTTGGAGTTCTGGGTCTCGCATCCTTCGGCGCTATTCTGGCGGTCCTCGTTATGGCGCTTGCGTGGTCATGACGACAGGGTGGCTGCAGGACATGGCGGATCTCGCTGCCGGTGTGCTTGTCGCCGTCTTGCCGCTGATGACGCTGTTCCTGGTGTTCCAGTTGCTGGTGCTCCGGCTGCCGCGGAAACAGGTGCGTGACATCCTCATCGGGACCGCAATTGCCGGCGTCGGCCTGTATCTGTTTCTGCTGGGAGTGCAGATCGCCTTCCTGCCCTTCGGACAGATCATTGGCGAGCGCCTCGGAGCGCTGACTTCACCCTGGGTTATGGCGGGCCTCGGCGCCCTCCTTGGCCTTACCACCGCCTGGGGCGAGCCCGCGGTGCGCGTTCTCGCCGATCAGGTCGAGGAGGCGAGCCACGGCACGATAAAGGGCCGCCTGGTTCTGTACAGCATCTCGCTCGGCGTTGCCGTCTGGGTCGCGATCGGCATGCTGCGAATAAGCTACGGCATCCCGCTCACGTGGCCGGTAGTGCCGGGCTACGGGTTGGCGATCGTGATGGTTCTGATCTGCGACCGCAAGTTTCTCGGCATTGCCATTGACGCCGGCGGAGTAGCCACCGGCCCCCTTGCCAACACGTTCCTCTTGGCGGTGGCGCTCGGTGCTGCACAGGCCACGGGGCAGAACCCGCTGATTGTGGGCCTCGGCTTCGTTGCTCTGATTGCGCTAGCCCCGATCCTTTCAGTTCTACTGCTGGGCCTGGTGGTCCAGTTCACGACCAGATCCAGGGAGTAGTTCGATGCAGGACCCGCATCTCATCGTCACCATCGTGCGCAAGGGGTGGGGCGAGGCCGTCCTCGAGGCAACCATGGCGGCAGGCGCCCATGGTGGCACCATCATCCCGGCGCGCGGACTCGGCAAGAACGAGCAGCAGCGCGTGTTCGGAATCCAGATCGAGCCCGAAAAGGAAGTCATCCTCACGCTCGTACCCGGCACCATCAAGGAGGAAATCCTCAAGGAGGTGCAGCGTGCGGGCGAACTCGACGCGCCGGGCAAGGGGCTGGCCTTTGCGCTTCGCGCCCAGGACGTGGTGGGTATCGTTCACCTCGTGACTGACCAGCAGGACTGACTCACACAGTGAGGCGCCGCAGCACCCACTTGCGGATCTCGCCGAGCCAGAGCACTAGACTGCCGAGCGCAGCACAGAACACCCACTGGTCAACCGTCAGCGGCACAGTGCCGAATGCATAGTTGAGCGCCGGCACGTTGACGACTGCGATCTGCAGCGCCAGCGAAAGCGCCACCGCACCCCAGAGCCAGGCATTGGTAAACAGGTGATGGAATGCGCTGACGGTCTCCGAACGGGCGTTGAAGCAGTTGAACAACTGCGCAAAAACCAGCACGGTGAAACCGGCAGTACGCGCCTGATCCAGTGAGCCGTTACCCTCGACAAACCCTCCGGGCAGGTAGAAGTCGATGGTGAAGAGCGTCGCGATGGCCATGACCACCCCCGTGAAGATCACGCCGCCCCACATCCGGCGGTCGATCGCCGGCTGATCCGGTCGCCGTGGCGCACGTTCCATGAGGTTGTCGGCCGGCGGATCGATGCCCATGGCCAGCGCAGGTCCGGAATCGGTGACAAGGTTGATCCAGAGGATCTGGGTCGCCAGCAGCGGCAACACCAGTCCCTCCCCGGCAGCGTTGAGCCCGATGAGACCAGCCCCTACGACACCCAGGAAGACCGTTAGGACCTCGCCCATGTTGGATGACAGCAGGTAACGCAGGAACTTGCGGATGTTGCTGAAGATCCCGCGGCCTTCACGCACCGCCTGGACGATGGTCGCGAAGTTGTCGTCGGTCAGGATCATCTTGGCGGCTTCCTTGGTCACCTCCGTGCCGGTGATGCCCATGGCGATCCCTATATCGGCCGACTTGAGGGCAGGGGCGTCGTTCACTCCGTCCCCCGTCATCGCCACCACGTGTCCGTCTGCCTGAAGGGCATCGACGATCCTGAGCTTGTGGACCGGGGCTACGCGGGCAAAGACAGACGTGTGTCGCACCGCCTCGGCAAACGCGGCGTCATCCAGCTGGTCGAGATCGCTCCCGGTGAGCGCCTGCTCACCAGGCCGGACGATCCCGAGCTGACTGGCGATACGCACGGCCGTGCTCGGATGGTCGCCGGTGATCATGATGACCCGGATGCCCGCGCGATGCGCCTCCGCTACTGCCTGGGCCGCTTCCTCGCGCGGTGGGTCGATGATCCCCACCGTTCCCACGTAGATGAGATCCTGTTCCAGGCCGCTCGTGTGTGCGTCGTCACTTACCGTCTCGAGTGGCTTGTATGCGACGGCGAGCGTGCGAAGCGCATCATTGGAGAGGCTCTCGACGTCTGCTCGGGCCCGTTGCCGCCATGCCTCGTCCATCGGCACCACATCCATGCCAACCCGCAGCCGGTTGCAGCGGCCGATCAGCACGTCCGGAGCGCCCTTGGTCACCAGAACAGGCTGGTCGTTCCACTCGTGATCCAGCTCGATCGTCGACATCATCTTGCGTTCTGAGGTGAACGGGATTTCGCGGACGCGCTCAAACCGCCGCTGCCGGCGGTCGGCGATCCCGAACTTTCTCTCCGCCACAAGGAAGGCGGCCTCGGTTGGGTCGCCCTCGATATGCCATTGATCCTCGTCTGCCCGACGCAGGGCTGAGTTGTTGGCAAGGCTGCCGCCGCTGATGGCGACGATCTGTTCTGCCCTGAGAGGTCCCTCCGGCGGTGACTGGTCTGGGCCATGGACCTGCCCCTCGGGGGCATAGCCCACGCCAGTTATGCGCGTGGTGCCCGAAGCGGTCGCGACCCGCTCGATGGTCATTTCCGCGCGCGTCAGCGTGCCCGTCTTGTCCGAGCAGATCACTGTGGCGGAGCCCAGGCTCTCCACCGAGGAAAGGTTCTTCACCACGGCGTGGTGCTCGGCCATGCGTCGCACACCGAGTGCAAGCACGAGCGACAGGATTGCTGGCAGGCCCTCGGGCACTGCCGCGACCGCGAGCGAGACGCCAAGGAGCAACACCGTCACAAGGTCACTGGCGCTGCGAACGTCGGACACCAGCAGGATCGTCGCGACCACGACCAGTGCAATGACGACCACCGCGATGCCGAGTGTCCGCCCGATCCGCGAAACTTCACGCTGTAGCGGGGTGGGGTCCTCGCGCGTTGCGTCCAGCATTTCGGCCACGCGACCCATCTCCGTGTGCATGCCGGTAGCGGTCACCAATGCCAGGCCGCTCCCTTGGGACACCGCGGTGCCCTTGAAGACCATGGACGTCCGCTCTGCCAGGGGCTGCGGGTGTTGCAAGGCCTCCACGCTCTTGGAGACTGAGGCGCTTTCGCCGGTAAGGGAGGCCTCCTGCACCCTCAGTTCCGCAGCCTGGACCAGCCTGGCGTCGGCACCCACGGCATCCCCCTCCTCGAGCAGCAGCAGGTCACCGGGTACCAGTTCCGCGCTGGGGATGCGCCGGCGCTCACCGCTCCGAACCACTGATGACGTCACGGCGGTCATCTTTGCCAGGGCTGCTACTGCGTCAGCTGCCTTTGCCTCCTGCACATATCCCAAGGCCGCATTCAGCAGCACGATCGCTGCAATGACGATGGCGTCGATTGGCAGGGGTTCGTGGCCCTCGAGCAACCAGGCGAGGAACGAGACAACTACTGCGCCAAGCAGAAGATAGATGAGCGGGTCTTGAAACTGCGCCAGCAGGCGACGCCACCATGGCGTGCTCGGCGCGGCCCGGAGCTCGTTGGGTCCGTGCAACTCCAGCCGGCGCTTGGCTTCATCTGACGTGAGGCCGGTTCGTAGGTCCGCGCGGAGCGCCTGCGCCACTTGTTCGGGCGTCTCGAGTGAAGGATCGTGAGAAGTCATACGCGTCCATCCATTTGTGCTCTGCGTCCCCGCCAGGTGAGCCTCTGCCATGAAAGGGCAACCGATGCTGCGCGGTGATACCTCCACCACCGCCGGGGCAACCATAGAGTGTCCGAAGCGGCGCACGATATGACCTGCGTCAACTTCCATCCGTCGATTGTGCCGTCGCGCCCCTCCAGTTCCTGAGCTACGCTCGCAGGGATGACGGTGGCGGCACGAGGGAAGCAGGCCGTGTTGAAGTGGATAATCGCCGCGGTGGTACTCCTGCTGGCAGGAGGGGCATTGGCGGCACATCTTCTATACCGCAGTTCGATGTCCGAGGCTGAGACCGCCCTGGCGGACCTGGCCGCGCGACCTCGAGCTGCGGTCGGGACATTTGCGGAATCGATGCTCGTCGGCTTGCCGGATGTAGCGCAAAGATACTTCAGGCACGCAATTGCTCCCGGCACTTCCTTGCACACGACCGTCCTGCTCCAGATGGAGGGCGTCTTCCTTCTTGGGGACGTGGACAACTTCACGAGCTATGCCATGCAAGCGCGTCAGATCCTTTCACCGCCGTCGGAATTCGTCTGGATCCCGAACATGGCGAGTGGCCTCATGCGCATCGACGGCTCGGATGCGCTGGTGAACGGAGCGGGTTGGACACGCTTCTGGATCAATGGGTTGTTGCCGGTCGCCAACGTGCGAACCTCACCGGACCTGGTGAGGTCCGCACTCTCGCGTTCGGCCATGGAGGCGGTCTGGGCGCCGGCCAGCTTGCTGCCGTCGAACGGCGTGCGGTGGGAGCAGCAGGGTCCCAACACAGCAAGGCTGTCCTTCGGGACCGGCATCGAGCCCGTCTATCTCACGCTTGATGAAGAAGGTCGTGTCCTCGAGGTGGTTACCGCGCGCTGGAGCGATGCGAACCCCGAGAAGACGTTCAGGCTGCAGCCATTTGGCGGCACCGCCCACGCAGAGATCACCTTTGGTGGTTTCACCATCCCGAGCGACCTCCGTGTCGGTAATCACTACGGAACGGGAGCATTCCTGCCGTTCTTTCAGGCGAGGGTGATCTCGGCGGAGTACATGTGATCAAGGCGTGCCTCGTCGCAGACCTGCGATACCGGCACCGGTTGGTTTGGCCGCCATCGCAGGTCCGCGGTGAAGCATTCTACTTGTTGTAGGTTTCCACCAGATCGTCGATCTTGAGGATATCGACCGTGTGTATATTCGGCGTGTTGATCAGGGCGGACTGCTTGAAGCGGCGAAGTACACGGGAAACCGTTTCGGGGCTGAGGCCGAGATAGTCGGCAATGTCGAACCGGTGCATGGGAAGAAAAACCCGCCTGCGAGAACTCTGCCTGCAGAGCAGGTTGTGCAGGAACGCTGCGACCCGCGCTTCGGCAGTCGGCCGCGAGAGGATCAATAGCTGTTCCTGGAGTTGGCCAAGGCTCGGCACGAGCCGCCCCTGCTTCCACTCCGGCAATTGCTCCGCCGCGGCCGGTTCTATGGTCTGGATGATGGTGGTCCCAGCGCATTCTGCACTGTAGAGCCGTTCATCCTCGATCTCCCAGCCGAACAACTCGCCTGGCAGGAAAAAGCCTGCTACCTGGCGAGTGCCGTTGCGGTTGACCTTGGACTGGATGACGCAGCCAAAGGTAACGCGATACAACGCCCCGGCGGCATCGCCTTGCCGGTAGATGATCCCGCCGGATGTATACAGGGTATTCGATAACTGGACATTGGAAGGCTTTACATGGAAGTGCATGTACAGCTCCTATACTCACGCACTGACCGGCGTTGTATCTAAGACCGAAGGCTGGGAGGTTCAGGCCGGTTAGGCCGCTGCTCCGCTGCTTCCACTACGAGCGCGTTCGAAGGCTTCCTGCAGCTTGCGCTCCTGCTCCGGAGAGAGCGAGCTTCTCAGGATTTTGCCCTGGAACTTCGACAGTTCGGCTATGACTTTCTCCGGCTGTACCTTCCGGACCAGCACGAACAGTGCAGAACTTCCCGGCGTCATTTCTTCCGCCACTGAGCGGATGAACTTGTCGTCCACCCCGTAGTCGACCAAGGTCCCGGACAGTGCACCCACGCCGGCGCCTGCAAGTCCCCCGACGGCGAGTCCTGCAATCGGGTTCAGAAATAGAAGGCCAACAAGCATTCCCCAGGCCGCACCGGAGAGGCCTCCGTACGCCGCTCCCTCGCCGACGATGTTGTAGCTCTGCTTGAGGTGGACCTTGCCATCATCGCGCCGAACCACGACGACCGCGTCATCCATGTCCACGAGGTGCTCCTTCTCGAGCCGGTTCAGCTCGTAGAGGACCCGATCAGCCTCGCTGACGTTATCAAAAGATACTGCTATCAGATCGCTCATTTTCTTGGCCTCATGAGTATTTATGCCCGTCAAGGGCGCAAATTACAGTTGGGGAGTGCCGCAGAACAACTATACGCTGATTGGGCAGTTCCTGTTACGGGCTGGGTTGTGTCCGAATGTGATAATTGTGACAGCGGCTGGCGGCGGGCTGCTAATCATCAAGTTGTTGATGTGCCTGACGACGTTTGTCGGTGGCGTCCCGCCCGACTCATATTTCCGGGCTCGCGACCCATGTTGACCAATGTCAAGACGAGCATTGTCTGGGTTCGTAGAGTCGGGAGGTGCACAGGTGAGCGTCAACCTGGCTGCCCTAGCCGAGCTGGTGCCCATGAAATCGGTCCTGGTGCTTGGTGGAGACGGCTTTTGTGGCTGGCCTACCGCCTTACATTTATCCGCCCACGGTTACCGGGTCGGTATCCTCGATAATCTCTCACGTCGCCACATCGACGACGAGCTAAGCGCGGGTAGCCTGAGCCCGATCAGTTCCGTTCGCCAGCGCCTGGACGCTTGGCGGGACGTGTCCGGAAAAGAGATCGAGTACTTCTACGTCGACGTCGCCAGAGACTACGCCGGGCTAAGGAGCGCGCTCGAGAGTTTCGCTCCCGATTCAGTCGTGCATTTCGCTGAGCAACGATCTGCGCCGTACTCGATGACAAATTCTGCTCACAAGCAATATACTGTAAACAACAATATACCAGGCACTAACAACTTGATGGCGTGCATCGTCGAGATTGCCGCCGACATCCACGTTGTTCATTTGGGGACGACTGGCGTCTACGGGTACGCCACTTCCGGTATCGAGGTTCCCGAGGGCTATCTCGATGTCCTCGTGAAAGGGGCCGACGGAGAACTGCACGAACGCAGCATTCTGTATCCAACCGCGCCGGGCTCGGTCTATCACATGACTAAGTCGATGGATCAGTTGATCTTCCAGTACTACGCCCAGAACGATCGCATCAGGGTCACCGATCTTCATCAGGGAATTGTGTGGGGCACTCAAACCGAGGAAACCCGTCGGCACGACGCCCTGATCAACCGCTTTGACTATGACGGGGACTACGGAACGGTCCTGAACCGGTTCCTCGTACAGGCAGTGGTAGGGCACGCGCTGACCGTGCACGGCACGGGCGGGCAGACGCGCGCCTTCATAAACATCCAGGACACGGTGCGGTGCGTCAGGCTTGCGGTCGACAATCCGCCCGCACGTGGCGATCGGGTGAAGATATTCAACCAGGTCGCCGAGACCATGACCGTGAGCACCCTCGCCGCCATGATCGCCGAGATGACCGGCGCGCGCATCGCGCACGTGGACAACCCCCGCAACGAAGCGGCCGAGAATGAACTGCGCATGTCCAACAAGGGCTTTGTGGCACTCGGCCTGAAGCCGATTCTGCTCGAAGAGCAACTGTTCAACGAAACCATGGAAATCGTGGCGAGGTACAAGTCCCGGTTCAACCCGGCCGTCGTGGCGGCACGGTCGCTGTGGACCCGAGACAACCTCCCCGGTATCGTGAAGGAGTGATGCCATGCGAGACGTGGTCCGACTGTCCATCTTCGCTGTTGTTATCTTTGGCGTTTCCCTCCTCTCGGTCGCGGTTAGCGATCCGGGCTTTGCGAGGACCCTGACCGGCGGGCTCGGTCTGGCTCAGACCGCCTCACCGTCTTCGCCTGCTTCGCCATCTGCATCAGCGCCCTCCGTGGCGGCTGATGCTCCTGCCGCTAGGGTGGCTCAGCCTGCTACACCCCCGGCCACTTCCGACGCTGCGGCCACTCCGGATAACGCCGCTGCTGCCAATCCCGATGCCGCACCTGCGGCAGACAGCACTTCTGTTGCCTCGCCCGAGCGACTGGCTGAGGGCGGCGACGTCGTGAGAATACCCGGCTCCTCGGGCGGTGCATGGGTTGGGCTCGCCGGCTTTCCATCGGAGCGGACCCTGTCATTCCGCCTGCCTGCTGGCGTCGAGGAAGTGGAGGGACAGCTCCAGTTGGACCTCGAGAGCGAACTGATCGACCGCGGCGATGGTCTCCTTACAGTGTGGATCAATGGCAGGGAGCAGGATGCTGTGGTGCTGCAACCTGGCACCACGATGCTTCGCCTGACCTACCCTCTCGATCCGTCCGACCTTGCAGGGGAGCAGGTGAACGTCAGGCTCCAGGCTGATGGCACCACCAATTTCGGACAGATTTGTCCGACCAACGTCACCAATCTGGGTTTCGCGCTCTCCCTGCTTGAAGGTAGCGGTTTGGTCCTCCGGCTGGACGGCGCTGCCGATGATGTCGTCAATCGCATAGTCCTCGCACCTGATCCGCTGGCGATCAGTGCTCCTGATGCGCCGATCTTCGGAGCGTGGGGCACGCAGTGGCTGTCGCGCCAGGGCGTACCTTCGCAGTTGGCAGTGCCCGGCGATACCAGCGGCATGACCCTCTCTGCCGCCTCGGCGGAACAGCCAGCAAGCGTAGACTCTTCAGGAGCGGTGACACTGGCCGGCGTGGAAGGACTGGACGAGGTCCTCGGGATCAGGGGAGGGATGCTCCCCCAGAGCTACGACGCCGATTGGCCGGTCCCGGTGGAGGCATTGTCGACCGATCTCGCGTACCGCACGTTCCGTGGGTCGAGCCGGTGGAACATTACCTACAAGCTTGCGGACCTTCCGCAGGGTCTGGCTCCGGCGCGCATCAGTCTGGCCCTGCGCACAAGCCAGCTTGCAGAGGGGAACGACTGGTCCTTGAGGGTGATACTGAACGACAACATCGTTCACACCGCCAACTTCCCCGGAGACAGCGATACAATCCGCACAGACGTAGATTTGCCTCAGGATCTGCAGCAATTGTCGAACCGCCTGATGGTCATCCTGGTCGACAACTCTCCCAACCAGGGAATCTGCCGGGCAGGTCGGGAGGCAGTGGCCCAGTTGCTTCCGGAGACCGCCTTCCAGCCCGTGGACGCGCCGGACGGCGCCGAGCAGACCCTGGTCTCGGCCCTTGCCGGGTCTGGAGGAGTATCTCTCGTCGGCCCGGAGCAAGCCTCTGGTCAGGCGACAGCGGCAACCAGCGCTCTCCTTGATCTGGTTCTGCCTCTCGACGTCCCGGTCTCCCTCGGGGAAGAAGAGGGTTTCCAGCTCCGTATGCTGAGCGATGAGGATCAGGAACTGGTCGATGCCTCATCGACAGGGGCTTCGACAGCGACCCAGCAGTACATCGTTCAGTGGCAAAGCGGGAGCGGCGACGAGGATGTTGTCGTGGTGCCACTTAGCGATTGGCAGCCGGCGTCGCCTGGTGAACCGATCGAACCCGGCTCGTTGCTCGTATCATGGTAGAGGAGCAATACCGCCAGGCTCTCCGTCAAGCAGTTGAGCCGGCCAGCCTCAGTTCACGGGACTCGGCTCCTCCGCGGCTGACGAGGCCGGTGTCGAGCACCAAGGCCCCGCAGGTTCTCGCCGTCGGTGCCGTGGTCGGGTTCCTGCTTGTCCTGCTGGTCAACCGCGTGCCGGCGGTGGACGCATTCTTCCCCGAGGGCGACTTCTACTTCTCGCGCTACTCGGGGGAGTATGTGGTTCCCATTCGGATCTTCATCATAAGCTTCTACATAGCGTATTCTTCGGCCATAGACGCTCCGTGGTCGACCCGAGTGCGGCTGGCAATTGACTTCATCTTGCCCTTTGCATTGTTCGCCGTTGTGATCGATCTGTGCAATGCCCTCCTGGTGATGCTCACCGGCGCTGCGATGCCACTCGACGCCATCGGCATCGTGATGGGATTGTTCGGCTTTCTCCTTTTCGCCATCGTTGTGCTCAACCACGCAGACATGCCGCCGCGCAACGAGGGGCCGCTTAGCAAGCGCTACCACGTCCGCTCATTGATAATCCTGGTCCTTGTGATTGCGCTGGCGCTCGGCCTGTCCCTCTGGGCGGTTCGGCTCGACCTGCCCTTGATCAACAGGTTGCGCAACGTCGCGCTGCTCGGTGGCGTCAGTATTGGCTTCTTCCTGTTCGTTCCATTGGTGTTTTTCCTGCTCAACGTCCTGGCGGCAATACAAGCGCTTGTTCGACGCAAGCCTCCATTCAGCCCTGACATCTCGCTGGTCATACCCTGTCTCAACGAGAGCAAGGCCATCGGCGTCTGCATTGCAGCCGTTGATCGGGCAGCGGCCGCCTATCGTGGCAAGGTGACGTTGATTATCGTTGACAACAACTCATCCGACGATACCCCTGCCGTCGCCGGTGACGCGCTGGCGGCATGCCGTCACCTGACGTCGAAGCTCATAACCGAGACGAAACCGGGCAAGGCGAGGGCACTGAATGCAGGCTTCGCCTTGGTAACGACCGAGTACTTTGCGCGTTTAGACGCCGACACCCTGCTGAACCCTGACTCTCTCTCCCGCGGCTTCCTGCATTTCAGCGATCCGCACGTTGGCTGCGTGGGGGGGCTGGCACTACCGCCCGGACGAGGGCCCTACGATGGTCCAAGGCTGATCGAGGTGCTGCTGCGGGCCGGCTACGATCAGGTCGGGTTGGGCGCTGCAGACGTGATCGTCGGCATCCCGGGCATGTTCGCCTGCTACAGGACCGATGTGGCGCGTGCCGTTGGCGGGTTTGCGTACGGCATGAACGGAGAGGACACCGACATGTCCCTCCGGATCGGCGAGGCAGGCTACAGGCTGATCTCGGATCCGCAATTGACCGTCGTGTCGGAAGTGCCTCGCACGTTCTATCACCTGCGCGAACAACGGCTCCGTTGGTATCGTACCCTCTATCATGTACTGGCGCGCAATCGGCAGCTCCTCGATGGACCGAACTTCTCGGTTCGTGGATGGATCGTCTTCCTCTACCTGCTCATGAACACGGCTCGCCGCGCCATGGGTTGGCCGTTGATCCTGTTCGCCATCAATTTCCTGCTGATGTATCCTGATCCGCGCAGTACCATGCAGGTTGCCTCGGTGCTGGCCGTGTTCCTGGGTGCCCCCCTGATCAACGCTGTCATCGCCGTTATCGTGAACCTGCGGTTTTGGGCGCTCCTGCATCTGCCCTCGTACATTGTCTTCCGCATGTTCCGCTATTACTTCACCTTGGAGTCGGCGCTGTCCCTCACCTACGATGGCTTCACCCGCGCTGGGAAAACGGGGACGGCGGCGCATCGGGATCGGTGGCCGGGGACCATCGGGTACCCGGTGTCGTCGAGCGCTTGACCACTTCTTTCGATCACAACTGTCTCCAGAATTGACATCTGTCACCATTCGGCTTGTCGCGCCGCCCTATGGTTGAAGCATGGATCGGCGAGGTTCTTGCCAGTCTTGCCGATGTATCCGCGGCAGCGCCATGGTGCTGCGGACATCGAGCCGATCCATGGCCGACGTCATGCACCGGCCTTCTATGCGCTCATTTCCGCCCCCAATGAGCGCCGATGGATGGAGGGCGACGACCTCCCATCTGGCCCTCCATCCATCACTCTTTCATCCGGCGTGTGCTGGCAGGCACGATCACCGGGATCATGTGCCAGTGCTTGCCGGCGCTGGTAAGCAGGCGCGACTGCGGTTTGCTCCTCCCGCAGCTCAAGGTTCGCAGCCCGGTGTCGAACGCGCCGCCACACCGGGCAACTTCTTCCTCTTCAGGCCTCCAGTCGAGCCCGACACGCTCTTGACTTTCGTCAAACGCGCCTCGAGGTGGTGGTGTAATTCTGCGGTGTGGCCAAGTTACTTATGTCGTTTGGTCGCCTTTCGCGAGTGCCAGTACTGTTGAAGGTCTGGCAGCTGTGCTGGGTGATGCGACTGCCATCTGAGGGTGGTCTTCAGGCGGGCTGCGGGATTCAGGAGGTTTATATGGACTGGATCAGGGAGCAGCTCTCCCATTCTCCGGAGATCATGCTGTTCCTCTCCCTGGCTCTCGGGTTCTGGATCGGCCAGTTCCACTTCGGAAAGTTCCAACTCGGTGGGGTGGCCGGGTCTCTTCTCGTCGCCGTGGTGCTGAGCCTGGTCGGCGTGGAAGTCGACAACGGTGTGAAATCCATCCTCTTTGCGCTGTTCATCTATGCGGTTGGCTTCGAAAGCGGCCCCCAGTTTTTCAAGTCCCTCGGCCCCCAGTCGCTGCGCGAGATTTTCATGGCCGTATTCATGGCTGCCGTAGGGCTGGCCACGGTCGTGGTCATGGCCAAGCTCTTCTCGCTGGACAAGGGTATGGCAGCCGGCCTGGCTGCAGGAGGCATGACCCAGTCGGCCATCATTGGCACTGCCGGTGACGCGATTGCTCGGCTCGGCCTGGCTGCCGACGAGGTGACCCGGCTGCAGAACAACGTGGCCATCGGCTATGCCGTCACCTACGTTTTCGGTTCTCTCGGGGCCATCATCATCTGTGTGAACGTCCTTCCGCGCTTCATGGGGAAGGACATCCGGGACGATGCGATAAAGGCCGAGGCCGAGCGCCTGAAGGGCGCTCTTGAAATGGGTCCGGGCGAAGAGCTCGCCGTGCCGGAGATCGTTGGTCGCATCTACAGGGCAGGGCCCGCGGCTGGAAAGACCGTCTCCCAGATTGAAGCTGCCGGCGAGACGCCCTTCACCATCGAACGGCTCAAGCGCAACGACCAGATGGTCGACGTCACGCCGGACACCACGATTCAGGCGGGAGACATCCTTCTGGTTGTCGGACGCCGTGGCGGCGTCGTGGCCTCTTCATCCCAGATTGGCGACGAGCTGCAGAGCTCGAGCGGGATGGATCTGGTCATGCGTACAGAAGATGTCGTGATGCGCAACGCGGCCTATTCGAACCGTACGCTCGGAGAGATCAAGCGATCCACCTCGCCGGTGCTGAGGCATGGCATCTTCATTCTCGGCATCAAGCGGGATGGCGTTCCGGTCACCGTCTCTGATGACGCCGCGTTGCAGGTCGGCGACGTCGTGACCGCATATGGTACCGATCAGGACCTCAAGCGCGTGGTCTCGGAGGCGGGTGTGCCACTCTCCGTCAGCAACAAGACCGACTGGGTGTTCCACGGCGCAGGTCTTGTCGTTGGTCTGCTCATCGGACTCGTGGCCGTCCGCATTGGCGGCATTCCCCTTACCCTCGGGGCGGGGGGCGGCGCCCTGCTATCCGGCCTGATCTTCGGCTGGTGGCGCAATCGCAACCAAACCATGGGCAACATGCCCCTGGCTGCGTCCCAGTTGCTCAAGGACTTAGGGCTCGCGGGCTTCGTCGCAGCGGTTGGGCTGCAGTCCGGGGCACAGGCCATCGAGACCATCTCGCAGCGTGGCCTCACCCTGTTCATGATCGGCGTCGTGATCACCCTGGTCCCGCTGCTGGCGACGATGCTCTTTGGCCGCTACGTCCTGCGCTACGACAATGTCGCCATCTTCGCGGGATCGCTCGCCGGTTCGCGCAGTGCCAATCCTGCATTCGGCGAAGTCTTGAACAAGGCCGGCAACAGCATCCCCACCGTCCCATTCGCCATCACCTATGCGCTGGCAAATGTCTTCCTGACCCTGCTCGGGCCGCTGATCGTGGCCCTTGCCTGAGATCAACCACACAGATCGCGAGAGGACCAGCAAGTGAACAAGGTGGACTATTCAAGATTTGCCAAACTCAGCCCCTTCGAACTGAAGGACGAACTCATCAAGCTGGCGGGTAACCAGCGTGACCGGATCATGCTCAATGCGGGGCGCGGGAATCCGAATTTCCTCGCCACTCTGCCGCGCCGTGCGTTCTTTCAGTTGGGCATGTTCGCTATCAGCGAGTCCGAAGCGTCCTTCTCGTTCATGCCTGAAGGCGTTGGTGGGTTTGCGCGCTCGGACGGTCTGGTGGCCCGTTTCGAGCAGTTCCTCGGCGAGAACGCTGACCGTCCGGGTGTGGTCCTTCTGCGCAAGTGCCTGTCCTATGTACGGGACCAACTCGGCTTGGACGCCGAGGCTTTCCTGCTGGAAATGGTGAATGGCATACTCGGGTGCAACTACCCGGTGCCGGACCGGATGCTGACCATCAGCGAGCAGATCGTAAAAGAGTACGTTGCGATAGAGATGGGCGCCACGGCGATGAGCAGGCAGGCGTTCGACCTCTTTGCAGTAGAGGGCGGCACCGCCGCAATGGCATACATTTTCGCCTCTCTGAAGGTGAACAAGCTCATCAAGCCGGGAGACAAGATCGCACTCGGCGCTCCGATATTCACGCCGTATCTCGAGATTCCCGAACTCGGTGACTACCAGCTCGAGGTGGTCGCCGTTGATGCGGATCCGGCGCGCCAATGGCAGTACCCGCTGTCCGAGATAAGGAAGCTGGAGGATCCCGCCATCAAGGCCTTCTTTCTCGTGAATCCCAGCAACCCTCCCTCTGTGAAGATGGACGATGAAAGCCTGCAGGCAATCGCAGAGATAGTGCAGAAGCGGCCGGACCTGATAATTCTCACAGACGATGTCTATGGTACCTTCGCGGACGACTTCCGTTCTCTGTTCGCAATCTGCCCGGACAACACGATTCTCGTCTATTCTTTCTCGAAGTATTTCGGGGCCACCGGATGGCGGCTGGGGGTGATAGCGCTCACCCAAGACAACATCATCGACAAGGCGATCCGCAACCTGCCGGAATCGGACCGGACCCAGTTGAATGAGCGTTACTCCTCACTGACCCCGGATCCAGGCAAGCTCAAGTTCATCGACAGGCTGGTGGCGGACAGCCGCGCAGTTGCCCTCAACCACACGGCCGGGCTGTCGACGCCCCAGCAGGTACAGATGGTGCTGTTCGCGCTGTTCAACATGATGGACTCCCGCCAGGACTACAAGCAGGCCCTCAGGACACTCGTGCGTCGCCGAGACGATGTGCTGCACGAGCAACTTGGTGCTCCCGACGATCAGAACCCGAACAGTGTGGACTACTACACGCTGGTCGATCTTGAGGCGACCTGCCGTCATATATGGGGAGACGAGTTCGCCGACTGGGTGATGAAGACCCAGAATCCGACGGAGATCCTGTTCCGTATTGCTGAGGAGACGGGCGTCGTCCTTCTGCCGGGAAGTGGCTTCAAGGCGCCGCATCCGGCGGCAAGGGCCTCGTTGGCCAACCTGCAGGAATACCAGTACGCGGCTATCGGCCGGTCACTGCGGAAACTGGCCGAGGAGTACTACGCCGAGTTCCGGAAGACCAAGACGGGTGGATGACACCCGGTGCCAGCCGGGTGCCTGTACCCTGACGCACGAGCCAGCGGACTGCAAGGAAGGAGGTTTGAGTGCAATCGGCACGACTGGGCTCAGTTCTGGTCCTTGCTGTCGCCTTGCAGGGGTGCAGCCAGACGGCTGGCGCACCCGCTGTTCCCATCTTCGGATCCTACTTTCCCGCCTGGATAATCTGCGCCGTTGGCGGCATTCTAGTCGCCGTGGCCCTGCGGTTCCTGTTCGCGGCCCTTCAGCTTGAAGAATACCTTCCCGCTCCGCCCCTGGTGTACCTCTGCCTGGCCATCAGCGCGGGCATCGGCATCTGGTTGGTGTGGGCAGGGCAGATATGATCAGGAATTTCCTGGCCAAGATCATCGGCTTCGGGACCTTCGCCCTCACCGCCTTCATGGTCTATCTCGCCTGGGGGGAGGGCAGTACCCACCCTCAGTCCGACGCGGCCGAGATCGACGCTCCCGTCGTTCAGGTCTCCTCCAACGTGCCCGGACGCATCCTGTCCATCCCGGTCCAGAACAACGCCGAGGTGAAGGAGGGTGATGTCCTTATTCAGATCGACCCTGAGCCATATCGCCTGAGGCTCGAGCAGGCCCAGGCGGAGCTCCGCGCTGCAGAATCCGAAGTAGCACAGGGGGAAAGGAACATCCTGACTGAAGAGTCCAACGCCGACGTTGCCGAAAAGCAGATAGAACGTGCCCAATTCAATGCAGAACTTGCCAAGCAGACCCTCGATCGTCTGACCCCCTTGCTGGAGCGTGGCTTCGTCACTGCCCAACAGGTCGATCAGGCGCGCACAGCCTATAACGATGCCCTGGTCAGCCTGGACCAGGCAGTCCAGCAGTCACAGGGCGCTACCGAGGTCATAGGCACACTTGATACCCGCCGCGCCCAGGTCGACGTGGCAGGGGCCGCAGTCGCCCTGGCTGAGCGAGACCTGGAAAACACCACGGTCAGAGCACCCATAGACGGCATCATCTCCGGGCTCACCACCGCACGGGGCGAGTATGTCCTCACGGGGGAGGCGGTATTCGCCATCATCGACTCCTCGGCATGGGAGGCGGTGGCCTTCTTTCGGGAAACGCAGCTGCCGGAAATCGCAGTGGGAGACGCGGTGGAGGTGTTCATCATGGCTGACCCGGAGCGGGCAGTGCAGGGAACAGTCTCGGCTCTTGGCTGGGGTGTCAGAACCACTGACGAGGTGACGCTGCTGGGCCTTCCCGTGGTAGCCAACTCGTTGAACTGGGTAAGAGTAGCCAAGCGGTTTCCGGTCTACATCGAGATGCACGACGCGCCCGCATCGCTGCTGCGGATCGGCGCCTCGGCGGTGGTGGTGGTGAGCGGGGCACGGAGGCAGGATGATCCAGCCTCGCCGCCCTGAGCGTGGCTTCACCGCCACCATAGTCGACGAGCTCAAGCCGCGCCCGGGCCGCCTGGGAGCCTCCTTCCGAACGGCGCTGTGCTGCGTGATCGTGGTCGTGCTCTCGATGAGTCTCGAAGTTCCGGAGGCGGCACTCTCCTGCTACCTCGTCTTCTTCGCCAGCCGAAACAACGCCGCCAGCGGAATACTGATTGCCGTCGGGCTGGTCATCGCGGCCTCGGTAGGCATTCTTCTCGGCATTGTTGTCCTCCAGTTCGCCTCCGACGACCCCATGTTGCGCGTGGCTCTGATCGCAGCCTTCACCTTCACCGGAATGTACATGTCCGTGGCGACCAGTGCCGGCTCCATTGGGGCTACGGTCGGCTTCGTGTTCGCCTTTGTGCTGACGCTCGAGGACTTCGTGCCCCTGCCGGAGTTGCTCTCGCGCGGACTGAGCTGGATGTGGGTGGTCGTGTTCTTCCCCATGGCGGCGCTGGTGGTTGTAAACATGCTGTTCGGGCCCAACCCCGCCGAACTCGCCCGACATGGCCTTGCGAGGCGGCTCGCTATGGCCGCGGCACTGCTTCGCGGCGAGAAGGTCCCCCGCAAGGAGGTGTCGAGGCTCCTGGCCGAGGATATCGAGGAACTGTCGTCACCGGTTCGGCTCGGCACTTTTCTCGGCTTGGCCACCAACGTGGAAGCAGACCGCCTGGCGGCGGCCATCCCCGCATCACAGGACATACTCGCCGCCAGCGTCGGATCCCCCAAGGACCCGGCGCTTGCTTCTCAACTCGACCGAATGGCTACTACGGTGGCGAGCAGGCGGAGCCTTCCCCCCGGCTGGAGACCTGCAATTGTAGAGGCAGGGCGTGTGCCCATGGCACAGGCCACCGAGCGACTGGCCCGCTCCCTGACCGGGCCGCCCCCCGAGAGAAAGGCTGCGGCCCTGGCACTGGCAATCTCTCCGATTGACCTGAGTAATGCAGAACACCTGCACTTCGCCCTCAAGGCGATGCTGGCCGTCTTCATCACCTATGGGATCTACACCACGCGGGACTGGTTCGAGATTCACACGGCCATGATCACCTGCTTCTATGTCGCCCTGGGCACCACCGGCGAGACCCTGCACAAGGCCACCCTGCGGATTGTCGGGTGCCTCCTCGGAGCGGCGCTCGGGGTGGCGAGCATCGTCTTCCTCATGCCCCACATGACCGACATAGGTCACCTGATCCTGCTGGTGGGCGTCTGTAGCTTCATTGCCGCCTGGGTGGCAAACGGCTCGGTACTCATCGAGTACGCCGGGTGGCAGATGGCGCTGGCATTCTTTCTTTGCGTACTCCACGGCTATGGCCCCAGTCTCGATGTCGGGGTGGCGACCAATCGCGTGCTGGGTATCCTGATTGGAAACGTGGTCGTAGCGATTGTGTTTCTGAGCTTCTGGCCAACCAGCGTAGGTGCCGCTGTGAACCGGAACCTCGCGGACGGGATGAACAGACTCGCCGAACTCACCCGACGCCCTGCCGCGGGCATCGCGGAAGCCGCCTCATCCTTCGGCGAGGCAACCCGCCTGGCGCGCTTGTCGGTCTTTGAACCGAGCTGGCTGCGCAAACGGCTGCCAATGTTCAAGAAATTGCCGGCAATAGTCGCCAAGTCCGACGACATCCTGCCGCAGATGGCGCAGATGCAGCTGCTTCGCAGCGGCAATCGTTATCTGTTTGGCGCGCCCTATAGTGTCAAAGTGGCAACTAAAGCCCAGGAAGCGTCAGTGGCCGGGTTCTTGCGCCTGGCGGCCGATGCTATGGTCGATCCTGCGTTCAGGGATTTGTCGATCCTGGAACAGGCGCTGCAGAAGGCTACCCAATCTCTGGGGCGGCTGGAGCGCCTCGCACTGAAGGCCCCGAGGCGCGCTCCCTGGCGAGGCGACCTCCTCGATCTGACCTACGCCTACCGTAAGTTGCTGCTCGATTTTTCCGAGACACTTGAGGCTATGTGATGGCCGTGCGTACCTGTTGTCGGGTTATCTGTTTCGTACTGCTCGGTGTCGGTCTTGTCGCTTGCACCACTTCGGCGATGAAACTCGCACCGGCGACGCCGACGACACCCTATATCGGGGAAGCGGGGCAGCCCGCGGTCAACATTCAGTCCGACAATTATGCCTTGGTGTCTGACCCTTCCATGCCGATCGTGGTGGCAACGCCTAACCTCGATCGTTCGAAAAGCTACAGCCTGGCAGAACTGATCAATATCGCCCAGATGGCCAATCCGGCCACTGGTGCGGCGTGGGAGAGAGCGCGATCCGCCGCTGCAGCCGCCGGAGTGGCAGAGGCGGCATATCTGCCGGTCCTCTCGGCAGACGTCCTGGCCGGTTACGCCATCACGTCCAACACAGCCCCAGGCCTCGATACCCCGCTCTTCGACATTCCGAGTGGGACGCTGACGACCTCCGGGCTTCAGGCAATTCCATCAGTAGCCATCCAGTGGCTGCTGTTTGACTTTGGCGCGCGCGACGCCGCTCTTGCGGCCTCCCAGCAGCTCTCCTTTGCCGCCAATGTCGGCTTCAGTGGTGTCCACCAGCAGCTGATCTTCGACGTCGCCAACGCATATTACCAGTACGGTGCGAGCCGCGCGGAGAGCCGGATCAATCGCGAGGCGCTGGAGAACAGCAAGATTGTGCTGGAGGCCGCGGAAGCCCGGCTGGGCCAGGGCATAGGCACGACCATGGAGGTCGCTCAGGCCAAGCAGCAGGTTGC
Organism: Pseudomonadota bacterium; assembly: GCA_023436745.1. Lineage (GTDB taxonomy): Bacteria > Pseudomonadota > Alphaproteobacteria > Rhizobiales > Devosiaceae > Devosia. Next base: position 11,506 of record JAEZHZ010000162.1, on the reverse strand, counting down.
TCAGGCCGAGTTCGACCTGTCCCAGGCCATCAGCCAGGAGCGGAGCTATTATGCGGCGTTGCTGAGCGCCATGGGCATCTCTCCGACCTTGACCATAAAGGTGCAGGACGTCGGCTCCAAACCACTTCCCCGGAGCATCCCTTCGAACCTTGAGGAGCTGATAATTGCGTCCCTGCAGCGACGCGCCGACGTTCAGGCCGCCTTCGCTCAGGTGAAGGCGAGCGAACAGGGCATACTGGCTGCCGACGCGGCGTTCCTGCCCAAGATCGCGCTCAGCGCCTCAGCGAATGCCGTGCTCGGTTCATATAGCGTACGGGATAGTCGCTTCCCCGAGGCCGCCCACCTCCATGTCAGTCAGCCGAACGCCACCCTGTTGCTGGGGGTTACAGTGCCCGTCTTCGATGGCGGCTTGCGTGCTGCGCAACGTGAGACCGCACTGGCGAACGCCGCGAGCTCCGCCTACGATTTCGCGAGACTGCAGACCACTGCTGCCGAGGAGATCGTGGTAGCTTACGACGTACTGCGGACGAGCCTGTCGGGATACTCCGCAGCAACCGCACTGGTCTCCGCCGGCAGCACCAACTACGACGCTGCCCTCGAGTACTATCGGAACGGCCTGGGCACGCTGTCCGACATCAGCGTGGCTCAAACCGGCCTGCTCAAGGCGCAGTACGCGCAGGCGCAAGCGCGGAGCAATGCACTGTCGGCAGCGGCTACGCTGGCATTCGCGACCGGTACGCTGACGAGCCCGCAGGGGCTCTAACCATACGTTCCGCTTCACTGAAGTGCTACGGCCACGCCCACCACTACCGGGCCCATGAGTGGCAGAAGCACGTTCGAGATCGCATAGGTGACCGTATAGCCGATCACCGGAATGTTGCTCTTCGACTGTGACACCAAAGCAGTGATCGTGGGGGTTGAGCAATGTTGACCGGCAATGGCGCCAAGCAGGATGGGTGCTTCGATCTTCATGAGCTTCCAGCCGACCAGCAGCGAGATCAGTGCGGGTACGACCGAGACGAGCAGACCCAGCAGGGGAAGCTGCAGGCCATGTTGCGCAAGAAGCTGGATGGCGTCGGGACCGGCAGCCAGACCCACCGAGGCGATGAAGGCGGAAAGGCCGAAGTCCTTCATGAACTCGGCGGCTGGCACTGGGATGAACCCGTGAAGGGGGTACGTCATGTGCAGCCATCCAAAGACCAGTCCTGACACGAGCGCACCACCGCCGGTGCCAAGGGTCAGGTCGAGTGCTCCCGACTTGTAACTGAGGCTGCCGATGAGCAGACCCACTACGACGCCGAGTCCCAGAAAAAGCATGTCAGTCTGGTTGGTTGGCGGCAGCTTGTGCCCCATGGCTTCGACTGCCTTCGAGGTGGCCGCCTCAGTTCCGTAGAGCGTGACGACGTCCCCCTGTTGCAGCTTCGTCCCTGGCAGTACCGGGATGGTGTTGTTCATCCGCCGGATGGCGGAGATGAAGACCCCGCGATGCCCATGTTTGATCGCCAGCTGGCGCATCTGCCTCACGCTCAGTCCGAACGCCTCCTTTTGCGTGAGCACTGTCTGCACCTGCGTGATTGGAACATTGCTGCTGCTGCTGGGGAGGGGTACCTCCTCACCGAGTTTGTCCTGCGCGGTGATCACGGCGTTGCGGCGGCCAATGACGAACAGGATGTCTTCGGGTTCGATCATCGTGTCCGGTTCAGCCTCGATGACCTGATCGCCCCGTTGGATACGCTCGATAGTGACCACGTTCCCGCGGCTGTTCTCGAAGTCGCCCACTGTTCCTCCCGCGGTGGGGCCGGCGAGGAACGCCCGTCCCACGAGGGTCGGCAGGCCGGGCTCAAACCCCTCATCCTTTGAACCCAGCTTCTCTTCCAGCTTGCGGGTTTCGGCGTTGAGATCGATGCGCAGGATCAGCGGCGCAACCTGTGTCACAAACACGATGATTGCCACGAGCCCGAAAATGTAGGTCACGCTGTACGCAGTCGCCAGATTGGCCTGGAGCCGGCTGGCCTCATCGGCGGAAATACTCAGATTGTGAATGGCGTCGCCTGCGGTTCCGAGGACCGCGGACTCTGTTGCGGCTCCAGCAAAGAGCCCGGAGCTCGTACCCGGATCGAAGCGAAAGACTACGGTGGCGATAGCCACCAGAGCGAGGACCGTCACCACCTCAATGATCGAGAAGATGCCATAGCGCCATCCAGAGCGAATATTCACGAAAAACTGTGGCCCGGCGGTAAAACCAAGGGCGAAGATGAAGAGTGCGAAAGCAGTATTCTTCAGATCGGCGCTGACGGTGACTCCTGCCTGGCCAACCGCCAAGGCGACAAACAGTGTGCCGCAAGTTGGACCCAGCACCACAGGCCCGATCCGCAGCTTTCCGAGGAGATATCCCAGCGCGATCGAGATGAAGAGGGCAAGGATCGGTTCGCGAAGAAGATCCAGGACGTAGCTCATGGAAATTGGTCCGGTTCGGCGCCCGCCGTTCGGTAGCTTCGCAGGTCGCGGACAACTCGCGTTGACCAACGTCAAGATCGATCACCCCGCACGCGTGGTGGCTTCGTCCGGGGAGCACCTCAGGCTGCGCAGCAATTTGACTTTGCTCAAGAGAGGGTGCGGGCGGGGGTGTAGGTTGCCCTAAGTCTTTGGCACCAGCTTCCAGCAATGCCACTGAAAGGCGAGGCCATGAGCTCAGGTTCCGCACCGCAAAGCACTGTCTGGAGCAAGCAGAAGTTGAGCGAACTTGATGCACTGCTGGTTGAACTTCAGCATGCCGCAAAGAAAATGAACGCAGCGACGCGCCTCGAAGCGGACCAGTACATCAATCGGATACGGGCATCGCGCGACGCGTTCAGAGACCATGTCCAGCATGCCGAGGCCGACGCCTTGGACGCAGCCGCTAGCGGCGCAGCAAAGTCGCGAAAGGCTGCGGAGAAGGCGCGGGCGGACATCGAGCGGGAGTGGGTTGAGGCCGGTCTGGCCTTCCAGGCGTTCGTTTCGGCGGCGTCAGCCGACGAGAACTTCATGCGCAAGGCAATAGAATCCCGTGCCCGCGCCGAGCGCCGGGCGCTTGATCTTTGGCTCGACCAGTCAGGAGCCGGAAACACCGAGGCAGCCGAGAACGCGCGCGCCGACTTTCAGGACGCGATGGACCGGCTCTCGGATGAAGCTCAGCGCCTGGAAGCAATTGCAGGCGCCATCTCGAGTGCCGGTACGGAGGCTTGGGAAGTCTTCCGCCGAGCCCTGAGGGACGCCTATGCCACCACCGGCCAGAAGGGGCCGGATGCCCGCTGATGTGTGTCACCGCTCCGGGTGAGTTCGCCAAACAGATCGTCCACCAAGTACGGGAATAATCGCGATGTTCAAGGTCAAGCCTTACGCTCCCCTCATTGTCGTCGTCACCGGCTTGATTGCGGCACCGACGCTGTCCTTTGCGCAGTCTCAGGCCCCGGCGCCCGCCGAGGCTCCCGCTCCGTCTGCCACCCCGGCACCCGCCGAGAGCAGCCCCGCCTCGTCGGATGACGTCAGGCCAGGCGCCGCGCGCAGGGCGGTGGAATGGGCTCAGGTCCAGCTTCAGGAGATGGATGCCGCAATCGCCGAGATGGAGGACGAGGCGAGGGACCTTCAGGGCGATGCAAAGGCAAAGGCTGACGAAGCGCTCGACAAGCTCCGGGAAACGCGGGACTCCTTCCAGCAGTCCGTCGATGAGATGGGCTCCAGAGCCGCACAGTGGACAAGTGAGCAGACGGCCCGGTGGGAGAACGACATCCGGAACGGCTGGCTGGCGTTCGAAACCGGTACCCAGGAGTACTTCGATGCCGTCGGGGCCGACCTGGAACTGCGCCGGGAGGTCTTCGAGGCCCGCCTGGATGCTCAGGAAGAGGCGTTCGAGCGAGAGATCGACCAGCTTGGTCGTTCGGCGCGCAACGCTGCAGCGGGCGCAAGATCGGAGATCGAGAAGCGGCAGGGCGAACTCCGTGATTGGTTGAAGCGGGATCGCGAACGCCTTGAGAATTTGGGTGAAGCCACCGACGCAGGGTGGCAGACAATGGTTCAGGGGCTTGGTGACGCCCGGGAAGCTTTTCAGCAGAAGCTGGAAGGCAACTAGGCCGGCTGCAAGCAGTGCGAGGTTCGCGGCCCGCGTACCTCGCATCGCAGTTGGGTCAGACAGTGCAAGCTGCGTTCCTCAACGAGCCATGAGCACCGGAATGTCTGCGGTTTCCAAAACATACCGGGTCGTTCCGCCGAGCACCCACTCACGGAAACGGGAGTGGCCATAACCACCCATCACCAGCATGTCCGCTCCGAGCCTGCTGGCCTCCGCCAGCAGGGCAGGGCCCGCTCCCTCGGCTCCAGCGGTCACATCCTGCAGCACGACGGAAACACCGTGCCTGCTCAGGTGCCGCGCGATATCGGACTTCTTGGCATCATCGCCTTGTTCGACGACTGTCACCACGGAGACGGTCGTCGCAAGCTTCAGGAACGGCATGGCTTCCGCAAGCGCGCGAGCGGACTCCCGGCTGCCGTTCCATGCCACCATGATGGTGCCGAACCACTTTGCAGGGGCCCGACCTGGTGGAACGAACAGGCAGGACCTGCCGGAGTTGAACAGTACGGAGATTTCCACATGCAGTTCGTCTGCCGGGTCTCCATATGGGCGGGTAGCGACGAAGATGTCCGCCGTTCGGGCCTTGAGGGCGAGCGTCTCTCCCGCCGTGCCGGCGAAGACGTCGAGTTGTTGCACGTCGTGCGGCATCAGCAGAAGCTTGAACCGCTCCTTCAGCCGCTTCAGTCCCTCTTCTGCCCGGGACGATGCCTCCTCGTAGAACAGGGTCATCGCCGGAACACCCGCCATCAGGACAGGGTCCGACCCCATGAGTTCCGGCATGACGTAGACGTAAAGGCCGCGAAGGTGCGCCTCGAAGCGCTCGCTGATCAACTCCGCACAGGCGAGGCGCTTCTCGTCCTCTTCGGAGCCGGTAAGATGCACAACGATGTCCTTGATCACGTTCGCCTCCGGGATCTGCTCATGCTCCGACCATCCGCCGGAGAATTCGCTCCCTGAAACGTACCTTCGGTGATCCGGGACGTGTTGCCTTCCGTCAACTTTCAGCCGCCTTTCGGGACGGCTTGCTTGAGCGGCAAGAACTCAGCTACGCGGCGCTCCAGCCCATATCGACAGGTATCAGTGCCCCATTCAGATGGCGTGACTCGTCGGAGGCGAGGAACAGTATGGTGTTGGCTATGTCGATGGGCTCGAGCATGCCTGGAGAACTGGCGTGGTATGCGCCGATGCGGGCCAGCGCCGCATTGTCGACCGGTCGGCCGGCAACGCTGCCCATGATATTGGTGTTCACGCCTCCGACTGCGAGCGCGTTGCAGCGCAGGCCGAGCCGCGCGTACTGGTAGGCCGTGCTCATGGTGAGGCCGACCACGGCATACTTGGAAGCCGTGTAGGCCGCTCCGGCCGCGCCACCCCCGAGTGCCGCCGCCGAGGCGATGTTGATGATCGATCCGTGGCCCTGCGCCAGCATGTACGGCACAGCCCGGCGCATCGCGTACATGGGCCCGTCCACGTTTACGCTCATGCAGCGCCGCCACATCTCGTTCTCCATGTCTGCCACCGACTGGAAGAGATCCATCACGCCGGCGTTGTTCACAAGGACGTCGATACGACCGAAGTCGCTGATTGCGCGGTCGACCATCCGAACGCAATCTGCCTCCTCGGCTACATTCGCCCTTACGGGCACGATGCTGCCGCCGATCTGTTCCGCAGCGCTGACGACCGCTTGTTCGTTCCAGTCGGCGGCTATCACCTTGGCACCCTGTTCGATGAACAGGCGGGCAGTGGCAAGGCCAATGCCCGAACCCGCCCCGGTAATGACTGCAACCTTGTCTTCCACGCGCATGGTCTTCTCCTTCAGGTGTCTCGGCAGCTGTCAGGGAGCACGGCTTACCCGTATTACGGCGGGATCGTCGTGATCGACGGCCGTAGCGAACCCGAGCCGCTCCGCGAAAGTCAGCATGGCGGTGTTCTCCCGCAGTGTGATGCCGAACAGTTCACCGACGCCGTGAGCCCGGGCGTAGGCCAGCAGTTGCTCCATCAAGGCCCGGCCGATCCCCATATGCTTCAGGTCGCTGCGCACAAGCAGCCCGAACTCGGCATGTACGCCGTCCGGGTCCGCTGCGTACCGGGCGATACCCGCAAGGTCACCGGCCTCCTCCAGCGCCACGAAGGCGATGTCCCGATCGTAGTCCAGTTGAGTCAGGCGGATCAGCAACTCGTTGGGCAGGGTCTGGAAGCGTTCGCGGAACCGCATGTAGAGGTCCGTCTCGGTGACCCGTTCAAGAAACCTGGGGTAGAGCCGGGCATCTACGGGGCGGATGGGGCGGATCTGCAACTGCCGGCCCCCTAGGTCCAGGTCCTGCTCCCAGCCTGAAGGATAGGGGCGAATGGCAAGGTCGCTCCGGGGGCCCTGCTCGGCGACCCGCGCCGGATCGATTTCAATGCGCGCGTCGAGGGCGATGGCGCCCTCGGCATCGGCGAGCAGTGGATTGATGTCTGCACCCTGTATGGCAGGAAAGTCGATCGCCAGTTGCGAAAGCCCCGTGAGGACGTTGCCGATGGCCTGCAGGTCGGCCGGTGGTCGGTCACGATAACCGGCCAGGAGTCGGGCAATTCTGGTGCGGCCAATCAGCTGTTGTGCCAGCGGTTCGTCGAGAGGGAGCAACTCCGTCGAGGTGTCGTCCACCACTTCCACCGCCGTTCCGCCGGCGCCGAACAGCAGCACCGGCCCGAATATGGGGTCCACGCTCAGTCCTGCGATCAGTTCCTGAGCCAGAGGGCGCGAGATCATCGGCTGTACCGCGAACCCCTCGACGGCGTCGGGGCCATACTGTTGCACCACGCGTTCGGTTATGCGGGCTGCTGCTGCGCGTGCATCCTCCGCCGAGCGCAGGTTGAGAACTACGCCTCCCACGTCGGACTTGTGGCTGATCTGACGAGAGTAGAGCTTGACTACGAGAGAGCGGTTGGTCTCCAGCATGCGGGCGGCGACATCCCCCACCTCATCGCTCGTATGCGCGACCACGGTCTCCGGCGCTCCGATCCCATAGGCGCGCAACAGGGACTTGGACTCTGGTTCGGTCAGCAAGGTTCGCCCTTCGGCGGCGACCTGATCAAGTATGGCCTGTGCGATATGTTGGTGGAACCGCGGTTGTGACTCGCTCTCTGGCACCTGCTGCAGGGCCATCTGCGCTCGGGACCAGCGCGTCAGCATGCCAACTGCTTCGGCAGCGCCGGCAGGCGTGTCGAAGCTCGCGATACCTGCGCCGGTCAATTCCTGACGCGCTTCCGCCGCGGCCGCCTGGCCGAGCCAGCACGTCAGGATCGGTTTGCCGCCGATCGTGCCGCCGCGCGCTTCGTCGGCTACGGCCCGCGCGGCCTCGACTGGCGAGGCCAGACCTGTGGGACAGTTCATCACCAACACCGCGTCGGCGTTCGGGTCGGCCGCCGCGGCCCGAACCGCCGCCCTGTAGCGCTCGGGTGGCGCATCACCGATGATGTCGATGGGGTTGGCGCGGGACCAGGTTTGCGGAAGGGTGGCATCCAGCTGGTTGATCGTCTCGGACGAAAGCGTTGCAAGCTTCGCCTGCTGATCCAGGATGTGGTCGACCGCGAGCACGCCTGCGCCGCCGCCATTGGTGACGATCGCCATCCTGGCCGACTGCATCGGTGGGAAGCGGGACGTGATCTCCGCCGCCGTGAAGAGATCCTCGAGGTCGTTCACGCGAATGATGCCAGCCCGACGCAGGGCAGCGTCAATCACCCGATCCGCTCCTGCCAGTGCGCCGGTGTGGGTGGCAGCCGCCTGCGCCGCCTCCGCATGCCGGCCGGGCTTTACGGCGATGACCGGCTTCAGCCGGGCCGCTGCGCGGGCGGCCGAGAGGAACTTGCGAGGTTCCGGGATGGACTCGAGATACAGCAGGATGGCGCGTGTCTTGCCGTCCGCGGCCACCATGTCGAGGCAGTCGCCCACGTCGACGTCCGCCATGTCTCCGAGCGACAGGATGTGGGAGAAGCCGATGCCCTCCGCGGCCGCCCAGTCCATTACTGAGGACACGATGGCGCCGGATTGCGACAGCAGTGCCAGCCCCCCGGCCGCGGCGCCCATGTGCGCAAAACTGGCGTTCAAATGCTGGTGAGGCGCCAGCACGCCGATAGTGTTGGGGCCGATAACACGAAGCAGGTGCGGGCGCGCCGCATCCAGCAGCGCCTGGCGCAGGCCGTTGCTGTTGTTGAGCCCCGCAGTCAGCACTACTGCAGTGCGGGTCCCCTTTGCCCCGAGTTCCGCCACCAGGCCTGGAACTGTCTGCGGCGGTGTCATGATCACTGCAAGGTCAGGCACTTCGGGAATGTCGGTGACCGTAGAGTAGCAGGGGAGGCCGAACAGCTCCTGGTACTTCGGGTTCACCGGGTAGATGGGGCCCTGAAATCCGCCGTCGATGACGTTCCGCAGCACAATCCTGCCAACCGACTTGTCACGGTCTGACGCGCCGATCAGTGCCACTGATTGGGGTACGAAAGCCGGCCCAAGATTCCTGATGGTCATGTCCACTCCCTTGGCTGATGCACCCTAGCACCGGTAGAACGCACGGCTTTGACTTCGATCAACGAGGAGTATTTCAGGGGTAGTAAGAGGACAGGCGGAGGGTAGTTCCGGCACCTGCCGATGCGCGGCGCGACCTATCGCGCGCTTGTCCGTGCATTTGGTGGTCTATAAGCATCGCCCTTGGCCCGTTATCTGGACACCAACGTATGCTCACTGCTCAAGACGAGGATGGCCGCTACGCCATCGCTGACCGCGCGCATCCCAGGGAGCAGATCGTGAAGTCCGAGAGAAATGACGATGCTCGGTGCGTAAGCGGAGCCGGCGTATGACCCAGGGCCTGAGTGTCCTCATCATAGGAGGCGGCGCCAGCGGCGTGTTGCTGGCGGCTCACCTGTTGCGCGATCCGGCTCATGACGTCCAGGTGACCCTGATCGAGAAGCGAAACGAAGTCGGCCGGGGCGTCGCGTACTCAGCCCGGCAGCTTGATCATGTTCTGAACGTCCCGGCGATCAACATGAGCGCCTACGCCGACGATCCGGAGCACTTCTGGCGGTGGGTCTCCGAAAGCGGACTTGCGGGAGACGTGGATCGCTTTGGCTTCCTGGCACGCCGTCACTACGGCACATACCTTGATGGCGTGGTGTCCGATCTCCTCGCCAACGGGCGGCTTCATGTCGTCCATGACACGTGCACCAGCGTTGCCGACACCGAGGCAGGTGTGGTGGTTACGCTCGCCGGCGGCGCGAGCCTGACTGCTGACGTTGCTGTGCTCGCCGTCGGACACGAGGAACAGCCCGCGCGCAGCAAGGGTGTTGCAGTTCGTGTCGGCTCCGATGCCGATACGCCGCTACCGCCCGATGTGCCTGTGATGATCCTGGGTTCGGGACTGTCCATGGTGGACGCGTGGCTTGAGCTCGCCCAGGCCGATCACCGCGGGCCCGTCACTGTTGTGTCGCGCCACGGGCTGTTGCCGCACCCGCACCGCAAGGTCGACAAGATGGAATTGGCCGCAAAGGACGTGCCAATCGGCGCCGAAGTCGGGGACTTCGTGCGCTGGTTCCGCGAGACGGTCGACGCGGTTATAGCCGGCGGCGGCGACTGGCGCAGTGTTGTGGATGCCCTGAGGCCCTTCAATCAGCGCATCTGGCAGGAGTGGTCGGACGTATCGCGCAAGCGCTTCCTTGAACACGTGCGGCCAGTCTGGAACATCCACCGGCACCGGCTGCCGCCCGCGCTCCACGAGCGACTCCAGGCAGCATCCGCCTCGGGGCAGGTAACCCTCGTCGCTGGCAAGTTCCTCGACGTTCGTGCTGAAGGTGGCGACGCGGTTGCGACCATCAGGCGGAGGGGTGCATCCAGCATCGAAGAACTGAGGGTAGCACGCGTCTATGACTGCGGCGGCGTCAGCGTTGATGTCGAGCACTCATCCAACCTAGTCGTAAGGCGCCTTCTCGCAGATGGTGCCGCGCGCGCCGACCGATTGCACATCGGTCTGGACGTGACGACGACCTGCGAGGTGATCTCTGCAGACGGCGTTCCGGCCGAACGCCTCTTCGCCATTGGCCCGTTGACCCGCGGGGCGTTTTTCGAGATCGAGGCGGTGCCCGACATTCGGGTGCAGTGTGCCGAACTCGCGACGAGACTGCTCGGTCGCATGAGCTAGCCTTTCCCTTCTGCCCATTTCGTCGGCATAGGCGCCATGTGCCTAATGGTTGCACAATCACTTGCGGTCCTCCCGTTTTGACGCTCTTATTGGTCAAAGTGCTGGAGGCTCGGGGTGCCGCCTTTCGACGAGATGTTAACTGGAGACGGCCAGGTCCGGGCTCCGTATGAAGCGGTGAAATCCTGGCTGGACCTGAAAACTCCTGCGGCGCTGGAGAAGAAGGCGCGAGACGCAGAGGGGGTGTTCCGTCGAACCGGCATCACCTTCGCCGTGTACGGCGAGGAGGCGGCAGCCGAGCGGCTGATCCCCTTTGATATCGTCCCTCGGATCATAGCCGGGCGCGAGTGGCGATACCTGTCGCAGGGCATCGAGCAGCGCGTGATGGCCATCAACGCCTTCCTTGATGACATCTATCATCGCCAGGAGATCGTCAGGGCAGGGCGGATCCCCAGGCAGTTGATCACCCAGAATGCAGCATTCCTGCCGGAGATGATCGGCTTTCGTCCCCCTCGGAACGTCTACACCCACATCATTGGCGTCGATCTGGTTCGGACCGCGGAGAACCAGTTCTATGTGCTGGAGGACAATGCCCGTACGCCCTCTGGCGTTTCGTACATGCTCGAGAACCGCGAGACCATGCTGCAGCTCTTTCCGGAGCTGTTCCAGCAGGTCAAGGTGCACCCGGTGGAGAACTATCCGCAGTTGCTCCGCCAGTCGCTTGCTGCTGTTGCGCCGGCAGATCGGGAAACGGAAAAGCCCACTATCGCCGTCCTGACACCCGGTGTGCACAATTCTGCCTATTTCGAGCACGCTTTTCTCGCCGACCAGATGGGCGTGGAACTGGTGGAGGGGAGCGACCTGAAGGTTGTGGACGGTCGCATCGCCATGCGGACGACCCGTGGCTACCGCCCGATCGATGTTCTGTACCGTCGTGTGGATGACGCATTCCTTGATCCGCTGACCTTCCGGCCAGACTCGGCGCTCGGCGTAGCGGGCATAATGGATGTCTATCGCGCCGGGCGGATCACCATTGCCAACGCTCCGGGTACCGGGATCGCCGACGACAAGGCCATCTACTCCTACATGCCGGAGATCATCGAGTTCTACACGGGCCGCAGGGCCATGCTGGAGAACGTGCCGACATACCGCTGCGCTGAGGCGGACAGCCTCGCATACGTTCTGGAGCACCTCGACGAACTGGTCGTGAAGGAGGTTCATGGCTCGGGTGGAT
>JAEZHZ010000161.1 GCA_023436745.1 Pseudomonadota bacterium | reverse complement strand
GCCTTACGCAAGGCCGCCTGACGGTAAGGCTGGTGCAGCTAGCTCGCGAGCTTCGTCTTGCTCGCGACATAGGCTCGCCAGCCACCGAACGCGGTTATGTCCTGCGCCCCTTCGAGTGCAGCCGCTTCGCAGAGGAAGCCGCTGATCTGCCGGCCGTCCGCGAGTTCGAGCTTTCCGATCCCGAGCGGTGCCGGAATCTTCGAGACGAAGGTGCCGAACCCGGAAGGCGGCAGTGACCAGATCTCGACGATGATCTCGGCGCCTCCGGAGAGCACGCGCTGCAAGCCGGGCTTGGGCGGTACCGTGCCAGCCAAGGCATAGAGCCGGTAGGCGGGGGCCGTCACCGTCTCTTCGACAAGCCCACCCCCAAGCGCCAGCAGTTCGTGATTGAGAGGCATGCCGGTGAGGTGCGCTCCGACGACGGCGATCTCCACGCCATCCTCGGGTATCGGCGCCACGGCCGAGACCAGTCTGGACCGGTCGAGCCCGCTGCCGCTTCCCACGGCCTGGTGCATGCGGGACGCGAAGGGCGCCAGCGCCCGGTCGCAATCCTGCGGGGCCACAAGGGTGACGCCGAAGGGCAGTGCGTCTGCCGTGAACCCGCCCGGCACGGCGATGGCGCTACAGCCGAGGAGGTTGGCGAAGTTGGTGTAGAGCCCGAAGCGAGAGTTCAGCGCCACCGGATCGGCCAGCATGGCCTCCACCGTCTGAATGTCAGCCGAGGTCGGCAGCAGCAGGGCGTCGACGTTGTGCCATTGCTTCAGGGTGAGTTGCCGAAGGCGCTCGAGTTCGTAACGGCCCTTGAACGCGTCGACTGCGGAATAGGCGGTCGCGCCTCCCACGATGCCGCGCACCGTCGGATCCATGGCTTCCGAATGATCCCTGAAGAAGTCCTCGATGGCAGCGAGGCGCTCGGCTACCCACGGGCCCTGGTAGAGCAGGGCGGCCGCGTCATGAAACGGCGCATAGTCGAACTCGACGATCCGGGCGTCGAGCGCGCGCGCCCGCTCGATGGCTTCGTCGTAGAGCCTGGCGTATTCCGCATTGCCGAAAAACTCTCGATCCGCCGGCGCCAGCACGCCGAGGCGCAGCGTTGACGGCAGTGGCAGGTCGGCCAGTTGGCGCGAGAACGGGTCGGTAGCATCGTAGCCCTCGGCAACCACGCGCGCCGCTGTTCCATCCTCTACAGACGTGGCAAACACCGTGACCACGTCAACGCTGCGGCAGGCGGGGACGACGCCGGTATTGGGCACGCGGCCGGGGCTGGGTTTGATCCCGACCAGGTTGTTGAACGCCGCGGGGACACGGCCCGAACCAGCGGTATCGGTTCCAAGTGCAAAGGCTGCAAGCCCGGAGGCAACGGCCACCGCCGAGCCCGAACTCGAACCACCCGACACATAGTCCGCATTGAAGACGCAGCGCGGCGCGCCGTAGGGCGAACGCGTGCCGTTGAGCCCGGTCGCAAACTGGTCGAGGTTGGTCTTGCCTATTACCAGTGCGCCCGCTGCCTTGAGGCGCGCGACGACTGTCGCATCGGCTTCGGGCTGGTAGCTGAAGGCGGGGCAGGCGGCGGTGGTCGGCAGGCCGGCCACATCCATATTGTCCTTCACCGCGAACGGGATGCCCCAAAGGGGGAGTGAGTTGGGCTCGCTCGACCGCTCCATCAGTTCGCGGGCCGCCAACCGCAACGCCTCATCGGGCGTGCGGGTGATAAAAATCGCCGGGTCCGTCGCCGCGTCCATGCGGGCGATCAGCGCCTCCACCAAGTCCAGCGGGGTTGCGCCCCCGGCGTAGGCGCGACGAAGGCTCTGGAAGTCCAGCACCACGGGCAGTTGCATCGGGGTTCCTTCACGCACTGGCTTGCTCGTAGACGCGCACGCCGACCGGCGTGGGGTTGAACCCGTTGCAGGGATTGTTGATCTGCGGACAGTTGGAGATGACGCAGAGCACGTCCATCTCCGCCACCATCTCCACATATGAACCCGGCGCCGAGATGCCGTCGTCGATGACGAGATCGCCGTTCGGAGCGATCGGCACGTTCATGAAGAAATTGATGTTGGGCACGATATCGCGCTTGTCCATGCCGTGCCGGGCCACCTCTAGCAGGAAGTTCTCCCGGCAGGCGTGCTCGAACCGGGTGTGGTGCCCGAAGCGGACGGTGTTGGATTCGCAGGAGCAGGCGCCGGCGGAGGTATCGTGCCGGCCGCAGGAATCCGCGATCACCCTGAGCATTACACGGCCTTCGTTGGAGATGAGTGCGCTGCCGGTGGTGATGTAGGCGCTGCCCTGAGCCTGCAGCGTATCCTGCGCGCTGTAGCGCTCGCCGAAATCATCGAGCCGGTAGAACAGGGTATCCACCGCCTGCTGGCCCTCGGTGTCGATGATCCTCAGGACCTGCCCCTTGCGAACGACGCCCGACCAGGGTTGGCGCGCCGGGATCTCGTGGCTGTAGACTAAGGTGATTTCATCGGACTTCGTCATGGCAGGGCCCTCCGGTAGGCGTCAGTGTTCTCGAAGCCGCGCACGGCCTCGGGCGTCGCGGTGCGGCAGAAGTCCTCCGGACCCGTGCTCGCGGCCGGCAGGATGGCGACTTCGACCGGACCCGGTTCGTAGACGGTGGCCGGATCGAGCGGGTGAGGGCAGTTGGAGATGGCAACCAAGAGGTCCATCTCGGCGCGGAGCTCGACGAAATCGCCGGCACGCCTTGTGCCCTCGCGCCAGGCGAGGGTTCCATCCTCGCGCACCTCGACCGGGGCGAAGAAACTGACGAGAGGGGGAATGTCGCGGGGACCGAGGCCGAACTTGCCGGCGGCCAAAACCATGTTGTCGCGAGTGTTCCGCAGCCCCGGCTCCGCGCCGAATTTGCGGGCGGTCGCCGCAGCGTTGAGCCCACCCGCCAGAACGTCGTGGCCGGCGCTCGTGTCCTCAACGATGGACAGGAGCACCCGGCCCATGTCCGAGAAGATCAGCCGCCCCTTGGCGAGCGCAGCGGTCCACTGGATCTTGATGCTGTCGGCGTGATTGATCCGCTCCGAGGTGTCGCCGGCGTTCCACGCAAGCAGCGCCACGGCCGCCGTTCCCTCGATGTTGGTGAGCCGCAGGCGCTCGCCGGCAGCCAGGCGGTAGTTGGCATACCAGCCGCCGGGGACGGTTTCGCGTAGCAGCGTCTCTCGCTCCGACAGCGGTGCAGCACCGATCGTGGTCGGCGCGGGCATCGCCTTCGGAGCCTGACCGGTGCCGGCGGCCTTCAGTGCCTCGTAGCGGCGGCGGTTCTCGGCGATCTGCGCCTCATTGTCCGTGATCGTCATGCTCTGTCCTTCAGGCAGTCCAGCTTGCATCCCAGAACGAGGCTGGGTCGGTAGTGAGGATTTCGCGAGCGCCGTAGAGGAGCGGGGTG
>JAEZHZ010000156.1 GCA_023436745.1 Pseudomonadota bacterium | reverse complement strand
GAGCGCGGTGCCGGTGTGCGCCTGCTGCGCGACAACGTCGTCATCCACGAAGGCAAGCTCAAGACGCTCAAGCGCTTCAAGGACGAGGTCAAGGAAGTCCAGGTCGGCCAGGAATGCGGCATGGCCTTCGAGAATTACGAGGACATCCGCGCCGGCGACCAGATCGAGTGCTTCCGCGTCGAGACGGTCCAGCGCTCGCTGTAGTCGAGAGGCAGTCGAGAATTCGAGGGGCGCGGCCGAGGCTGCGCCCCTTTTTTGTCGCCCTGCTAGAGGGCGCTGCGGATGGCCGGCTCAAGTTCTTCGGGGGTCACGGCGGGTGCGTAGCGCGCGGCCACCCGGCCGTCCCGGCCAACCAGAAACTTGGCGAAGTTCCACTCGACGTCACCGGGAAACCCGTCCTTGAGCCAGGCATAGAGCGGGCTCTGGGCAGCACCGTTCACGTCCACCTTGGCGAAGAGGGGGAAGGTGACACCGTAGTTGAGCGAACAGAACTCGGCTATCTCCTCGGCTGCACCGGGCTCCTGGCCGGCAAACTGGTTACAGGGGAAGCCCAGCACCACGAGCCCTTCTTCGCCATAGGTCTGCCACAGCCGTTCCAGCCCCTCGTACTGGGGCGTGAAGCCGCATTTCGATGCCGTGTTGACCACGAGAACCAGCCTGCCGGCATAGTCTGACAGGGGCTGCTGCTGCCCGTCGAGGCGCGGCAGGGTGAAATCTGAGAGGGTGGTCATGCTGGAGGCCTCCGGGTAACGGACCTGCAGCATAGCGGCTCCTTCAGGGCACCGCATCCTCGTCCAGCGCGCAATCTCGCCATCCGTCCCAGGCGATCTCCACGGTGGCATGGGAGATGCCGTATTCGTCAGCAAGGAGCCGCTTCACCGCCGCCGTGGTCGATGCGGGATCAGCGCCACCCGCCAGTTCGATCTCGAGCGTCGCGACCGGCCGTCCCGAGGTGATCGACCATACGTGGACGTGGCGGGCATCGGCGACACCGTCCACCCCCTCCGCAACCCGCTCGGCCAGTTCATCGACGACAAGCCCGTTGGGTGCCCCCTCCAGCAGGATGTTCACGGAGGATCGGAAAAGGCTCCAGGCGGCGCGCAGGATCAGGATTGCCACCAGCACGGACAGGATGGGATCGATGGGCATCCAGCCCGTGGTCCATATGACCACCGCCGCGACGATGGCCGCGACCGAGCCCAGCAGGTCGCCGACCACGTGCAGCATGGCGCCGCGGATGTTGACGTGCTCCTGCTCGCCGCGAGACAGCACGTAAAAGACCGCGACATTGACGAAGAGCCCGAGCACGGCGACGGCCAGCATCGGGCCGGCCAGCACCTCGTGGGGCTCCATCAGGCGTCCGATCGCCTCCCAGACGATCCACACCGTCAGAGCGAACAGCGTCACCGCATTGATGAGGCCCGCGACCACTTCGAGCCGCATGTAGCCGAAGGTCCGCCGCTTGTCGGGCTGACGCCGTCCGAAGCGGAAGGCCGCCCAGGCGAGCAGCAGCGCCGAGGCATCCGTCAGCATGTGCCCGGCATCGGCTATCAGCGCCAGCGACCCCGACATCACCCCCGCAATGACCTCGGCGACCATGAAGCCGGCGGTCAGCACGAAGCCGATCAGTACGACCCGCTCGTTGGCCGAACCCACCTTGGGCGTGTGACTGTGCCCGGCGTGATCGTGACGGTGGTCATGATCGTGGTCGGCATGAGCATGATCGTGAGTGTGGTCGGTCACCGGCCGTCTCCTTCGTCATATCAATGCTCGTTCATATGACGGGAGTCAATTCAGCCCTCGATCAGCTTTCGTTCATCTGCGTTCATATCGGAGCGCGCTGCACGCAGCCGCGGCTCGAGATGATCCTCGAACAGCAGCCCGGGATTAGCCGAAACAGCGCCGCCATAGGCCTGCTCCGCCTCGAGCGAGATCTCGAGAAAGGCGGCAACACCGGCCACGTCGGCATCCGAAAGTGCGTAGTATCCCTGTCGCAAACGGCGCAGGATCTCGGTCTTGGAGCGGATCATTCCGGCCGCTACGTCCTTGCCATTGCTCATCGATTGGGAGCGCTTGATGTAGTCGTGCAGAGGGGTGCCGAGGTGCATCGACGACGGTGCCCGCTGCCAGAGCTGCAGCAGCAGTTCGAGATCGGTCATGTTGCTGAGGGTGGGATCGTAGCGCGCATCGGTGCGGCGGCGATCCCAGGCAACCATCGAGTCCATCGACAGGCTCACCCATTTGTGTGACCCCGCCGTGAACACCCGGTCCGGCCCATGCCCCACGAAGCGCAGGTGGCGGAAGTCTTCGGTCATCACGTCGAGGGCAGTGGTGACGATGGGGTGGGCAGCGAGCGCATCCACCACCCGCGCCAGCTTGTCGGGCTTCATCCGGTCATCGGCATCTAGAATGGCGACAAAGGGCGCCGTTATCCGATCGAGTGCCACGTTGCGGGCAAGCGATGCGCCGCGACCGATGCCACCGCTCGACAGATAGCGGATCCGTTCATCCGCTATCCCCGCCTCGTTCAGAAACGCCTCATAATCGGAGCCGTCATCGGCTACGAGCCAGAGCTCCCAGTCGCGCCAGTCCTGTTCCAGCAGGCTGCGGACCGTCGCGATGATGGTAGCCTCGGCGCGAAACGCGGGAGTAACGACAGCAACGGTTCTGCTCATGTCCAATGGACCTGCGGGTTGAACGACGGGACGTATCGACCCATATCTGTCGCAGGCGCGAGATGCCACTCCAGACGGGTCCCGCGCCAACGTTGCTTGCTACAAGGACGGCGTAATGTCGCGTATCTCGGTATTTTCCGCCCCGTTCCTCCTTGGCTTCGACAGCTTCGAGGAACGCATCGACAGGCTGTCGAAGACCTCTGACGGATACCCGCCCTACAACATCGAACGGCGCGTCAGCGAAGACGGGACCGAACAGTTCCTGGTGTCCATAGCCGTCGCAGGCTTCGGTCCCGGGGAGCTTGAGGTCACGGCTGAAGACAATCAGCTCGTCGTGCGCGGCAAGCAGAAGGACGATCCCGCCCGGGAGTACCTGCACCGGGGCATTGCCGCCCGCCAGTTCCAGCGCAGCTTCCTGCTCGCTGATGGTATGACGGTAAAAGATGCAACTTTGGCCCACGGTATGCTCGTTGTTGCCATAGAGCGCCCCCGGACGCCCAAAATCGCCCGCCGCATTGAAATTCGCTCAGTCTGAGGAAAGGGCCGAAAAATGTATGAGAAAAGGGACAACCCGGCCGCGGCCGAGATGCTGATCCACCCGCTGAAGTCGCTCACCCGCGCGCAGTTTGCCGCGCTCGGTGGGAACGCGGTCGCCTATGTGCGCCCCGTGAGCGGTGCTCTGTTGTCGATGATGATCGATGAAGCCCAGTTCGAGCCCGAAGAGCAGTACCACCTGCTGATGTCCGCCGACGGCACGCCGTTGCTGGTCACAGACACCGAGGACGCACTCATGGAGTGGCTTGGCGACAAGAACCTCGGGCTCGCGACCCTGCACTAGGCGGGGTCTCACCAGAATACCCGGCAGGCAGCGATGCCTGCCGATTTCGTTCAGGCGGCGTAGCTCTCGGGCATGGGCGCCGTCAGCAGCGCCCGCAGCTTTTCCGGGTCATCGAGGCGCCGAAGTTCCTCGACCACAGACTCGGTACGCAGCAGGCGTGCAACCTTGGACAAGGCCTTGAGGTGGTCGGCGCCCGCTCCCGTGGGAGCGAGCAGCATCATCACGAGATCGACAGGCTGATCGTCCACCGCGTCGAAATCGATGGGCTGGTCGAGCCGTGCGAACACCGCCGACACACCGGCAAGACCACTGATCTTGCCGTGGGGCACGGCAATTCCGTTACCCAGCCCCGTCGAGCCAAGGGCCTCGCGGTCTGATATGGCCGTCAGAATGTCGTTTGAAGGCACGCCGGTGATTTCACCGGCGCGTTCTGCAAGCAACTCAAACAGCTCGCGTTTGGATTTCACGCCACTGCAGTACAGCACTGCGCGCTCAGCCAGAATTTCGGCTAGTTCCATAACGATTTGGCCTTGACTCGATTGAAGCGGGACTGGCGGGGCATGGCCGGTCAACTGGCGCCCAAGGCTGGATCGATCCAGCCGATATTGCCGTCTTCGCGGCGGTAGACCACATTCAGGCCGCCATGTCCAGCGCGGCGGAACATAACAACGGGGTGACCCGAGAGCTCGAGCTCCATGACAGCCTCCTCGACGCTCATTTCGCGCAGGTTCTTGGTCGCCTCGGCGATCACCGGCGGGGCGTAGTCCTCCGCCAGTTCGTCCTCCTGGTCGCTCGAGCCGAAGACCGTGTACTGCGCCGTAATGCCGGCACCGTCGCCCACCCCGATGCCGCCGCGACGGTATGAGCGCAGACGGCGATTGTACCGGCGCAGACGCTTCTCGATGTGATTGGCCACGATCTCGTAGGCGCCCGTGGCGTCGGCCCCGTCGCCGCTCGCCTGCAGAGTTGCGCCGGTGTCGAGATGCAGCACGCATTCGGCCTGGAACCCGCTGCCGTTCGGGGTGAAGGTGAGATGGCCGTCATACCCGCCGTCGAAATACTTGGCCACGGCGGTTTCGACGTGCTCCTGCGCCTTGCCGCGCAGCGCATCCCCCACGTCCATGTTCTTTCCCGAAACGCGTAAGGTCATGGCCTTTTCCTTCTTGTCGTAGTGTTCCGACGCGAGGAGTCCGAAGCCAAATCCCATAGGGTTGGTCCCGGGGATCGCGCCTGCGGCCCCACCCAGAATTGGGTGAGCGCAGACGCGATGCTAGCCCCGCACGTCTGACAGAGCAAATGCGCAAGGATGCCGTCGGGTTCGCATGAGTCAGAAAGGGCGGGTCAGCCGACCTGCTGCAGCGCCTTCTTCTGGCGCCGCCTGATGACCGAGGACGGGATGTTCATGGCCTCGCGGTACTTTGCCACGGTACGCCGGGCGACCTCGATGCCCTGCTCCTTCTTCAGCATCTCGGCGATGGTGTCGTCCGACAGGATATCGCTGACCGCCTCCGCATCGATGAGCTGGCGGATGCGGTGGCGCACGGCCTCGGCGGAATGCTGGTCGCCGCCATCGCTCGCGGCAATGGCGGTGGTGAAGAAGTACTTCATCTCGAACAGGCCGCGGGGCGTTGCCATGTACTTGTTCGTGGTGACGCGGCTCACGGTCGATTCGTGCATGTCGATGATCTCGGCGACGTTGCGCAGGGTCATCGGCTTGAGATGGGCGATGCCGTGGGTGAGAAATCCATCCTGCTGGCGCACGATCTCGGCGGCCACCTTGATCATGGTCTGCGCCCGCTGGTCGAGGCTCTTGGTGAGCCAGTTCGCCGTGGCGAGGCAGTCGGACAGGAAGGACTTCTCGGCGCCGTCGCGCGTCTTGCTGGTCACGCTGGCATAATAGACCCGGTTGACCAAGACCCTGGGCAGTACCTCGGTATTGAGTTCGACCTGCCAGCCCCCGTCGGGCCCCTGGCGCACGAACACGTCCGGCACCACGGTTTCCACCGGGGCGCTGTCGAAGGCCCGGCCGGGCTTGGGATCGAGCGTGCGCAGTTCGGCCAGCATGTCGGCGAGATCCTCGCGATCGCAGCCCACCCGCCGCATCAGCGTGGTCAGATCATGGTTGGCGAGCAGGTCGAGGTGTTCGAGCAGCGCCGCCATCATCGGGTCGAGCCGGTCGCGGTCGCGGAGCTGGATGGCGAGGCATTCGGCAACGGAGCGCGCGAAGACCCCGACGGGATCGCAGCCCTGCAATGCCCCCAGCACCGCTTCCACGTCCGCGAGTTCGGCTCCCAGCTGGTCGGCTACCGCCTGCAGCTCGATCCCGAGATAGCCCGCTTCATTGAGCCCGTCGATGAGGTAGCGCGCGATCAATCGATCCCCCTTGGTCCGCAGCAGCAAGTTGGCCTGCTGCATGAGGTGATCGCTGAGGAGGGGCCGGTCGGCGACGTACTGGTCGA
Source organism: Pseudomonadota bacterium (assembly GCA_023436745.1). GTDB lineage: Bacteria > Pseudomonadota > Alphaproteobacteria > Rhizobiales > Devosiaceae > Devosia. The sequence goes on along the minus strand of JAEZHZ010000156.1, from coordinate 4,833 downwards.
GGTCAGAGGCGCCGCCCTCCCCCAGTGCCCCGTCCCGGTCGAGGCGGGACTGCGGCAGGAGCAGGTCCTGAGCCGGCTGATCCGGAAACACGTTCTCGACGGCAGTGTCGTAGCCGTCGGCGATGGAACTCGCATCCTGGATGCGGTCGGCGCGGGTGACGGTATCTTCGTAGGCGCTGAGTTCCACCGATGGCTCGGGCGCGTCGGGCGTTTCGCCATCGCCGGCTGCCGGCTCGCCGCCGTCCTCGCGCTCGAGCAACGGATTGCGGAGCAGTTCCGCCTCGACGAAGTCATTGAGTTCGAGGTGGCTCAACTGCAGCAGGCGGATCGACTGCATGAGCTGCGGCGTCAGCGTCAGGCTCTGGGCCTGGCGGAATTCTAGACGCGGCGAAAGTGCCATAGGCGGTGGACCGTTAGCGCAGATCGCAGCCGGGGCGGCTGCCATGTCGAGCCGGACCATGACTCATTTCGAGGGGACCGGCAAGCCGCGGGGCAATTTCCGTGCCACCTGCGACGAAACCCCTCAGATCGCGAAATTCTCGCCCAGATAGACACGGCGGGCGTCGGGGTCGGCGCTGATGGTTTCGGGCTTGCCCTGAATCATCACCTTGCCACCGTGGATGACATAGGCGCGGTCGACGAGCCCGAGCGTTTCACGCACCGCATGGTCAGTGATCAGTACCCCGATGCCGCGATGAGTCAGTTGACGCACGAGGCCCTTAACCTCGCCCACCGCGATGGGATCGACGCCCGCGAACGGCTCATCGAGCAGCATGAAGACGGGATCCGCGGCGAGGGCACGGGCAATCTCGACACGCCGCCGTTCGCCGCCCGACAGCGACAGGGCGCTCGACTTGGCCAGATGCGAAATCGAGAACTCCTCGAGCAGCGATTCCAGGCGCCGCTTGCGCTCGGCGCGGCTGCGCACATGGTTCTCGAGCACGGCGAGGATGTTGCCGGCAACCGACAGGCCCCGAAAGATCGAGGGTTCCTGTGGCAGGTAGCCGATGCCGAGCCGGCCGCGCTGGAACAGCGGCAGGTGGGTGATGGGGCGGCCATCGAGCTGGATATCGCCGCCATCGGGCTTCACCAGCCCCATGATCATGGTGAAGACGGTGGTCTTGCCGGCGCCGTTGGGTCCCAGGAGGCCGACGGCCTCGCCACGGCGGACCGCAATCGAGACATCGCGCACCACCACGCGCCGGCCGAAGCTCTTGGCGAGGCTGTGCGCGACGAGCCAGCCGTTCTGGTCGCTGCGCGGGCGGACGTCAGCGTCGGTCATTGGCTGGTGAAGACCCCGGTGACACGGCCAGTGCTTCCACCGGTGAAGGTAGAGACATTGGTCTCGAGGTTCACCACCAGTTCACTGGCATCGACGGTGCCACTCGGCTGGGTGACGCGCACATTGCCGGTGAGGCGCAGCAGCTGGTCGCCGGGGGTAAACACAGCCTGGTCGCCGGTCGCATCCTGCTCGGAGGTCAGCAGCCGGACGCCGCCGGAAGCAATGAAGCTCTCGATATCGGTGGTGCCCCCTTCCCCATAGGCGGCAACCACTTTCGGGGCCCACACGATGACCGTGGGATGGATGACCACGACGTTGCCGTCGAACACTGCCTCGCGGGTGGTCTCGTCGACCGTGAACTTGTCGGCGGTGATCTCGACCGGCTGTTGCGCCAGAGCGGGTGCGGCGAGCAGCAGGAGGGCGGAAATGGTCAGGCCCAGGCGGCGCAGCATCAGTCGTTCTCCGTCGATTCCTGAGGTCCGGGCGTGTCGGGCAAGGTGACGGTGACGCGGGAAAAAGTCCAGAGCTGTCGATCGACCTCGTAGAACAGCCCCCCTGCCCTGACGGTGGCGCCATCGGCATAGTCGATGTCCGCCTTGCCGGTGACCGTCAGCGTCTGGGCGTGCCAGTCGAACACCGAATCGACAAATCGCCCCCGGGTTCCCGTCGACTGCTCGACATCGGCCGATCCCTCGACCACCACCAGCTGGCGGGTGGTATCGATGGTCGCCTGGTCGGCGACGGCGCCGAAGCGGGTGCCGTCCGGCTTCTGGACGCTGATCTCCGCGGCGACCAGGTCGATACGGTCGGTGCTGTCGAGCCGCGCTTCGGCGGCGTCGGCCCAGACGCGATAGGCGGAACCATCATCCAGCAGGCCCGAATACTCGGGCGCATCGACGGTGATGCTCTCGCGGCCGACGGTGATGTTGTCGATGCCGAAGCGGTTGCCGAGGCTCGAGATGTAGATCTGGCCGATCAGCACCACGAGCGTCACCAAGCCCAGGGCGGGTACCGCGAGGCGGAGCACGCCGACCACCCGGTTGCGGCGCTGGAGGCGCCGGTAGGTGTGACTGCGGGCTGCCGCTTCTGCCGTCATTGCTACCGTGGTGCCTCAGCTATGAGCGAAGATGTCGGTTTCTTCCCAGCCCTGCAGGTCGAGTTCGCAACGGGTCTTGAGGAAGTCGAAGCAGGCCTGGGCAAGCTCGGTGCGTCCCTCCCGCTGCAGCATGCGATCGAGGTGGCGCTTGAGGTCGTGAAGATAGAGCACGTCCGAGGCCGCATAGTCGAGCTGGGCCTCACTCAGCTTCTCGCCGCCCCAGTCCGAACTCTGCTGCTGCTTGTTGAGGTCGATCGACAGCAGTTCGCGCACCAGGTCCTTGAGGCCATGGCGATCGGTGTAGGTGCGCACCAGCTTGCTGGCGATCTTGGTGCAGTAGACCGGGCCGGTGACCACCCCGAAATGATGCTTGAGCACGGCCACGTCGAAGCGGGCGTAGTGGAAGATCTTGGTGACGCCGGGGTCGGCGAGCAGGCGCGTCAGGTTCGGCGCCTCGCGGGAGCCGAGGGGAATCTGCACCACGTCGGCACTGCCATCGCCGGGAGAGAGCTGCACCACGCAGAGCCGGTCGCGATGGGGATCGAGGCCCATCGTCTCGGTATCGATCGCGACCTCGCGCCCATAGCGGGAAAGGTCAGGCAGGTCGCCGCGGTGCAGTCTGGTGGTCATCGGGGAAGGCTCTTTGGTGGACTTTACTTCACATTGCACAGCATCGCGGCCTTGGGAAGGCAAAGCGCGGCTAGCGGGCCGTCTCGAGATCCTCGCGACGCCACAGGATACGCACCCTGGCATGGGTGGTGCCATCGGCATTGTCGAATGCGAGGCGAGCGCCGGTACGCTCGAGAAGGGTCTTGGCGATGAAGATGCCGAGGCCAAGGCCGCCTGGCTGGTGGGCATTCTGGCCCTGCGGATCGCGCGGCCGGGTGGTGAGGTAGGGCTCGCCCAGCCGGGTGATCAGTTCGGGCGGAAAGCCGGCGCCGTCGTCGGTGATGGTGACGGTCACGGTATCGGCATCCCAGGCGGATTCGATCCGCACGGTCTCGCGGGCGAAGTCCGTGGCATTCTCGATCAGGTTGCCGAGACCGTAGAGCAGGCCGACACTGCGGATGAACACGGGGGCCGGTCCCGTGCCGCTTTCGGTGTCGAACAGGATGGCCTTGCCGCGGTTCTCGTGCGGGCGGGTGACTTCCGCCAGCAGATCGTTGAGGGGCACGGCAGCGAAGGGATCCCCGCCCTCCTCGCCCAGATTGCGCAGCTTGGCGAGGATGGCGCGACAGCGGGCGGCCTGCTCGATGATCAGCTCGACATCGGCGGCGAGGTCGCTACCGGGAGGGGCGTCGGCCCGCATCTCCTTGGCGGCCAGCGCGATGGTGGAGAGGGGCGTGCCCAGTTCGTGGGCGGCAGCGGCCGCAAGACCATCGAGCGCGCTCAACTGCTCGCGGCGGGACAGGGCAAGTTCCGTTGCCGCCAGGGCGTCGGCGATCTGGCGGGCCTCGTGTGCCACGCGGCTGGTATAGGCCGAGACGAACGCGACACCGCTGACGATCGAAACCCAGATGCCGATGACGAAGACGCGGTTGAAGCCGAGCTGTTCGCCTGGCTGCCATGGCAGCGGCAGGTGCCAGACGGCCAGGATCGATGCAAGGCCGGCTGTGAGCAGGGCGATGGCGAAGGTCCAGCGCTGCGGCAGGATGCTGGCCGACACCGAGACCGGTGCGAGCAGCAGGAGGGAAAACGGGTTCTGCAGGCCACCGGTCAGGGCCAGAAGGCCCGAGAGCTGGAGCAGATCGAAGGCGATCTGCACCGCCGCAAACAGCGAGGACGGCCGATGCGCGGCCCCGAATCGCAGCACCAGGAACAGGTTGAACGCCGCCGACGCACCGATCAGCAGCAGGCATTCGAGCAGCGGCAGCGGGAAACCGAGGCCGAACTCGACGAACAGGACGCTGATGGTCTGCCCGCCGATCGCCAGCCAGCGCAAAAGCACCAGCGTTTCGAGCCGAAGCGGCCGCCAGCTCGACGGGAGGGGCAGGCTGTCGGCGGCAGAACTGGTCGGCATCGGCTACTCCGGGCGGCCCATAGTGAGGGTGCGGGCCATTTCAAGATAGAAAAAACGACGGGAACACGGTTGATCCTGCCCCCGCCGGGACCACGTTACACCTGTTCGTGACTGGGAGAACGCATTCGAAATGACCACTGCAATCATCAAACCTCAATGGTCGCCCCTGACCATCGGCCTCATGGTCCTGGGCTTCATCGTCTTCTGGCCGCTCGGCCTCGCCGTTCTCGGCTACATCCTGTGGGGCGAGAAGTTCGGCGGCTCGCCCGAGAAGGCGCAGGCCTACTGGAACAAGGGCAAGAGCTGGTGCAGCTCCAACAGCCGCCACGGCTTCCGCGCCCATTCCACCCGCTCCAGCGGCAACGCTGCCTTCGACGAGTACCGCGACGAGCAGCTCCGCCGCCTCGAGGAAGAACGTGCCCGGCTCGATGCCGA
>JAEZHZ010000154.1 GCA_023436745.1 Pseudomonadota bacterium | reverse complement strand
GGCGCCCACTGCACCACCGTGATCCGCACGCGCCCCAGAGGCCAGAGTTCGTTCGCAACCAGCTCGACCAGCGCGGTATTGCTCAGGAAGGCGGCTGCCGCAAGTACCAAGGTCGAGACACCTGCTGCGCGTCGCTTAGGCATTGCAGCCTCCGATAATTGTCACCCGATTTGATCGGGGACTAGATCAGAAATCCAGTCGGGCTGGCACTAGCCCATGCTGGTTATTGAGGAACAGGGCCACCATAGGCCCAATCAGCCCCAGTTAGCCGGCAGTCGCCGGTGAGGGCCCGCCCATGACCATCGCGGATCTGCGATACTACGCCTTTGTACTGTTTCATCGCCTCCCGATACTGCTGCTCGTCGCAGGGTCGGTGAGTGCCGCCGGGATCGCGTATGCCCTGTCCTTGCCGCCGGTGTATCGCGCCACGAGCACCATCCGGGTGGAAATGCCGCTGGTCACGGTGCAGGCGCGTGAAATTCCCGGCCAGGTGGCGGCGCTCGCCCGTTTGCAGGTTCTCCAGCAGGAGTTGTTCACCCGCAGATCGCTGCTGGAACTTGCTGATCGCAACGCGATCTACACCGAGACCGTGCCTCCGCCCGATCGCATGGCGGACGATTTGAGATCGCGGATCACGTTCGAGCCGATCCTGTTCGCCGGTGACCAGAACGCTCTCGGGTTCGGCATTTCCTTTGACGCGGAGAATCCGGAGTTGGCGGCCAGGGTGAGCAACGACCTCGCCGACGTGGTTCTCCAGCGCGATCATGCGAGCCGCTCGGCACAGTCGGAAGCTGCCCTCGAATTCTATCGTCAGGAGGCCGCTCGCCTCGAGCAGGAGGTGAAGACCACGGCGTCGCAGTTGCAGGCCTACAAGACAGAGCACGTCATGGCCCTGCCCGACACGCTCGAATTCCGCCGGCTGCTGCAGGTCAATCTTCAGGAACGGATCCTGACGCTGCAGCGGGAGCAGGCAGACCTGCATTCGCGGCGGGCCAACTACCTTGAGTACTACCGTCAGACCGGCACGCCCGGAGGTAGCGCCGAACAGACTCCGGAGCAGGCTCAGCTTGCACAGATGAAGATGGCGCTGAGCCAGCAGAGACTGACCTTTGCCGAGGGCAGCCCTGCCCTGCTTAGTCTCGCCCGTAGGATCGAACAACTGGAAGCCCAGTTGGCATCCAACGTGGCATCGACGGAAACCGACGGACGGATCGATTCTGCTCTCAACCTGCAACTGACCGAGATCGACGACCGCCTTCGCGCGATTGCAGAAGAGATCGCATCAGCCAAGGCCAGCGACAGCGAACTCGCGACGTCGATTGAAGCCACGCCGGCAAACGAGACGGTGCTTAACGACCTGGAGCGCCAGCACAACATGGCCCAGACGCTGTTCGACGCCGCACTCAACCGCCTCGCCGAAGCATCGGCCAGCGAGAAGATCGACGCTGCCGCAAAGGGTGAGCGCCTCACGCTCCTCGAGCCGGCGCTTCCCCCACACCGCGCCATCGGTCCGAAGCGGTCGATGATCGCCTTCGCGGGCGGCGGCGCCGGCCTGCTGCTGGGGCTGCTTGTGGTCATGGGTCCGCTGTTCCTGAGCCGGACGCCACAGCGCTCCGTCGAAATCGAGAGAAAGCTGGGTATCGAGGTCCTGGCAAGCATTCCAGAGATACCGGCAAGGATTCCCCTCCGGCACCTGTGGAAGAGGCTGTGGTCCCGCCACATCGAAGGCAGTGAGGTGTCGAGTGCGTGAAGACTTCCCCATGACGTTTGATCAGGATGAATTCAGGTCTTCTGGAGCGCACCCCATCGAAAGCCTTTCCGAGACGAAGCTGCACGAAACCCGGGAGGAGTCTGGCTCGGGTTTCCCGCCGGCCTGGGCCGACCTGCCCCAGTTGATGCCGAACGTGACGCGTATGGCCCGCAGCCGGATCGTCACGGCGTACCGCGCGGATCCACGGCATATCGAGATCGATATGCTGCGTACGCGGCTACTCACCAGAATCCGGGAGCTCAACTGGGGAACTCTCGCGGTAACATCCCCTCGTGGTGGTTGCGGCAAGACAACGCTGGCCCTCAACCTGGCCTTCAGTTTCGCCCAGCTCCCGTTCCTGCGCATCGGCCTCGTGGATCTGGACCTGCGCCGGCCGAAGATCGCACGACTCCTGAAGTGCGAAACGGAGAGCGACATCGAGCCTTTCCTCCGCGGCCACAAGGGCCTTGCCGATAGCGCCGTCCGGCTGCGGCAGAATCTGGCGGTGGTCCCGAACTCTGTCCGAGTTTCGCAGCCGGCGGAGTTGCTGGTCGAGTGCGTCAACGGCGGAAGCATCGAGATGCTGCGTCAGTCGCTGGGCCTTGACCTGCTGATCTTCGATCTGCCGCCGATGCTGGCTGCCGATGACGCGCTGGCCGTCATGCCGGCCGTGGACGGCATGCTGCTCGTCGCAGCAGCGGGCCGCACCACCCTGGACGATATCGACATCTGTCATCGGGAGCTTCTCCAGCACGACAAGTTTGCCGGGCTCGTTCTGAACCGATGCCAGTATCTGCCCGAACGCTTCGGCTACTGAGGGGGATTAGAGGTGAAGGGCATCATACTTGCAGGAGGCAATGGTACTCGCCTCTATCCCATGACCATTGCCGTGTCGAAACAGATCCTGCCGATCTACGACAAGCCGATGGTCTACTATCCGTTGAGCGTGCTGATGCGTGCGGGCATCCGCGAGATACTGATCATCTCGACGCCGCGCGACCTGCCCATGTTCCAGGCACTGCTGGGAGATGGGTCTGCATTCGGCGTCAGCTTCTCCTATGCCGAACAGGCAGAACCCAAGGGTCTGGCTGAGGCTTTCGTGATCGGAAGCAGCTTCATCGGCGACGACCGGGTTGCCATGGTGCTGGGGGACAACATCTTCTTTGGAGAGGGGCTCGCGGAGCTCTGCCGCTCGGCCGCATCCCAGACGGAGGGAGCCGCCGTCTTCGCCTACCGTGTGGAGGATCCGCAGCGCTATGGCGTGGTCACCTTCGATCCCTGCACGGGCAGGGCCACCTCCATTATCGAGAAACCTGAACTGCCGGTATCGGACTGGGCTGTGACCGGTTTGTACTTCTACGACAACACCGTGGTCGACGTAGCTCGCGAACTGGCGCCATCGCCACGCGGCGAACTGGAGATCACGGACCTCAACAACCACTACCTTCACCGCGGCGAGCTGACGGTCTACCAGTTGGGCCGCGGCTATGCTTGGCTCGATACCGGAACCACCGACAGCCTTCATGACGCTGCATCGTTCGTTCGCACGGTAGAGCGCCGCCAGGGGGTTCAGATCGCATGCCCGGAGGAAATCGGGCTTGAGATGGGCTGGCTCACATCCGACACACTGCTGTCCCGCGCCAAGTCACTGGGGCAGACGGAATATGCATCCTACCTCCGCCGCAGGGTGGCCGAACTGGCCGTATGAACCCTCAAAGACATACGCCGGAACAGATCAGGCGGAGTCGCCCATCCATCCGGCGCCGGCGCAAAAGTCTTTAACGCAATCGTTCACAGTTTAGTGCAATGCTTACACTGTCCGGCGCCATACTGCAGCAATGGGCAACAGAATCGTTGTGCGACAACGACTTGCTGAATCGATGAGGTGTGATGGAGCCTTCTTCCTACAATATGCGTATGTAGAAACGCGTAGAAATATTCTCCGTGGAAATAGAATGAAAGAGACGGTATACTTTCTGCCCGGAGAGACGCATGACGAAGCCACAGACTTCAATTGCTCTTATCGCCGACAGCCATGAGCTGTATAGCTCCACGTTATCGCGACTTCTAATTGAAGCCGGGTATTCCAAAGTCATACTTGTTGGCAGCTTTCCACGAGCGCTTCAGGAGCTCGCCCAGAACTCCACCTTCCAGCTTGCCATCTTCGACATATCTTTATCGGACGGCAACCTTGCAGAGATTGCCAGTCTCCGCATCACATACCCCCAGATGCGGCTAGCAGTCGTGGCTGAATCAGAGCGGAGGGAGGATATACTCTCCGCCTTGTCCGCGGGACTTCACGGCTATCTGCCCAGATCCTTGTTCCTCGACGAGGCGACCCAAGCACTCGCTACCATTGCAAGTGCGCACATTTACGTGCCGCCACTTCTGTCTCAGGTGCAGAGTACGGACGGTGCAGACGCCGATCATCCGCTGCGATCTTCTCTTCGCAATAATGAAGAACGACTGACATCCCGCCAGCGTGAAGTAATTGAACTGGTAATATCCGGAAAGACTAACAAGCAGATTGCACAATTGCTGCAACTTACCGAAGGAACGGTAAAAGCACACATACAGGCCGTTTTCCGGATACTCAATGTTCACGACCGAACGAGCCTGGCAGAGTTCATTCAAGCATCAAAAGAGGGTGTGACAGACGCCGAAGAGCGATAGGCGTATACCCATGTATATATACGGATACTTCAGGTATACACCTCTGCTAATACTTCCGTGCCGTCGCAATCCGTGCTTCATTACCCCTAACGAACCGTTACGCCTGCTGAACTGCTGGGGGAAAGCGTAAAATGAAACAAAATAAAAAGTGCAAAGTAGTTGTAATAGACAATTTTGTTCTTCGCCGCGCGAGCCTGACGGCTCTTGTTCAACAGTGGACCTGCGAAACCGGAGCGGAAGTCGTAGCAATTAGTCCCGCGGAGCTGGACCTCCTCGACCTGGACTGCGAGGTAACCAAACTGGTCATCCTGAGCACCGGAGGCGCTTCCCTCCGTGACGGGCCGGCAGGCCAGTGGGCAGTTGCGGTGGCACGCCGCTTCCCCTCGGTTCCCTGCATCGTCCTGTCCGATCGCGTGGAGCCCGAAGAGGCCATTCGCGCCGCACAACTCGGTAAGCACGGCTTCATGTCCACCTCCGTGGACCCTGAAGTCGCTATGCAGGCATTCTCGTTCGTGAGTTGCGGCGGGACATATTTTCCGCGGGAAGCGCTGCTCCAGGGGCCAAAGGCTGTGCCGACGGAGTTCACGGTCACCGGCGAGCTAACACCAAGGCAGGAGCAAGTGCTCGAGCGGCTTCGTCAGGGCAGCTCCAACAAGCACATTGCCCGTCAACTCGACGTCCAGGAGTCCACGGTGAAGGTGCATGTGCGCGAGATCATGCGCAAGCTTGCCGTGAACAACCGCACTGAAGCCGCCATGCTGTCTCGCCGCCCACGCCCGGCACCAGAACCGGTCACCTCATGGCTGCGCTCCGCGGAAAGCTACGTCCGGCACTTCGACGAAGAAGAACCCGCCGCGGCGCGCTGAAGCGCGTCTGGCAGGCTAGAGCATATCACGGCGCGGGCAAGAGGCCTTCAATCCTCCTGCCGATTGAGGGCATCGTTAAGCCCGTCGCCGAGCAGATTGAAGCCGAGCACGATGGTCACGATGGCGAGACCCGGCCAGACCGACATCCACGGCGCCTCACCCATGAACTGACGCGCAACGTCGAGCATGCTGCCCCATGAGGCGGCTGGGGGACGCTGGCCAAGGCCGAGGAAGGCTAGGCTGGCTTCTGCGAGGATGGCGACTGCCATGGTGATTGTCGCCTGAACGACAACCGGCGTCACAACGTTCGGCAGCACGTGCGAGACAATGATGTTTCTGTCACGCATCCCCTGCCCTCGCGCCGCAGTCACGAAGTCCTCGTTCTTGATTGAGAGAACCTGTCCGCGCGCAAGGCGGATGAAGATCGGCATTGCCGAGATACCAATCGCGATCATCGCGTTCTCAAGGCTCGCACCGAGGAAGGCAGCGAGAGCGATGGCGAGCACCAGGAAAGGGCATGCCAACAAGGCATCGGTGCAGCGCGAGATTACCGCATCGATCCAGCCGCCGAAATAGCCGGCGATGAGACCGAGCGGCAGCCCGGCCAGAATGGCGATCACAACCGCAATAAGCCCGGCGAGCAGGGACGCCTGTGCCCCGAAGATGACGCGGGAGAGCACGTCACGGCCAAGGTCGTCCGTGCCCATCCAGTGCAGGGCCGATGGTGCCTGGCGCACCTTCAACCAGTCCGTGAGGTTCGGATCGTAAGGGGCGATCAGCGGCGCGAAGATGGCCACAAGCGTGAAGAACGCGACGATGACGAGGCCAACCACGGCGCTGCGCTGCGAGAGCACGCGACGCAGGAAGCTCTTTTGGCCAGGCACGGCCGCGGGCGCTGCAATCTCAGCGGTCATGACTGCAACCTCGGACTGAGTTTGACATAGAGGATATCGGAGATGAGGCTGAGCAGCAGGAAGATGACGGCGGAGCACAGCACCACGGCCTGCACCACGGCATAGTCGCGGCTGAAGACGCCATCGACGATCATCTTGCCAAAGCCTGGGATGCCGAACACCTGCTCGGTCAGCACGGCCCCTGAGAGCAGTTCGCCGAGATGGAGCGTACCCGTGGTGACCACGGGGATCAGGCCGTTGCGGAGGCCATGCCGGGTGACGACCTTGCCCTCATCAAGGCCCTTGGCGCGGGCGGTGCGGATGAAGTCCTGCTTGAGGACCGAGAGCATTGAGCTGCGCGTGTGGCGCATAATGATCGCGGCGGCGGCGGTGCCGAGAACGAGGCTCGGGAGCAGCGTATAGGCGAGGTTGTCGAGAGGCGATTCAGCAAAGCTGACAAAGCCGCCGCTGGGCAGCCAGCCGAGTGACACGGCAAAGCCCATGATCAGCATGATGCCGAGCCAGAAGCTGGGAACCGAAAGACCGGCAAGTCCAACGGTCGTGACCGCAAGGTCAATGAAGGAGCCGCGCTTGACCGCGGCGATCACGCCAGCCGGCACGCCAATCAAGATGGCAATCAGCATGGCCTGGAGTGAAAGCTGAAGCGTGACGGGAAGGCGCTGGGCCAGCATCTCGCCGATCGGCAGGCGGGTGCGGATGGACGTTCCGAAATCACCCTGCAGCACCGAGCCAAGCCAGGTCAGGTACTGTATCGGCAGTGGCTGATCGAGCCCGTATTTCGCGCGGATCTGCTCTACGACCACAGGGTCGCGGTCTTCGCCCGCAAGCGCGAGCGCGGGATCGCCCGGCAGCAGTTGCAGGAGCAGGAAGACGAAAACGGAGAGGATCAGCAGCGTCGGGATGGCAGCGAGTAACCGCCGCAGGATGAATGTTAGCATTCGCAAGCCCTTGCGGAAATGTCGGGGCGCCCAAGAGGCGCCCCGCATGAGTTTGGCTTAATTGGCCGGCTTGACGCCGGTAACGCGAAGGAGGCCATCCGGATAGATCTGGATGCCTTCGACGTCTGCGCGGGCAACGTAGAACCAGGACGGGTGGTAGAGCGGGATGGTCGGCAGATCGGACAGAAGGATGTCCGTTGCCTTGGCGTAGAGCTCTGCACGCGCGTCGTTGTTGGTCTCGCTGCGGGCTTCTGCCAGAACCGCATCGAGCTCCTCGTTCTTGTAGCCGTTGAGATTCTGGCTACCGGCCGAACCGAAGAAGGTGCTCAGGGTCGGATCCGGGTCGGCGCGGCCGCTCCAGTTACCGATGTACAGAGCGAAGTTGCCCGCTTGGTAGCGCTCGATGGCCGAGGTGGTTTCGAGTGGCAGGAGTTCAACCTTGAAGCCGGCTTCTGAAGCCATTGCCTGGATGATCTGGGCCACGCGACCGTCGGTCAGCGAGTTCTCATAGGTGATCTCGATGGCCGGCTCGGAAACGCCCGACTTCTCGATCAGGGCCTTGGCGGCTTCAACATCGCGCGCAGGCATCGGGTGCGACTTGCTGTAGAACGGATTGCTGGGGTTCAGCATCTGGTTGTCAGCAGTGAAGACGCCGTCGAACGCAACCTGGTTGATCGCATTGCGGTCGAGCGACAGCTCGAGAGCGTGGCGCAGGTCCGGGTTGGTGGCGAGAACGCTGCCGCTGTCTTCGCGCAGATTGATGAAGAGGTGCGACACGCCAAGGCCCGGGGACTGGTGGGGCGCAAGGCGCTCATCGGCTTCGACGGTGGCGATATCGGTCGGGGCGAGAC
>JAEZHZ010000123.1 GCA_023436745.1 Pseudomonadota bacterium | reverse complement strand
GGCCACCAGCGTCCACTCGTCATCATCGGATTTCTGGTCCGCCATGCGGCCGCCGAGCGACAGGAATGGCTCAATGGTGAAGACCAGGCCGTTACCCATGCGGCGACGCTCCGAGCGGTCCGGCCATGTCGGGATCTCACCCGGTTCGTCGTGCAGGCTGTCACCGACGCCGTCGCTGGCGAGGTTCCGGATCAGGGTGTAGCCACCCTTCTTGGCCACCTTGCCGATCGCATCGCCGATGTCAGCGAAGGGAGCGCCAGCCTTGACGGCGCGGATGCCGGCCCACATCGCCTTCTTGCCATCACGGCACAGCGCCTCGAGCCGCCCGTCGCCGCCGCCGAGGACGAACGACGCGCCGGTATCCGCAAAGACGCCGTCCTTCTCGGCCGACACGTCGATATTGACCAGGTCGCCGCCTTCCAGCACCCGATCGCCGGGGATGCCGTGGGCGATCTCCTCGTTGACCGAGATGCAGGTGTGGCCTGGGAAGTCGTAGGTGAGGATCGGGGCCGAGCGAGCGCCATGCTGCTCCAGCAGCACCCGGCCCAGGTCGTCGAGCTCCGCCGTGGTCATCCCGGGACGCATGGCCTCGGCCATCGCATCGCGCACGATGGCGCATATCCGGCCGATGGCCTTGAGCTTCTCCAGCTGCTCCTCGGTGGTGATGGTCACGCGGCTGGTCCCTTGTTGGCGAGATAGTAGCCGACCAGCCCACGGGTGGAGCTGTCGTGCCCCTCGGTACCCGCCTCGCCCTGCACCTTCGGGAGCAGCGCCTTGGCGAGCTGCTTGCCGAGTTCAACGCCCCACTGGTCGTAGGAGTTCACGTTCCAGATCACGCCCTGCACGAACACCTTGTGCTCGTAGAGCGCCACCAGCGAGCCCAGCGTCTCGGGGGTCAGCTGCGGGTAGAACAGGGTGTTGGATGGCCGGTTGCCGGGAAACACTTTGTGGGGTGCCAGTTCCTTGATCGTGTCCTTGCCGAGACCCTGCGCCTTCAGCTCCTCGACCACCTCCGCCTTGGTCTTGCCCAGCATCAGGGCTTCAGACTGCGCGAGGACGTTGGCGACGAGCTTGTCGTGGTGCGGCGGCAGGGACTCGTGCGGACGGGCTGCGATCAGGAAATCGCAGGGGATCACATCCGTGCCCTGATGGATCAGCTGGTAGAAGGCGTGCTGGCCATTTGTGCCGGGCTCGCCCCACACGATCGGGCCGGTCGACCACTCGACCTTCTTGCCAGCGAGCGTCACCGACTTGCCGTTGGATTCCATGTCCTGCTGCTGCAGGTAGGCCGGGAAGCGGCTGAGGCGCTGGTCATAGGGCAGCACCGCATGGGTGGAGAAGCCCCAGGCGTTGCGGTACCAGACGCCGAGAAGTCCCATGATCACCGGCAGGTTCTTTTCCAGCGGGCTTTCGAGAAAGTGCCGGTCCATAGCGTCTGCACCTCGGAGGAAGGCGGCGAAGTTGTCGTATCCCACCGCAAGAGCTACCGGCAGGCCGATGGCCGACCAGACCGAGTAGCGGCCGCCGACCCAGGCCCAGAAGCCGAAGATGCGGTCTTCGCGGATGCCGAACTGACTGCACGCCGCAATGTTGGTGGACACCGCTGCGAAATGGCTCGGCACCGCCTCCTCGCCGATGGCATCTGCCAGCCACTTCCGCGCCGAATGGGCGTTGGTCATGGTCTCGTCGGTGGTGAAGGTCTTGGACGCGACGATGAACAGCGTGCGCTTCGGGTCGAGTCGCTTGAGGGTGTCGTGGATATGGGCGCCATCGACATTCGACACGTAGTGCGCGCGCAGGTCGGGCCGGGTGTACGGCTCGAGCGCCAGCGTCACCATCGCCGGCCCGAGGTCCGAGCCACCGATGCCGATATTGACGATGTCGGTGAAGGTCTCGCCGCTGTGAGTACGGATCGAGCCGTCGCGAACGCCGTTGCTGTAGGCTTCGATGGCGGCGAGCACCCCGCGCACGTCGGGCATCACATCGCGGCCATCGACGGTCACCGGCCTGTCGCCCTGGTAGCGCAGCGCCATGTGCATCACCGCACGGTCTTCGGTGATGTTGATATGCTCGCCCTCGCACATCTGGGTGCGCCGTTCCTCGACACCGGCAGCGCGCGCCAGCTCGAACAGCGCCGCCATGACGTCCTCGTCGATGCGGTTCTTGGAATAGTCGAGCAATATCCCTGCGCCCGTGGCCGAGAAGCGCTGGAAGCGGTTCGGGTCGAGCGCAAACATCTCCCGCATGGTGATGTCGCTGATCCGCTTGCGGTGCTTGGTCAGCGGGTTGAGAACCTCGTCGCGCGAGCCCTTTGCCATGACGTCTTCCCTTGTTACAGCGCAGGCAGGTCGCCGGCGGCCCATGCCGCCCGCGTCTCTGCCGCAAAATCGTTGATCCGGCCTGCCTCGATGGCGGCGCGCGCCCCAGCCGTCAGCTCTTGATAATAGCTGAGGTTGATCTGCGAAAGCACCATCGCCGCCAGTATCTCCTAGCTCTTGACGAGATGATGGAGGTAGGCGCGGCTCCAGCGGCGGCAGTTGGGGTTGGGAGACTCCTCGTCCAGGGGGCGCGGGTCGTCCTTGTGGCGGGCGTTCTTGAGGTTGATGACGCCGAAGCGCGTGTAGGCATGTCCGTGACGGCCGGCGCGCGTGGGGTGCACGCAGTCGAACATGTCGATGCCGCGCTCGATGCCGCCGAGAATGTCGTCGGGCTTACCGACGCCCATCAGGTAGCGCGGGCGATCCTGCGGCAGTTCCGGAGTGACCTCGGAGAGCACGCGGAACATCACCTCCTGCGGCTCGCCCACCGCGAGCCCACCCACCGCATAGCCGTCGAAACCGATCGACTTGAGCCCCCCCGCGGAGCGCGCCCTGAGATCGGCGTCGTCGCCACCCTGCACGATGCCGAACAGCGCACGGTTCGGCTGGTTGTTGAAGGCCGTCTTGGAGCGGTCAGCCCAGCGCAGCGACAGCTCCATCGCCCGCTCCATCTCCTTGCGCTCGGCAGGCAGGGCGATGCACTCATCGAGCTGCATGATGATGTCGCTGTCGAGCAGCGTCTGGATCTCGATCGAGCGCTCGGGGGTCAGCTCATAGGCCGACCCGTCGATGTGCGACTTGAAGGTGACGCCCTTCTCGGTGAGCTTCCGGAGCTTGGCGAGCGACATCACCTGGAAGCCGCCACTGTCCGTCAGGATCGGACGTTCCCAGTCCATGAACGTGTGGAGCCCGCCGAGCCGCGCCACGCGCTCGGCGCCCGGCCGCAGCATCAAATGGTAGGTATTGCCGAGCAGGATGTCGGCGCCGGTCTCCCGCACCTGTTCCGGATACATCGCCTTGACCGTGCCGGCCGTACCCACCGGCATGAAGGCCGGCGTGTTGATCTCGCCGCGCGGCGTGTCGATGCG